>JBKECG010000310.1:0-2403 GCA_047974395.1 Pikeienuella sp. | reverse complement strand
AGCGCCTCGAAAATGGGTGCGAGGAGGGCGTTGCGCCTGACGAGGACCGCCTGGTCGGCCCAGGGCACGCCTGCAGCGCGGCGGCCGATGACCGTCTCGACCAGCCAGTCGACCTCGTCGCGGAATGTGTCGAACGTGGCAGCTGCCACCGCACCGGGCGGCGCGGTCGGCGGGGCGGCAAGCGCGACCCCCCGTTCGCCATGGCCGAGCGCCATCGCCCGCGCGGTCGGTTCGCCCGCCGATTCGCCCCCCGATTCGGCCAGGGCGACGATCTCGCCGCCGATCCCCTCCGCATCCGGGCGCGGGGCGAGCAGGATGCGGTCGCCGAGCCGCGCCTCGTCGCCCAGCCCGGCGATGAGCAGCGCGCCGCCATCGGCCGCCGCCACCCGCCCGCAGCGCCGGCGTTGCGGATCGCGCTGAAGCTCCGCCTCCAGCATCGCGACGTCGATCATCGGAACCTCCGCAATTCGTCTGAAACCTGATTCATCAAGTTACCTCTTCTAAAGGCTTGATCCTTAAGACCGGCTTTCGACGCGAACCGGATGGAGAAACCGCCCGTGGCTTTCGACCTGACAATATTGAACATGGCCCGAGGGCTGGCCGCCCACGCCTCGGGGCGCCAGGGCCTGATCGCCGAGAATGTCGCCAACGCCGACACGATCGGCTATCGCGCCCGCGATCTGAGATCCTTCGCCGAAACCTATGACGCCGGGCGGGGGGAGGGGGCGCGCGGCGCCGCCGTCTTCGCGCCCGCCGCCACCCGGCCCGGCCATCTCGGTTATGACGCCGCGCGCATCGGCGCGCCGGCGGAGCCCGCTTTCGAGATCACCCGCCTGGGCGCCGATTCGCCCAACGGCAACTCCGTCTCGCTGGAGGATCAGATGGTGCGCGGCGCGCGGGCGCTGGCCGATCACCAGCTTGCGCTCGGCGTTTACGGCAAGTCGATGGATCTTCTGCGCATGGCGATCGGCCGGCGATGAGCGATCTTCTGAAAGGGCTCTCCGCCGCGTCGAGCGGGATGGACGCGCAGGCGACGCGGCTGCGCGTCGTCTCCGAGAACATCGCCAACGCCGACACGCCCGGCTTCCGGCGCAAGCTGGTGAGCTTCGAGGCGATGATGGGCGAGGCGGATGACGCCCGCGCCGTCGCCGCCAGGCGCGTCTCGCTGGATCAGAGCCCGCTGGAGCGGGTCTATGAACCCGCCCACCCGCTGGCCGACGCCGAGGGTTATCATGACGGCTCCAATGTCGAGATGATGATCGAGATCGCCGACGCGCGCGAGGCGCAGCGATCCTATGAGGCCAATCTGCGCATGTTCGATCAGTCGCGCAGGATGCTTTCCTCGCTTTTCGAACTTCTGCGCCGCTGAATTCTTCAACCCGGAAAGGGAAACAGGATGGTCATGAACGCATCGCTGGTGAGCCGCGCCTATCAGGCGGCGATCAGTTCGATCCGCCCCGGAGAGGGCGCCGCCAGGGGGCCGGGCGCCGGCGAGACCGCGGCCGGAGCCGCGAAGAGCTTCATCGAAACCCTGCGCCAGGCGGAGGAGGTTTCCCAGGCCGGGCTGGTCGGACGCGCCGATCCGCAATCCGTGGTCTCGGCGCTGGCCAGCGCCGAAGTGGCGCTGCAAAGCGCGATCGCGATCCGCGACAAGGTCGTGGAGAGCTATCAGGAAATCCTGCGCATGCCGGTCTGACCGGCCGCGCGGGGCCGGCGATGAGCGCCGACGAGATCATCGACATCACCAGGGCGATGCTCTGGCTGAGTTTCGTCACCGCGCTGCCCACGCTCGCGGTGGCGCTGGTAGTCGGGCTGGCGATCGGGCTCTTTCAGGCGCTGACCTCGGTGCAGGAGATGACGCTGACCTTCGTGCCCAAGCTGGCCGCGGTCGCGATCACCTTCTGGATCTGCATGGGCTACATGTCCGAAGGGCTGATCGCGCTCTGGCGCGACCGGCTGATTCCGCTGATCGGCGGGGGCTGAGCCGATGCGCGCGCTTGGCGTTCTTTTCATCCTTCTCGCCGCGCCATTCGCCGCCGCCAGCCAGCGGGCGCCCGAAGAGGTGGCGGCGATCTGCGACGCCGCGGCCGGCGCCGCGCCGGGCGGGGTTCCGGCCGCTAGCCTCCGGGCGCTGACCCGGACGGAGACCGGGCGGCGCGTCGGGGGCGCGCTCCTGCCCTGGCCCTGGACCGTGAACATGGAGGGGGAAGGGTTCTGGTTCGACACGCGCGAGGAGGCGCTGGCCTTCGTCCGCGCCCGCCATGCGGCCGGCGCGCGCTCTTTCGACATGGGCTGTTTCCAGATCAATTTCCGCTGGCATGGCGAGGCGTTCGATTCGCTCGACGCGATGTTCGAGCCGTCGCTGAACGCCGCCTACGCCGCGCGTTTCCTGAATGAGCTGAA
>JBKECG010000308.1:0-3068 GCA_047974395.1 Pikeienuella sp. | reverse complement strand
GCGGGTTCGGCCTCCGTCTCGCGGGACAGCCCGCCGGTCTTCAACAACATCCTCGCCTGGAAGGATGAGGTCGTCGGCTGGATGAAGAAGCTCGTCGACGAATGCCACGAGCATGAATGCGCGGTGATGATCCAGCTCACCCATCTCGGCCGGCGCACCCGCTGGGACAAGGCGGACTGGCTGCCGGTGATCTCGGCCGGGCATGAGCGCGAGCCGGCGCATCGCGCCTTCCCGAAACGCGCCGAGATCTGGGATATAGAGCGGATTCGCGCCGATTACGTCGACGCCGCCGAGCGGATGCAGGCGGCGGGGCTCGACGGAATCGAATTGCAATCCTATGGCCATCTTCTGGACCAGTTCTGGTCCCCGGCGACCAATTTCATGGACGGCGCCTATGGCGGCGATCTCGAAAACCGGATGCGGTTCTCGATGGAGGTGCTGCAGGCGATTCGGGACCGTTGCGGCCCCGATTTCATCGTCGGCATCCGCTATGTCGCCGATGAGGACATGGAGGGCGGGATCACCACAACCAACCGTCTCTGGCCAAGGGAAAATTTCGCGACACAACCAGGTGACGGGAGCGATGGGGCCAACGGGCGGATGATCGGTTCAACCCCAAGCATACGGGCGCGGTCGCGGCGCGCATATTCCGTTTCGTAGTTCAGCCGCTCAACAAGACCTCGCGCGCCTTACGCCAAAAACATGCAGAGCGGTGATCAACGTATCGCGGTCGGAGCGCGGGCCGGGAACATGCAGCTGCGCGCATCGGATCGCGACCGTCGATCGATCGGCAGCACGCGATCGACGAATTCCGGCAGAACGCGTTCTGCGAACCAGGCTGCAGCATCACTGCCTTGCCGCCTCCGCGTTATCAGTCAATGCGAGAATGGCGGGCTTGCGCCGGGAACCTGTGCCGCCAGCGCGGCTTTGGCGCGCTGGGGTCGAGAATGGCGGCGTGGAGACCGCCAAGGCGGCGCTGACTCGCCTCTAGCTTGATCTTTCGGGCGAGTTATCTTCTGAAGAGAGTCCCTGAGTCCATCGCGAGGACGGCGTGGGAAGCCCCGCCGCCAACAACAAAATAACCTGCGGCCACGCCCGCGTAAGTGGAGGAGACTATGGAACTTCTGAAAACGCTGTTCGGCTATGTCGACAGCCTGACCTGGGGCTGGGCGCTGATCCCCATCCTGGTGGTCTTTGGCGTGTTCATCACGATCATGTCGGATTTCATCCAGCTGCGCTTTTTTGGCCGCATGTTCCGCGTGCTGTCAGGCCGGAACCAGAATGCGGACCCCAATGCGATCAGCGCGCGCGAAGCGCTTCTGGTGTCGGTGGGCGGCCGCGTCGGCGGCGGCAATATCGCCGGCGTCGCCGTGGCCATTTCTCTCGGCGGGCCGGGCGCCGTATTCTGGATGTGGTGCATCGCTCTGGTCGGCATGGCCACCAGTCTCGTGGAATGCACTCTGGCTCAGGTCTACAAGAGCAAGGATGGAGAGCACAGCTTTCGCGGCGGCCCGGCCGATTATATCCGGCGCGGTCTCGGGCGGCAGTATAACTGGCTGGCCGTGATCTACGCCATCTGCCTGCTGGCGGCTTTCGGTCTGGGCTTCA
This sequence comes from Pikeienuella sp., assembly GCA_047974395.1. Lineage (GTDB taxonomy): Bacteria > Pseudomonadota > Alphaproteobacteria > Rhodobacterales > Rhodobacteraceae > Pikeienuella. The sequence goes on along the minus strand of JBKECG010000308.1, from coordinate 1,460 downwards.
ACGCGTTCCAGGGCAATACGGTGGCCGGCGCGGTGGAGGATTCGCTCGGGCTCGACCGATATGTCACCGGCGCGGTTCTGACCGTGATCACCGGCCTCGTGATCTTCGGCGGGATCAAGCGCATCGCCAAGGCGTCGGACGTGGTGGTTCCGGTCATGGCGCTTGGATATCTGGCCATGGCGGCGCTGGTCATCGTCATCAATATCGCCGAAATCCCCGCCGTCATCTCACGGATCGTTTCGGGCGCGTTCGGTTACGAGCAGGCGGTCGCCGGCGGCATGGGCGCGGCCATCGCGCAGGGGCTGCGTCGCGGCCTGTTCTCGAACGAGGCGGGCCTCGGGTCGGCGCCAAACATCGCGGCCACCGCGCTTGTCCGGCACCCTGTCAGCCAGGGCGTCACCCAGAGTTTTTCGGTTTTCATCGACACCATCGTCATCTGCTCCTGCACGGCCTTCATCATTCTGCTGGGCGATGTCTATGTGGCCGGCGCCGAGGGCGTCGACGGCGTGGTGCTGACGCAGCAATCTCTGGCCAGCCATTTCGGGGACTGGTCGCGCTATGCGCTGACCGCGGCGATCCTGCTCTTCGCCTTCTCGTCGATCATCTACAACACCTACCTCGGCGAGAACGCCCTGGCGGCGATCACGAAGTCCAGAAACGCGGTCATCGTGCTGCGGGTGCTGATCCTCGGCCTCGTCTTCCTCGGCGCCACGGCGCCGGGCGCCACGGCGGTCTTCTTCTTCTCGGATCCGATGATGGGTGTTCTGGCGCTGGTGAACCTCATGGCCATCCTGATGCTGTTCCCAACCGCGCTGCGCATCATCGCCGACTTCCGCGCGCAGCTCAAGGACGGCGTCGCCCGGCCGATCTTCGACCCGGCCAAGTTTCCGGACCTCGATCTGGACCGCGAAGCCTGGAATCCGGCTCGCTGGAAATAGCCTCTGGGGGCCGGTCTTCCGGCCCCCATTTCCATCGCCGGTAAGACGACCATGACCGCCAGGCCCGGGATTTCGCCGACCATACGCTGATCGGCGGTGGAAAATTAGACCACGGTAGATAGGGTGGTTGCCGCCCAACCCGGACGACATCGTAGAGCGCCAAAGGCGGCGCTTGGCCGCGAAGCAGGGAGAACGGCAACCGTGACGAAAGATACGATGATCGGCATGGATCTGGCAAAAAGTGTTTTCCACCTTCACGGGGCCTCGATGACGGAGCAGGTGAAGTTCCGCAAGAAGATGTCGCGGACGCAATTCTGGAAGTTCATGGCTTCTTAGGGCTTGTTGAGGTTTATCTTGATGCGATGACGGTTGCGGCGATGTTGATCATGGCTTCGAAGCTGCGGTCAGTCTTGCAGGCGCGCATGGCGATGCGTTTGAATTCCTTGAGATTCTGGAAGAAGTTCTCGACCAGATGCCGCCATTTGTATTTCTCCTCGTCGTGCGACGCAGGAGATTTCCGCC
>JBKECG010000305.1:0-12685 GCA_047974395.1 Pikeienuella sp. | reverse complement strand
GTCGCGCGGGGAAGGACGGGCGACGCCGGGGGCGCTTGGCCGCCGCGGCCCTTCATCGTAGATGGGGGCGTCGCGCGCCGTTCGGGCCCGTGGGCCGGGGCGAGATGTATGCGCCGACCCTCATGCTGTCAACGCCGCGGGGCCTGTCATCGGCGCCCGTTTCGGCGGAGCCGGTCCTGCAATGCGAAGGCCGGGCCTTGATCCGGTCGCCCGGAGGGTCTCCATGCGTCTTGTCGCGCCCCATATCCTGCCTTTCGCCGCCTTCCTGCTTTTCGCCGCGCCCCTCGGCGCCGATGAGGACGGGAACCCCTCGATCGACGAGCCCAGGGCGGCGGAGATCCCCGCCGATCCCGATCAGGTGATCGCCACCGTGAACGGCGAGGAGGTGACGCTGCGCGACCTGATCGCGCTCCGCGCGGAGCTGCCGGCCCAGTATCAGTCGATCGCCGACGACATGCTCTATACCGGGCTGCTGGAGCAGATCACCAGCCAGATCCTGTTGCGCCAGGCGGCGGAGAACGCCGGCCTGCCGGAGCGGCCGGAGATCAGGCGCGGGCTCGCCATCCAGCGCACCAGCTTCCTCGCCGAGCTTTTCGTCCGCGACCGGCTGAACGAGGCGATCACCCCCGAGGCGGTGGAGGCCGCCTAGCAGGCCCGCTACGCCGAGGCCCCGGCGGTGAAGGAATACAAGGCGCGCCATATTCTGGTCGATGACGAGGCCGAGGCCGCGGAGATCGCGGGCCTCGCCCGCGCCGAGGGCGCCGATTTCGCCGAACTGGCGAAGGAGCGGTCCAAGGGCCCTTCCGGCCCGCAGGGCGGCGATCTCGGCTGGTTCACCGAGGGTCAGATGGTCGCCGAGTTTCAGGCGGCCACCTTCGCGCTTGAAGCCGGACAGGTCTCGGATCCGGTGAAGACCCAGTTCGGCTGGCACGTGATCAAGCTGGAGGAGATCCGCGACCGCGCGGCCCCGCCGCTGGAGGAGGTCCGCGAGGATCTGATCGGCGAGCTGACCCGCGAAGAGACAATGAAGCTGCTGGAGGAGCTGCGCGCCGCAGGGGATATCGTGATCCCCGAGGGCAAGCCCGGCCTCTCCTCGCTTCGCGACGACAGTCTGATCGCCGAATAAACCCCGCAGGAGGAGTGACGCGGATGAGCGCCGACAAGGGAACCGGAACGCAGGAGATCGCCAGCCTTCGCGCCCGCGCCGAAACGCTGCGGGCCGAACTGGCTTTGGTCGAGGCGGAGATCGCGCGGCTGGCGCCGAAGACCAAGGCGAAGGGCGCTGTCTCGCCCTTCGCGAGGCCCTTTCCCGACCTGCCCGCCGTGGGCGGGGTCCGCTTCGCCGCGGCCGAGGCCGGGGTCCGCTACAAGGGCCGCAAGGACGTGATGCTGGCCGAGATCGCCGAAGGCTCGGCGGTCGCCGGAACGCTCACCCGCTCCTCCACCCGCTCGGGGCCGATCGACTGGTGCCGGGCCCGGCTGGCGGCGCTTGAAACCCGGCCGGCGAAGGGGCCGATGGCCATCGTGGTCAATTCCGGCAACGCCAACGCCTTCACCGGCGACGCCGGCATGAAGGGCGTGGAGACCGTGGCCAAGGCCGCCGCGAAAGCGGTCGGCGGCGAGGCGGCGGGCGTTTTCATCGCCTCCACCGGCGTCATCGGCGAGAAGCTGCCGGCCGAGCGGATCACCGCCCATCTCGACGACATGACCGCGCGGCTTTCCGCCGGCGCGATCCGCGACGCCGCCGACGCGATCATGACCACCGACACCTTCCCCAAGGGCGCCGGCAAGGTGATCGAACTGGACGGCGTCCGGGTCGCCATCGCCGGTTTCGCCAAGGGCTCCGGCATGATCGCGCCCGACATGGCGACCATGCTCGCCTTCGTCTTCACCGACGCGCCGATCGCGCAGCCCCTCTTGCGGTCCATGGTGGCGGAGGCGGTGAAGATCAGCTTCAACGCCGCCACCGTCGATGGCGACACCTCCACTTCGGATACGCTGATCGTCGCCGCGACCGGCAAGGCCGGCGGCGCCCCGATCGCCGATGCGGCCGACCCGCGCGCCAGGACGTTCGAGGCGGCGCTGCGCGAGGTGCTGATCGACCTCGCCCGCCAGATCGTCTTCGACGGGGAGGGGATCTCCAAATTCGTCGCGGTGAAGGTCGAAGGCGCGCAATCCGACGTTTCCGCCGGGGTGATCGCCCGCGCCATCGCCAATTCGCCGCTGGTGAAGACCGCCATCGCCGGCGAGGACCCGAACTGGGGCCGCGTGGTCATGGCGGTCGGCAAATCCGGCGAGCCGGCGGAGCGCGACAGGCTCTCGATCCGTTTCGGCGACGTGCTGGTTGCGGAAAAGGGCTGGGTCGCCGCCTCCTACACCGAGGAGGCCGGCGCCGCCTACATGAAGCGGGGCGAGATCGAGATCGCGGTCGATCTCGGCGTTGGTTCGGGCCGGGCCGAGGTCTGGACCTGCGATCTGACGCACAGCTACATCCAGATCAACGCGGATTACCGCTCTTGAAACTGGTTCTCGTCGCCGCCGTCGCGCTGATCGACCGCGACGGCCGGGTGCTGCTGGCGCGCCGGCCGGAGGGCAAGTCCCTGGCCGGGCTCTGGGAGTTTCCGGGCGGCAAGGTCGAACCGGGCGAGACGCCCGAGGCCGCGCTGATCCGCGAGTTGCATGAGGAACTGGGGATCGGGACCTGGCGAAGCTGTCTCGCCCCGCTTTCCTTCGCCAGCCATTCCTATGAGGATTTCCACCTCCTCATGCCGCTTTTCGCCTGCCGGAAATGGGAAGGCGTCGCCAGCCCGCGTGAAGGGCAGGAGCTGAAATGGGTCCGCCCCGGCGCGCTCGGCGATTATCCGATGCCCCCCGCCGACAGACCGCTGGTGGCGATGTTGCGCGACTGGCTCTGAGCGCCGGTCGCGCCGGCCGCGTTTCGAATGATCGTCCAGCCCCGGACCCGCTCCGTAGGGGGTGGCGCATGAGGTGAAAAGGCGACATCATGACGTCGCTTTTAGCGCGCGTCGTCTGAGTCGCCCGGTGCAAGTTTTCGCATGAAGGGGTTGAAGTGCGGAGGGTCGCGGGTCCAGAATTGGCCGCAAGATCCGACGGCGGCGCTACGAAACCGAGTACGAAAAGCCCGGTCGGAACGGTTATCTTCGGGTGCGGAGCCCGCGCCCGGAGACAATAGGGAGACAATCATGACCAAGTCCCGAGACACGCTGTCCGGCGGCCCGCTTCATCGCGCCGTCGCCATGTATGCGCAGGAATGCAAGGCCGGTCTCCTTGACCGGCGGGAATTTCTGACCCGCGCCAGCGCGCTCGGCGCCACCGCGGCCGCAGCCTATGGCGCGATCGACCTCGCCGCGCCGATGGCCGCGAAGGCGCAGGGCAAGCCCGGCGGCGCGCTCCGCATCCAGATGGAGCTGAAGGCGCTGAAGGACCCGCGCGTCGCCGACTGGTCGCAGATCGCGAATTTCATGCGCGGCTGGCTGGAATATCTGGTGCGCTACCATCGCGACGGCACTTTCGAGCCGATGCTTCTGGAAAGCTGGGAGGTGAGCGACGACGCCACCGAATACACGCTGAATGTCCGCAAGGGCGTGAAGTGGAACAATGGCGAGGATTTCACCGCCGAGGACGTGGCGCACAACATCACGCGCTGGTGCGACAGCAAGATGGAGGGCAACTCCATGGCCGCGCGCATGGCGCCGCTGATCGACGCGGAGACCGGCGCGGCCCGCGAAGGCGCGATCGAGGTTGCGGACACGCATGTCGTGAAGCTGCATCTGAGCGCGCCCGACATCACCATCATTCCGGGCATGTCCGATTACCCGGCGGCGATCGTGCATCCCTCCTATACAGGCGGCGATCCGGCCGACAATCCGATCGGCACCGGTCCCTATGTCCCCGAGAGCTTCGAGGTCGGCGTCAAGGGCGTGCTGGTCAGGGCCCCCGATCACCAGTGGTGGCGCGAGGGCGCCTGGCTCGACCGGATCGAGTTCTCCGATTTCGGCTCCGACACCTCGGCCTGGGTCTCGGCCGCCGAATCCGAGGAGGTGGACCTGCTCTACGAGACCACCGGCGATTTCGTGGACATCATGGACGCGATCGGCTGGGAGCGGTCCGAGGCTGTGACCTCCGCGACGCTTTCGGTGCGGTTCAACCAACTGGCCGCGCCCTTCGACCGGATCGAGGTCCGGCGGGCGCTGGTGAAGGCGGTGGACAACAATGTGGTGCTCGAACTCGGCTATGGCGGGCGCGGCACGGTGGCGGAGAACCACCATGTCTGTCCGATCCATCCCGAATACGCCGAATTGCCGCCGCAGACCCCCGATCCCGCCGCCGCCCTGGCGGAGATCGAGGCCGCCGGCCTCGCCGAACATGAATTCGAGCTGATCTCGCTTGACGACAACTGGCAGCGCGACAGCTGCGACAGCGTCGCCGCCCAGATCCGCGACGCCGGGATCAAGATCAAGCGGACCATCCTGCCGGGCTCCACATATTGGAACGACTGGACGAAATATCCGTTCTCGGCGACCGAATGGAACATGCGCCCGCTCGGGGTGCAGGTGCTTGCGCTCGCCTACAAGTCCGGCGGGGCCTGGAATGAATCCGCCTTCTCCAACGCGGAGTTCGACGCCGAGCTGGACAAGGCCATGGCCATCGCCGACGTGGACAAGCGGCGCGAGGTGATGAAGCGGATCGAGGAGATCATGCAGGAGCAGGGGGTGCTGGTCCAACCCTACTGGCGCTCGCTCTACCGTCATGTCAGGCCGGGGGTGAAGGGCGCGGACATGCACCCGACCTACGAGATCCATATGGCGGACTACTGGCTCGAGGAATCCTGACCGGGCCCTGGCGCGGCGGCGATGAGCGCCGCCGCGCATGACGCGGGCGCGAGAGCGCCCATGTTCGGATATCTGCGGTAGCTCTGATGGAGGGGCCGGAATGGCGACTTTCCTCGCGCGACGCATAGGGGCGATGATCCTCACCGCGCTCTGCCTGACCTTCGTCGTCTTTTTCCTGACCAATCTCCCGCCGAATCTGGAGAAGCTCGCCAAGAGCGAGGGCAATGTCCGCATGTCGGACGCGCAGGTCGAAAGCTGGCTGGACAAGAACGGTTTCAACCAGCCGCTGATTTCACGCTACGGCCAATGGCTGGGCGTCGTTCCCTATCGCCACCCGGAGCCGGATTCGGGGGCGAGCGTGCGTTGCCGCGCCGCCGGGGCGGAGCAGGACCCGCCGACCTTCTGCGGCGTGCTTCAGGGTTACTGGGGCTATTCCACCGTCTTCAAGGAGACCGCCGGCGGCATCATCGGAACCAGACTCGCCGCCACCGGCGTGCTGATGTTCTGGGTGATGGTGGTGATGGTGCCGGCGGCGCTGGTGCTCGGCGTGCTGGCGGGGATGCGCGAGGGCTCGCGCACCGACCGCACGCTTTCGACTTTCGCCATCGCCACCACGGCGACGCCGGAATATGTTTCCGGCGTGGTGATGATCGTGGTCTTCGCCTCTTCGGTCGTGGGGCTGAAATGGTTCAAGGGCACGGCGACCTCGGCCATCGACAGCGGCGTCACCTTCGAGAATTTCACCCTGCCGGTGATGACCATGGCGCTTTACGGCATGGGCTATATCGCCCGGATGACCCGCGCCTCCATGGCCGAGGTGATGACCGCGCAATATATCCGCACCGCGCGGCTGAAGGGGGTGACCTTTCGCAATGTGGTGATGAAACACGCGCTCAGGAACGCGCTGATCGCGCCCTTCACCGTCATCATGCTCCAGTTCCCCTGGCTGCTGACCGGCGTCGTCATCGTCGAGACCCTGTTCAACTACAAGGGCTTCGGCTGGCTCCTGGTGCAGGCGGCGGGGAATAACGACATCGACATGCTGCTCGGCTGTTCGGTGGTCGCGGTCTTCGTGGTGCTGGTGACGCAGCTGATCTCCGATATCGGCTATGTCTTTCTCAATCCGCGCATCCGCGTGAAATAGGGGGGCGGGATGATGGAGGCTCTCGGCTGGGGCGCGATCATCGGCGCCATGTTCATGCGGTTCCTGTCGGTCTGGATCGGGCTGGTGGTCATTTTCGCGCTTTCGATCAGGTTCAAGCGGCGGCTGAGCCTCTATGGCAAGCTGATGGATTCCCCGATCGGCATGATCGGCCTCGGCATCGTGCTGTTCTGGCTGCTGACCGCGATCTTCGCCGACCAGATCGCGACTTTCGGCGCGCTGGATCAGGTCGCGGGGCTGAAGAACAAGCCCCCGGGATCGGCCCACCCGAATGTCGAGGGCGAGTATTACCTGCTCGGCGGCGACAATCTCGGGCGAGATGTGTTCTCGCGCATGGTCCATGGTTCGACATCGGTGCTGGCGATCGCGCCGCTGGCGACGCTCTTCGCCTTCATGGTCGGGGTCACCCTGGGCCTGCCGGCGGGTTATTTCGGCGGGCGGATGGATGCGGCGCTCTCCTTCCTGGCCAATCTGGTGCTGGCCTTCCCGGTGATCCTGCTCTTTTACCTGCTGGTGACGCCGGAAATCCGCGAGACCGGGATCCCGACCGTGCTCGCTTCGGTGCTGTTCCTTTTCCCGATCGTCTTTTTCTGGGTGCTGTTCTACAGCCGTTACGAGACGCGGCGCGAAGTGCTGGTCCCGCTGCTGGCGGGGACGCTGGTGATCGGCTTCTGGGCCTATTCCGGCCTCGCCTTCAACGCCGACCCGCTCGGCGTCTTCGCGATGGACCCCAATCTGCTCAATGTCTTCGTCTCGGTGGTTTTCGTGAACTCGCCGACCGTCTTTCGCATCGTCCGCGGCCTGACCATGGACATCAAGACCCGCGATTACGTCTCCGCGGCGCAGACCCGCGGCGAGGGGCCGTTCTACATCATGCTGTGGGAGATCCTGCCGAACGCCCGCGGGCCGCTGATCGTCGATTTCTGCCTGCGGATCGGCTACACGACGATCCTTCTTGGCACGCTCGGCTTTTTCGGCCTCGGGGTCAGCCCGGAGAGCGCCGACTGGGGCTCCACCATCAATGATGGCCGGAAACTGCTGTCGATCTACCCGCATCCGGCGCTGGCGCCGGCGGCGGCGCTGATGAGCCTCGTCCTCGGCCTCAATCTTCTGGCCGACGGGCTTCGCGAACAGTCGCTGAAGGATTGAGGAGGAGAGCATGGGCTCCCGGAAAGGCCCGGTCCTGGAGATCGAGAACCTCCTCATCTCCTTCCTCACCCAGGCCGGGGAGGCGCCGGGGGAGGCGGGCGAAGCCGCCTGACCCCCGGGAGCGATGCAGGATCCGGGCGAGAACGGGCGGATCGCCGGCGGTTCGGGCCGCCAGATCAAGCGCCATCTTCCGGCCGGGGCGCCGGAGGCGATCGACATCGAGGCGAAGGGACAGGGCCGCGCCCTCGTCTTGGCTCTTGCGGGGGGCGGCGCGTCGGCCCATGTTCTGCCCGCGCCGCAGTCCAATCCGGGCGGCGCCAGCAGAGAGACTTGCGTGACCAGATCAGCCCCCCTGTTCCCCGCCGAAACCTCCGATCCCAACCGGCGCGAGGCGCTTCGCCTCATCGGCGCGCTCGCCGGCGCGGCCTTCGCGCCGGGCGTCGCCCTGGCCTCGGGCCGGGGGCCGGCCGCGGCCTTTTCCTTCGAGACGCTGACCGAGGACGCCCGCGCCCGCGCCGCCGCCCCCTATGCGCCGACGCCGGTCGAGGCGGCGGAGGTGTTGCAGCGGATTGATTACGACGCCCATTGGCGCATCCGCTTTCGCGACGACGCCTCGCTGACGCCGGCGGGGCCGGATTCCCCGATCCAGACCTTTCATCCCGGCCGCTATTTCAAGGAGCCGGTGGCGATCCATCTGGTCGAGAACGGCGAAGCGCGCGAGGCGAGATTCACCCGCGAGGATTTCGACATCCCCGCCGACAGCCCGGCCATGGCGCTGCCGCATGAGATCGGCGTCGCCGGGTTCCGCGTCATGCGGCCGGGGCTGAAGCCGGACTGGATCTCCTTTCTCGGCGCCTCCTATTTCCGCACCGACGGGCCGGAGGCGCAATACGGGCTTTCGGCGCGCGGGATCGCGGTGGATTCGGGCCTGTCCAAACCCGAGGAGTTCCCCCGCTTCACCGCCTTCTGGATCGGTCCGGCCGAGACGCCGGAGGACGATCTGACCGTCTGGGGGATGCTCGACGGCCCCTCGCTGACCGGGGCCTATCGCTTCGGTCTCCGGCGCGGGCGCGACGGCGCGGGGCACCGGATGGAGATCTCGGCCCGGCTCTTCATGCGGCAGGCGGTGGAGCGGCTCGGCGTCGCGCCGCTGACCAGCATGTACTGGTACTCGGAGCGCGAGCGCGCCTCGATCGACTGGCGGCCCGAGATCCATGACAGCGACGGGCTGGCCATCGCCACCGGCGCCGGCGAGCGGATCTGGCGACCGCTGGAGAACCCGCGCCGGGTGGAGACCTTCAGCTTCTTCGACCGCGCGCCGAAAGGGTTCGGCCTGATCCAGCGCGATCGCGCCTTCGGGCATTACGAGGATGACGGGGTGTTCTACAACCGCCGCCCCTCGGCCTGGATCGAACCCCTGGGCGACTGGGGCGAGGGCGCGGTGCAATTGGTGCTGATCCCGACGAAGGATGAGACCTTCGACAATGTCGTCGCCTACTGGACCCCGGCGGTCCAGCCGAAAGCCGGCGACGCGCTTTCCTATGATTACGCGCTGAACTGGGTGGAGCGCGACCCCGCGCCCTCCGTCGCCAGGGTCTATTCCACCCGTCAGGGCCATGGCGGCGCGCCGGGCCAGCCGATCCCCGAAGGGGTCGGCAAGATGGTGATCGACTTCGAGGGCGGCGCGCTCGAAGGGCTCGGCGCCGAGGACGGGATCGAGCCGGTGGTGGAGGCGAGGGGCGGAGAGGTGCTGGAGCCCGTCGCCATTCGCCCGGTGGTCGGGACCGAACGCTGGCGGCTCTCGTTCGATTTCAAGGCGTCGGGCGAGGGGCCGGTGGCGCTGCGCGCCTATCTGCGCGGCGAGGGCAAGGCGCTGTCCGAGACCTGGACGGCGCAGGCCCACCCGACCCCGCGCCGGTAGGACGGCCGGCGAGAAGGGGCGCGGCCGGCCCGCACCGGCCGCATCCCGGATCAGCTCCGGTTGGGCGCGACCACCATGATCATCTGGCGGCCTTCCATCTTCGGCATGGATTCGACCTTGGCGACGCCTTCGATATCGCCGGCGATCTTCTGCAGAAGGTCGCGGCCAAGCTCCTGATGCGCCATCTCGCGGCCGCGGACACGCAGCGTCACCTTGACCTTGTCACCATCGTCCAGGAAGCGGTTCACGCTCCGCATCTTCACGTCATAGTCATGCGTGTCGATATTCGGGCGGAACTTGACCTCCTTGACCTCGATGATCTTCTGTTTCTTCCTCGCCTCGGCCGCGCGCTTCTGGGACTCGTACTTGAACTTGCCGACATCCATCATCTTGCAGACCGGCGGATTGGCGTTCGGCGAGATCTCCACCAGATCGAGCCCGACCTCCTCCGCCATGGCGATGGCGTGCGCCGGCGTCACGACGCCGTGATTGTCGCCGTTCTCATCAATCAGGCGGATTTCGGGGACGCGGATCATCTCGTTCACGCGCGGTCCTGTGTCGCGCGTCGGCGGGGCGTTGTGCGGTCGGCGAGCTATGGCGTCGGTTCCTTCATCGTTGCAACAAGAGGCGCGCCGCCCATGTCGCGGGGCGGCGCGTTTCTCTTCAAGGATAGTGCAAGCGCCGTCAAGCGCAATGATTCGCCCCCGAATCAGGCCCCGCCGGCCCGATTCGAGGCCTGACAGGGGCCGGTTCGCCTATTTCAGACCCTTGGCGGTCTTTTGCAGGAAGGCGGCGAAATCGTCGCGGAATTCCGGCCGGTTCAGCGCGAAGGCGACTGTCGCCTGCAGATAGCCGAGCTTCGTGCCGCAATCATAGCGCTTGCCCTCGAACCGCATGCCATAGACCGGGCGGCCGATCTTGATCTCCTCGGCGATGGCGTCGGTGAGCTGGATTTCGCCGCCGGCGCCCTTCTTCAACCGCGAGAGATTCTTCATCACCCGCGGGCTGAGGATATAGCGGCCGATCACCGCGAGATTGGAGGGCGCCTCCTCGAAGGCCGGCTTCTCGATCATGCCCTTCATCTCGACCAGCCGGCCATTTTCCTGGGCCGGGTCGATGACGCCGTATTTGGAGATCTCCGCCCCCTCGACCTCCATCGCCGCGACGACATTGCCGCCGACCTCGTCATAGGCCTCGACCATCTGTTTGAGGCAGGGCGTGTCGGATTCGATCACGTCATCGGGCAGGATCACCGCGAAAGGCTCGTCGCCGACCAGCTGGCGCGCGCACCAGACCGCATGGCCGAGGCCCAGCGCCTCCTGCTGGCGCATGTAGCTGATCGCGCCGGAGGGCATCTCCGCCGGTTTGATCAGCTCCAGAAGCTCGGGCTTCTTTTCCTCCAGCGCGCGGACCAGTTCGGGCGAGCTGTCGAAATAATCCTCCAGCGCGGATTTCCCCTTGGCGGTGACGCAGATGAAATCGGTGATGCCGGCGGCGCGGGCCTCGTCGATCGCGTACTGGATCAGCGGCTTGTCGACCAGCGGCAGCACTTCCTTCGGCACCGCCTTGGTCGCCGGCAGGAAGCGGGTGCCGAGGCCGGCGACGGGGAAGACGGCTTTGCGGACTGATGGCATGGGAACCTCTTTTGCTCAGCGGCGTATAACGGGAAGCACGGGCGATTCCAACGCGCTGATCGCAACGGATATTTACAGTAAGTTACAGTGGTCGCCCTTCCCGCTTCCCGTTCGACCGAGGATTCTGAACCAATCCTCTGGCGGGATTGTGGCGGCCGGCGTCGGGCGCGGCTTGCGCCGGGGCGCCGGACCGGGTCAGATCGCCGCAAGGAGGGCCGCTCATGAGGGATTACGCCGGGGACCGCGCGCTGTTGCGCCGCATGTTCGACGCCGCCGTCGCCGCGGCGGCGCCGGCGAAGCTTCTGGCCGCGCATCTGCCGCCGCCGCCCGCGGGGCGGCTGATCGTCATCGGGGCCGGCAAGGCGGCGGCGGCGATGGCGGCGGCTTTCGAGGACGCATGGGAGGCGCGCGGGACCGGCCCCACCCCCGAAGGGCTGGTGGTCACGCGCTACGGCCATGGCGCCCCGACCCGCCGGATCGGGGTGGTCGAGGCCGCGCATCCTGAACCCGACCGCGCGGGGCGGGAGGCGGCGGCGCGCATCCTCGCGCTGGCCGCCGGCGCCGGCGAGGATGATCTGGTCGTGGCGTTGATCTCCGGCGGCGGCTCGGCGCTGCTGACCCTGCCGCCCGAGGGGGTGGCGTTCGAGGACAAGCAGGCGCTGAGCCGCGCGCTTCTCGCCTCCGGCGCCCCGATCGGAGAGATGAACGCGGTCAGGAAACATGTCTCCGCGATCAAGGGCGGGCGTCTCGCCGCCGCCGCATGGCCGGCGGCGATGCTTACGCTGGCGATTTCCGACGTGCCGGGGGACGACGCTTCCGTCATCGCCTCCGGCCCGACGGTCGCGGACGAAAGCACATTCGCCGAGGCGCGGGCGATCCTGCGCCGGCGCGGGATCGAACCCGCGCCGGCCATCGCCGCTCATCTGGAGGCGGCGGCGGAGGAGACGCCGAAACCCGGCGACGCGCGGCTTTCGCGCGCCGCGTTCCGCCTGATCGGCGCGCCGATGCTGTCGCTGGAGGCGGGGGCCGGGGTCGCGCGCGCCGCCGGCTGGCGGCCGGTCATCCTCGGCGACGCGCTCGAAGGCGAAGCCCGCGCCCTCGGCGCGGAGATGGCCGCCCGCGCGCGACGGGAGACCGGCCCCGTCGCGCTGATCTCCGGCGGCGAGACCACGGTGACGCTCGGCCAGGGCGAGAAACCGAAGGGGCGGGGCGGGCGGAATGTCGAATTCCTGCTCGGCCTCGCCGCGGCGCTGGACGGGGCGCCCGGAATCTCCGCCATCGCCGGCGACACCGACGGGGTGGACGGGATGGAGGAGATCGCCGGCGCGATCATCGACCCGGGCACGAAAGCGCGGGCGGCGGCGGCCGGGGTCTCGCTCGCGGAGGCGCTGCGCGAGCATGACGGCCACGGGTTCTTCGCCGCGACCGGCGATCAGGTGATCACCGGCCCGACGCTGACCAATGTGAATGATTTTCGCTCGATTCTGGTGCGGCGAGAGTGATCTTTCGCCTTGTTTTTTGCTTGATGATATAAGTTAGCGTGCACATTTTTTTAAATGTATCCTTTTTCGGCTGCATTCAAAAGTGCAGAAAGATATCTGTATTTTTCGTTTTCAGTCATGCTGCGATTGATAAGAATTTGCCGCCATCGATTACTGATTGGGTTTTGTGTCATTGCCTCGCCCGCCAAAAAATAACGTTGCGCTAAATCACAAGCTGCAGACATATCGCGCACGCCATGGCGCTCCAAACTTACCACTAACATCCTAAAATTTATGCGGATCAACACAGCTGGAGTATCAGGAAGCATGTTCTGCATGGCAGAAGCCGTCTGTTCCGCTGTATCGTATCCGTCCGTTGTCGCCGCACTGATGTTGGGAGACGGTCGCCGATAATGTCCATGATCGAGAATGGACATCTTGAGGCACACGATGGCGGGCAAGAAAGGGCAGAGGAAGCGGTTCTG
>JBKECG010000263.1:0-11091 GCA_047974395.1 Pikeienuella sp. | reverse complement strand
CATATCGGCCATATCGGCATTCTCGGCCTCGACAAGGCCGGGGTCGAATCCTACCAGATCACGCTCGGCGGCGATCCGACCGAGACGGCGGCGCTCGGCGAGCGGACCGGGCCGGGCTTTTCCTATGAAGAAGTGACCGACGCGATCGAGACGCTGGTCACGACCTATCTCGACCGGCGCGAGGCGGGGGAAACCTTCCTCCAGTGCTATCGCCGGCTCGGCATGGATGCTTTCAAGGAGACGCTCTATGCCGCTGCGTGACGATAGCGGCCCGATCGCCGACGAATGGGCGCGGGTCGAGCCGGGCGCGCCGCTCACCCCCCGTTCGATCCTCGGGATCGAGGACGCCGAAACGCGGGAGGCCGAGCTTGCGGGGATCGACCCCGCCGCGCTCGGGCTCCACATCGGCAACGATGTGGAGCGAGCCCGGATCGCACCGTGGTTCGGCAGGGTCGGGCTGATCTCGATCGGCTTTCCGGCCTTCAGCGACGGGCGCGGCTTTTCGCTGGCGCGCGCGCTGCGCCGCGCCGGATACAAGGGGCGGCTCCGGGCGGCGGGGCCGGTGATCGCGGATCAATACGCCTATCTCCGCCAATGCGGTTTCGACGAGGTCGAGACGCCGGAGGCGCTTTCCGCGCGCCAGCCGGAGGCGCTCTGGTCGGCGGCGGCGGCGCGGGTCACGCTCGGCTATCAGCGCGGCTATGACGGGCGGCGCAACATCCTCGACGCCCGGCAGGAAGCGCGGCGAGGCTGAACCATGTTCGAGGCGCTCCCTGAACCGCGCGTCTTTCCACGGCTGACCCCGGAGGCGCGGGCGCGCATGCTCTCGCGCCTCTTCGACGGGCTGGACGCGGAAACCATGCTGCATGAGGCCTTGTTCGGCGAGATGCGCGGGCGGATCGCGCTGGTCTCCTCCTTCGGGGCGGAGAGCGTGGCGCTGATCCATCTGGTGGCGGCGGTCGATCCGGCGACGCCGGTGATCTTCCTCGACACCGAAATGCTGTTCCCCGAAACGCTGGCCTATCAGCGGCGGATCGCCCGCGATCTCGGGCTGAGCGACATGCGCGTCATCCATCCCGATCCGGCCGGGATCGCCACCTGCGACCCCGCCGGCGCCCTGCACAAGACCGACACCGACGCCTGCTGCCATATCCGCAAGACCGCGCCGCTCCGCCGCGCGCTCGCCGGGTTCGACGGCTGGATCACCGGGCGCAAACGGTTCCAGAACGCCGCCCGCGCCGCCCTGCCCCGGTTCGAGACCGACGAGGAGGGCCGGCTGAAGCTCAACCCGTTGGCGGATTGGGGACCGGAGGAGATCCGCGCCTATCTGAAAACGCATGAACTGCCGCCGCATCCCCTTGTGGCGAAGGGCTATCCCTCCATCGGCTGCGCGCCCTGCACATCGCCGGTGAGGCCCGGAGAGGACCCGCGCGCGGGGCGTTGGCGCGGCACGGACAAGACCGAATGCGGGATTCACATCATCGACGGCAAGGTGATCCGCGGCCCGGCCCCGGCGGCTCTCGACCGGCTCTGACGCGGTTGACCGCAGCGTCGGATGATGTTGGAACGGCCCCGCTCCATGATCAGGAAAGCCGACCCGATGACTGACGCCGACCCCTCTCGCCGCAAATGGTGGATCGCGCTGCTCATGGCCGTCGGGCCGGGCGCCGGCTGGCTGTATCTGGGCCGACCGCGGATCTTCTGGGCGCTTTTCGCGGCTTTCGCGCTGATCTTGGCCGTTCCCTATCCCGGCTGGTCCGCCATCGCCACGCCCCGGGGCGTTATGGCGCTCGGCTTGGCGACGATCATCATTCTGGCGCTCGCCTGCCTCGGGCCGGTGATCTCCGGCCTTTTCCGTGGCGGACGGATGCCGGGCTGGCCCCGGCGCCGGATATCCTATCTTCTGGGCGGGGCGCTCTGGTGGGCCTGCGCGGCGGCGCCGGCGGTTCTCGGCCTCCAGCCCTCCTTGCAGACCTTCAGCATAGCCTCAGGCTCCATGGAGCCGGCCTTGCGCGCCGGCGATAAAATCGTCGCAGACGGCTCCGCCGAGCGGCTGGCTGCGCTGCGCGAGGGCGACATGATCGCCTTTCACGTCCCCGGCGACGACATGGCGGTCTTCATAAAACGAATCGTCGCCGGCCCGGGCGCGAAGGCGCGGCTGGTCAACGGCGCGCCCGAGATCAACGGCGCGCTTCTGGAGCAGGAGCGGATCGGCGAGATCGAAGCCGCGAAAGGGGGGATGGAGCGCGCCATGCTCACATTGTTGCGGGAACAGGCGACGAGCGGGCGGCGCTACGAAGTCACCCGCAACGACCTCATCGCGCCGCGCTGGACGACGGTGGAGGAGGTCATGGGGCAGGACGAATATTATGTGCTCGGCGACAATCGCGAAAACTCCCGCGATAGCCGGGAACGGCCGCCGATGGGGCTCGGGCCGGTGCGGCGCGAGAACGTGATCGGGGTGGCGACCGGCGTCTACTGGTCTTCGGATCCTGCCCGGATCGGCCTGCGGCTGGACTGATCCGCGCGCCGCGCGACCAGAAACACCCGGCGGAACGGAAACCAGCAGGAGCCATCGGCGAGGCGCGGATACGCCCGCTCCAGCGCCGCGTCCCAGAGCGCGTTGAAACGCGCCGCCTCCGCCTCGTCCAGCCGCGCCAGAACCGGCCGGCCGCCGGTCGAGGAGGTGAAGGCGCGGACCGGATGCCCCTCCCGCGCGTCGAGGCGCTGCATGTATTCGCTGGCCCAGAGGTCGATCTCCGCGCCCGGCAGCAGCGCCGCGTAATCCGGCAAGGGGCGCGGGCCGGGAAAGGGCGTCCAGCCGGTGAAAAGATCGGGCCTGACCCCGGCGGCGGCGGCGATCATGCTCGTATGCGAGGGGCGGCAAAGTTGGTCCGGCATCTGCACGGCCAGAACCCCGCCCGGCGCCAGCGCCGCGAAGAGGCGGGGGAAAAGCCGTTCGTGATCGTCCAGCCAGTGCAGCGCCGCGTTGGAGAAGATCAGCGCCGGCGGGCGCGTCGGCGCCCATGCGGCGATATCCGCCTCCCGCGTCCCGTCGAAAAGCCCGTCCGCCCTGGCCAGCATATCGGCGGAGCCGTCAACGCCGATCAGGAGCCGCCCCGGAAACCGCGCGCGAAGCGCCGGCGCCGCGGCCCCGGCGCCGCAACCGAGATCGACGATATCGCCCTCGGGCGGATCGGGAACCCGCGCCAGAAGATCAAGCGCAGGGCGAAGACGAAGGTCATGGAACGCCTCGTAAGCCGAGGCGCTCCATGCGCCGAGGCCGCTCAATTCGGCTGCGGCTCCATCCCGCTGTCGGGTTCGCCGCCGCGCTTGCGCCCGGCCTTGGGCACGGAGGACAGCCGCGGCTTGCCATCGCCCGGCGGCGGCGCATCGTCCTCCTCCCGGTCAAGCGGCTCGCCGGCGATGACCTTGCGGATCTCGTCGCCGGTCAGGGTCTCATATTCCAGCAGGCCCTGCGCCAGCCGCTCCCATTCCTCGCCATGCTCGGTGAGGATGCGCTTCGCGGTCTCATAGCCATCGTCGATCAGACGGCGCACCTCTTCCTCGATGGTCCGCTGGGTCGTGCCGGAGATGCGCAGATTGCCGCCATAGGCGCCGAGATAGCTTTCGTTCTGGTCGGCGTAGTCGATATTGCCGAGCTTCTCGGAAAAGCCGAACTGCGTGACCATCGCCCGCGCGATCTTGGAGACCAGCTGGATGTCGGACGTGGCGCCGGAGGTCACGCTGTCCTCGCCGAATTTCAGCTCCTCGGCGACCTTGCCGCCCATGGCCATGGCGATCTTCGATGTGTATTTGCGCTTGGTGACCGAATACTGGTCCCGCTCCGGCAGGCTCATCACCAGCCCGAGCGCGCGGCCGCGCGGGATGATCGTCGCCTTGTGGATCGGGTCATGCTCGGGCACATGCAGCCCGACAATGGCGTGGCCGGCCTCGTGATAGGCGGTGAGGGTCTTCTCCTCCTCGGTCATGACCATGGAGCGGCGCTCGGCCCCCATCATGATCTTGTCCTTCGCCTTCTCGAAATCCTCCATCGTCACCAGCCGCTTGCCGGCGCGGGCGGCGTGGAGCGCGGCCTCGTTCACCAGATTGGCGAGATCGGCGCCGGAAAAACCGGGCGTGCCGCGGGCGATGATCTTCAGATCGACATCGGGGCCGAGCGGCACCTGACGGGCGTGAACCTGGAGGATCTTCTCGCGCCCGCCGACATCCGGGTTATTCACCGTCACCTGCCGGTCGAACCGGCCGGGGCGCAAGAGCGCGGGGTCCAGAACATCGGGGCGGTTGGTGGCGGCGATCAGGATCACGCCCTCATTGGCCTCGAACCCGTCCATCTCGACCAGAAGCTGGTTCAGCGTCTGCTCGCGCTCGTCATTGCCGCCGCCATAGCCGGCGCCGCGATGGCGCCCGACCGCGTCGATCTCGTCGATGAAGACGATGCAGGGCGCGTTCTTCTTCGCCTGCTCGAACATGTCGCGCACGCGGGACGCGCCGACGCCGACGAACATCTCGACGAAATCGGAGCCGGAAATGGTGAAGAAGGGCACGCCCGCCTCGCCGGCGATGGCGCGGGCGAGCAGGGTCTTGCCGGTGCCCGGCGGGCCGACCAGCAGCGCGCCTTTCGGGATCTTGCCGCCGAGGCGGGAGTATTTCTGCGGATCCTTCAGGAACTCGACGATCTCCTCAAGCTCCTCCTTGGCCTCGTCGATGCCGGCGACATCCTCGAAAGTGACCTTGCCGGTCTTTTCGGTCAGCAGCTTGGCCTTGGATTTCCCGAAGCTCATCGCCCCGCGTCCGCCGCCCTGCATCCGGTTCAGGAAGAAGATCCAGACCGCGAAGATGATCAGCATCGGCAACCAGAAGCCGAGCGTGGAGAGAAGCCCCCCTTCCTGCTGCGGCTCGACGGTGACGTTCACGTCGCCTGCGCGCAGGCTGGGGACGATATCCTCGCCGAGCGGACGATAGGTGGTGAAGGCGAGCCCGTCGGTGGTGCGCCCGGTCACCTTCTCGCCGTCGATCGCAACCTCGGCGATCTGCTTCTGCTCCACCCTGTCGAGGAAATCCGAAAAGGCGATCTTGTTGCCGGAGCTCCGCGAGCCGGCATCGCTGAACACGTTGAAAAGCGCCACGAGAAGCAGAATCGCGACCGCCCAGAAGGCGAAATTTCTGGCGTTACCCACTGAATCGGAACCTCTCGTCTGAATCGCGCGCCATAAGGCCCATCAAGGGAGAAGATAATCAATCGCGCCGCCGGTTCAATCCGGCATAGCGACGCGCCTCAACCGGCGGGCCAGCCCGCATCCGCACCGAGAAAGCGCGCCGTCGCCGCGCGACCATATCCCGCAACGGGCGCCGCCGCCAGATCGGCGCCGCGCCAGAGCGCGGGCGTGGTGATCCGCGCCGCGCGGGGCGCGGCCGCCCAATGCGGCGGCGCGCGCCAGATCCCGGCCTCGGCGAGCGCCGAGAGCCGCAGCGCCCCGGCCTCGCCCAGCGCCGCGACGCGATCCTCCGCCGCCGCGTCCCGATCCGGCGCGACCGCGAAGCGCCCGTCCCAGACCAACCCTTCGGCGGTGAGCGGTGCCGGCGCGGGATCGACCGCCGCCGCCTCGCGCGCGATCACCACATGCGAGGGGCCGTCGGGACGGATCAGGCAGCCATGAAGGCTCCGCCCGCCGCCGAGACGGCGCGAGAGCATCGCGCTCAGCAACTGGGCCTCCATCTCCGCCCGCGGGCCGTAAGAGGCGCCCGAGGCGCAGGTCAGCCCGGCGCGGAGCAGCCGACGCGACAACTCCCGCGGGGCGTCGCGCAAAGGGGCGATGGCGAGCCGCAATTCACCGCAAGGCCCCCATTCGGCCGCCGCCGCGGCCAGCGTCGCCGCGCTCTGGTCCAGCGCCTCGCGCGCGCCCCGCATCCGCTCCGCCGTCGCAGAGAGACCTTCGGCGGTGACGCCGAGGGGCGCGAGCGCGCCAAGCGCGCGGCGGGCGCGCACACGGTCGAAACGCGGGTCCTCGTTGGAAGGGTCCTCCGCCCAGCCGATCCCCCGCGCCTCCAGCCACGCCCTGAGCGCGGCGCGGCCGACGCCGAGAAGCGGGCGGAGCCAGACGGTCCCTTCGGCCTCGCTCCGCGCCGCCATGGCCGAAAGCCCATCGACGCCGGCGCCGCGGCCAAGCCGCAGGATCACCGTCTCCGCCTGATCGTCCATGCTGTGGCCAAGCGCGACCGCCGCGAGACCGCGCCGGCGCGCCCATTCGCCGAGCAACCGGCGGCGCGCCTCCCGCGCCTCGGCCTGAAGATTGCCGTCCCCGCGCCATCCGCGCCAGGCCAGCGTCTCATGCCGGAACCCGAGCGCGGCGGCGGCCTCTGCGACGGCCCGCGCCTCGGCCGCGCTTTCAGGGCGGAGGCCATGGTCGACGGTCGCGACCTCCAGCGCCCGGCCCCGCGCCCAGAGGGCGGCGAGATGCAGAAGCGCGACGCTGTCGCCCCCGCCGGACACCGCAAGGCCAAGCGCGCCCTCGACCCCGCCGAGCCCGGCGTCAAGCGCGGCGGCGATTTCCGCGAAGATCGGGTCCGCGCTGCCGGCGGCGCTCACCGGCTCAGCCGCAGCCGAGCCTGTCGGCCTCGGTCGAAGCGCGCGAGATCACGGCGGAGGCCTGCGGATAGCGGCCCCGCACTTCGCGAAGCGTCGAGCAGGCGACATCCTTCTTGCCGAGAACGCCGAGCGTCACGCCGAGCTTCAGCATGCTCTCGGGCGCCATGGCCGAGCCGGAATTGAGCGTCGCGCCGTCCAGAAACCGCTGCGCCGCCGCCTGAAGCTGGCCGTCCTGATAAAGCGATTCGCCGAGCCAGTAATGGGCGTCGCCCGCCAAGGGGCTGCCCGGATAATCGGAAAGGAACCCCTCCAGCAGCCGGCGCGCATCGGCGGTCCGGCCCGAGCGCGCGGCGGCGGCGGCGGCGTCGAAAGCCGCCTGCTCGTCGCCGGCGACCGCGGCGGTGGAGGTGAGAACGCCGAGGCTGCCGCCCTGCTGCTGCGTGGCGGGGGGCGGCGTGAGCGCGCCCTGATCGTCCTGGTTCTCTTCCTGGAAAAGAATGCTCGGATCGCCGCCTTCAAGCTCGATGATCCGGTATTCCAGATCCATGAGCTTCTGTTTCGAGGCCGCCTCCTGCTGACGCAGCGAATGTTCGAGCCGCTCGACCTGGCCGATCAGGCTCCTCAGCTCGTCCTCGATCTGGTTCACCCGCGCATCGACCCCGCCGGAGCCGAGCGCGCCGCGAAGCTGGGAGACGTCCTTCTCCAGCGTCTCGACCTTGCGCTTGGTCTCCAGGAATTCATAGCGATCGACGCCCTGCGCCGCCGCGCCGCCGGCGATCGAGAGCGCGGCGAGGGCGGAGAGGATCAGACCGGAAAGCGCGCCGGCCGGCGCGCGTCGCATCATCGGTCGCATGAGGGCGCCTCCCATCGCAAAAACACTGTGGCGGCGCGCCGGCCAAGGCCGCCGCGCCGCGATGCTCAGGCTATCTTACACGCCCGCGCCGCCGGTGACGACGGTGACCGAGCGGCGATTCTGGGTCCAGCAGCTCTCCGCGGAGCAGAGCGCGTCGGGGCGCTCCTTGCCATAGGAGACGGTGCTGAGCCGGCTCGGCGCGACGCCCTGCGAGGCGAGATAGGACCGCGCCGCCTCCGCGCGCCGCGCGCCAAGGGCGAGGTTGTATTCGCGGGTGCCGCGCTCGTCCGCATGGCCTTCGACCACGGCGTTGACGCCCGGATTCTGCGCCAGCCACTCGGCCTGCCGGACCAGCGTCTGCTGTCCGACCGGGGTCAGGCGGGTGCTGTCGGTCTCGAAATAGACCCGATCGCCGACATTCTGCTGGAAATAGGCGACGGAGGCCGGATCGAGCGCCGTCGTTCCCGAACCGGTCGCGCCCGGACCGGCCGGATCGGCCGCGTCGTCCGAGCAGCCGGCGAGGACAAGCGCGGCGCCGAGGGCCATGGTGATGGTCAGTTTGTTGAGCATTGTCATTCTCCGTTAGCGGGATCGGCGCCTGCCGTCCCGGATTTTTCAGTCTCGCGTCCGGATCGACGCCGCCGCTCGCCCTCAGGGCAGAAGCGGCGACCAGGCGGGATCCGAACCTGCCCCCGGCGTCTCCAGTCTTTTCAGATTACGACCGGTGATGTCCACGCTCCAGAGGCTCGCCGCCCCGTTCGCGCCCGCGCTTTCCTTGAAAAAGGACAGAACCCGCCCGTTCGGCGCCCAGGTCGGCCCTTCGGAAAGGAAGCTCGCGTCAAGAATCCGCTCCTCCGACCCGTCGACGCGCATCACGCCGACCGCGAACTGCCCGCCCCCCGATTTGGTGAAGGCGATCAGATCGCCGCGCGGCGACCAGACCGGCGTGCCATAGCGGCCCTGCCCGAAGCTGATTCGCGTCGCCGGCCCGCCGAGCGCGCTCATGACATAGATCTGCTGACCGCCGCCGCGATCGCTCTCGAACACGATCTGCCGCCCGTCGGGGGAATAGGAGGCGCCCGTCTCGATCGCCGGCGAATCCGTCAGCCGCCGCAGCCGGCGGGTCGCCAGCTCCATCACGTAGATATCGGTGTTGCCGCCCTGGCTGAGCGACATCACCACCTGCCGCCCGTCGGGCGAGAAGCGCGGCGCGAAGCTCATGCCGGGGAAATTGCCCAGCACTTCCTGCTGCCCGGTGCCGAGATTCATCAGGAAGATCTGCGGATCGCCCCGCTCGAAGGAGATATAGACCACCTCCTGATCGTTCGAGGAGAAACGCGGCGTGACGACAAGCTGGCGGCCATCGGTCAGGAAGCGGTTGTTCGCGCCGTCCTGATCCATGATCGCTAGGCGCTTCACCCGCGCGCTCTTCGGTCCGCTTTCATGCACATAGACGATGCGGCTGTCGAAATAGGGCCCCTCGCCGGTCAGCTTGGCGTAGATCGCGTCGGCGATCTTGTGGCCGATCCGGCGATAATCGCCCTGATCGGCGACGAATTGCAGCCCCTCGATCTGTCCGGCGGCGAAGCTGTCGAACAGGCGGAACTGGACGCGGACGCGCCCGTCCGCCTCCATGTTCGCGCGCCCGGTGATCAGCGCGTCGGCGTTGATCGCCTGCCAGTCGGGATATTGCGGCTCGGCGTCGAAATCCTGAAGCTGCTGGATATGGGCCTCGGGCGGGATGGCGCGGAAGAGGCCCGAGCCGGTGAGATCGGCCAGCACCACGTCGCGGATCTGGGCGGCGAGATTCGCCGCCTCGCCCGGTTCGGCGAAGAAGCCGGGCGCGGCGATGCTGATCGGCTTGAAGTCGCCCCCGGCGACGGTGATTTCGAGCGCGCCGTCGTCGCTCGTCTGCGCCTTCGCGCCGGCGACGACCAGAAGCGCGAGGCTGAGTGCGGCGATGAGTCGGTTCATAGGAACTGGATCTCCCTCGGCGTGAAAATGACGTTCATGACGCGCCAGCGCGCATAACGATCCTTCGGCAGCTTGGCGAAGACCCCGGCGGCCTCCGACCGTTTCAGCGCGCGCACGCCGGCGCGCATCAGCGCGTCATGCGGCGCGTCGAGCCGGCCCGACGGCTCCAGCACATCGGGGCCGCCGATGATCTTGCCGTCCTCGCTGACCTCGATCCGCAGCTTCACCGCCAGAGCGTCGGCGTTCGGAAGCCCGGTCGGCGGGCTGAAATAGCCGCGGATGCCGACGCGAAGCGCCTCGCGGTCGCGATAGGAAAGCTGCCCGACGGTGCGGGTGGTTCCACCGCCCGAAGGGGCCTCCGCCTGTCTGGTCGCGCCGGTCTCCTCGGGGGGCGTGGTCGTGCGCGCCTCGCGCGTGGCCTGCGCCGCCTCGGCGATATCGCGGGGCTTGGTGCGCGGCGGCGGGCTGAGCTTGGGGGCGGGAGTGTCGCCCTCGGCGGTCTCCTGCGGCTCGACGGGCGGCGCGGGGTCGGGGTCGTTCTGGGCGACCTCCTCCGCGGGCTCGGGCTTCTGCTCCTCGGGCGTGGGTTCGGGCTGATCCTGCGGCTCGACCCGCTCGGCCGGCGGCGGCTGGGGCGTGTCGCGCTCCACCGCCGGGGCGGAGGGGCGCGCGGCCGGCGCCGGCGCGGTGGCGGTTTCGGAGACGGGCGCGATCTCCGGCGAGGGATCGGGGGCGGAGACGAGGCGATCGGCCTCCGGCGCCGGGGTTCCCGCCTCCCGCTCGCCGACATCGGCGATGGCGGTGGTGGGCGGGGCCTCCTGCGGGGTCACGGTCTCGCCTCGCTCGGGCGCCTCCAGCGGCGTCGGCGCGGTCCGGGTGGTCGGCGCGGCGTCGGTTTCCGCCAGCGTCACATCGGCGCGCTCCTCGCCCGGATCGGGCGCTTCGGGGGCGGGCGGCAATTCGGCGTTGAATTCGGGCGCGGCGGAGAGCGCGGCCTCGAACTCGGACCCGCTCATCAGCGTCACTTCGGCGATGTTCATCGGACGCTCCATCTCGCTGGAGAAGAGCGCCCCGGAAAAGATCGCGAGGCCGATAAAGGCCAGATGCGCGCCGCCGGAAACGCTCGCGCCCGTCTTCATGCTACTGCTCCGCCGGCGGCGGAACCGCCGCGTCGGTCACCAGCGCGATGGAGCTGAAGCCGGCCGCGTTCAGCGCCCCCATCACCTGCGCCACCGCGCCATAGGGCAGCCCGGCGTCGGCGCGGAGATAAACCTGCCCGTCCCTGCGCTCCTCGGCGATGGCCGGCAGGCGCAGCGAGAATTCGGCGAAATCCATCGGCGTCTTCTGGATGTAGATCTTGCCATCCGCCGCCAGATTCACCGTCAGCGGCGCCTCCTGCTCCACCGGCAGCGGCTGCGCGTCGGTCTGCGGCAGCTTCAGCGGCACCCCGACCGTCAGCAGGGGCGCCGCGACCATGAAGATGATCAGCAGCACCAGCATCACGTCCACGAAGGGCGTGACGTTGATTTCCGACATCGGCCGGGCGCGGGCGCGCCGCCCGCGTTTCCGCCCGCCGGCGGCCGGATTGAGGCTCGCGCCCATCAGGCGGGCTTCCGGCTGATCTGGCGCGAGAGGATGACGCCGAACTCCTCTG
>JBKECG010000226.1:0-5080 GCA_047974395.1 Pikeienuella sp. | reverse complement strand
GCCGACACGAGACTGCAGGCTTCCCCTGTTTCCTGCAAACGACAGAAATCGAAATCAGAAGCTTCGTTTCGCCGCTGGTTGATTTTGAGAAAAGCATGCAAAACACCAACAATCCAATCTTGCGAAACCATTGAAATCAATCTTTTGAGATATGCGGAAACACCAAGCTAAAATTCGGGCCTTCTCAGCCCTTTCACAAGAACTAAATTTTCAACGATTTGCTTAACTGCCGATCGCGCAACACGCCATGCGCGCATCCGACCTCCGGCTTCGCAACCCAACCACGACCAGAAGCAGGCCCATCGCCTTTTCGACCAGCCCCATATGTTTGCGGAATCCACGCATCCAGCGCATGAAGGGCCGCACGAAGAACGCCGCGAGGATGAAGGGCGCGCCAAGCCCCGCCGCATAGACCGCGAGCATCGCCATCCCGCGCCCGATCGTCTCCTCCTGCCCGGCGAGGACCAGGATCGTCCCCAGGATCGGCCCGATGCAGGGCGTCCAGCCGAAGGCGAAGGCGAGGCCGATCACATAGGCGCCGGCATAGCTCCCGGCCGCCTTGCCGGCGTCGATCCGGGCCTCGCGATAGAGGAAGGGAATGCGCAGCACGCCCAGAAAATGCAGGCCCATCAGGATGATGACCCCGCCGGCGATGCGCCCGAACAGGATCTTGTTCTGCAACAGCAACTGCCCCAGCGCCGAAGCGGTCGCCCCGAGCGTCACGAAAACCGTCGCCAGCCCAAGCACGAAGAAGATCGAGGAGATCAGCACCCGCCGCGCCAGCGCGTCATCGACCGCCTCATCCTCGGTCAGCTGATCCAGCGTCGTTCCGCCGATATAGGCGAGATAGGGCGGCGCCAGCGGCAGCACGCAGGGCGAAAGGAAGCTCAGCAAGCCGCCGGCGAAGGCCGTCGCGATCTCCAGCATGTTCATCTCCTTCGCGTTCGCCGCCGGTCAGCGCGGGCCGACGGAGATCAGATAGGCGATGATCTGTTCGATCTCCAGCGCCGAAAGCCGGGTCGCGCCGACCAGCGCCTCCGGCGCCTCGCCGAAACGGCCGGGCGTGTAATAGGCGGGCATCATCGTTTCGGGAAAGGGAATCCGCGGCTCGACAATGGCCAGCCGCATCTCGCCCGCCGTCAGCCGCGCGGCGAAATCGCCCGCGTCGGCGTGACAGCCGGCGCAACCCGCGCTCTCATATAGCGCCGCGCCCGGCTCCGGCCCGCCGGCCCATGGCGCCAGCGGCGTCGGGATCGCGACGCCATTCTCGACCAAATAATCGACCAGCGCGCCGGCCGGCGCGCCCGATGGAACGAAAAGGAGGGGGATCAGGAGGATTCGCTTCATGGCTGCGGAGAGACTAGCGGATTGCCGCCGCGCCGCAACACGGCTAATCAGGCGCCCGAAAAGGCCCCGAAAAGGCAGGGAAGGCGCGAGAGATGGGATTCAGATGCGGCATCGTCGGGCTGCCCAATGTCGGCAAGTCCACGCTTTTCAACGCGCTCACCCGCACCGCCGCGGCGCAGGCGGCGAATTTCCCCTTCTGCACGATCGAGCCGAATGTCGGCGAGGTCTCCGTCCCCGATGAGCGGATCGAGAAACTGGCGCAGATCGCCGGATCGAAGGAGATCATCCCGACCCGGCTGACCTTCGTCGATATCGCCGGGCTGGTGCGCGGGGCGTCGAAGGGCGAAGGGCTGGGCAACCAGTTCCTCGCCAATATCCGCGAGGTGGACGCCATCGCCCATGTGCTCCGCTGTTTCGAGGATGACGACATCACCCATGTCGAGGGCCGGATCGACCCTCTGGCCGACGCCGAGACCATCGACACCGAACTGATGCTGGCCGATCTCGAAAGCGTCGAGCGGCGGATGCAGAATCTCGCCCGCAAGCTCAAGGGCGGCGACAAGGAGGCGGCGCAGCAGCAGCGCCTGCTGGAGGTCGCGAAAGCCGCGCTGGAGGAGGGCCGCCCGGCCCGTTCGGTCGAGATCGCCGAAGAAGACGCCAAAGCCTGGCGGATGCTCCAGCTTCTGACCGCGAAATCCGTGCTCTATGTCTGCAATGTCGCCGAGGGCGAGGCCGCGGACGGCAATGAATGGACGGAGAAGGTCGCCGCCCGCGCCGCCGCCGAAGGCGCGGCCGCTGTGGTGATCTCCGCCGCGATCGAGGAGGAGATCGCCCAGCTTGAGGCCGATGAACGGGCGATGTTCCTCACCGAGATGGGGCTGGAGGAAGCCGGGCTCGACCGGCTGATCCGCGCCGGCTACGGGCTCCTTGGCCTTGTCACCTATTTCACCGTCGGCCCCAAGGAAGCCCGCGCCTGGACCATCCAGAAGGGTTGGGCGGCGCCGAAAGCCGCCGGCGTGATCCATGGCGATTTCGAAAAGGGCTTCATCCGCGCCGAGACCATCGCCTATGCCGATTTCGTCGCCCTTGGCGGCGAACAGAAGGCGCGCGAGGCCGGCAAGCTCCGGGCCGAGGGCAAAGCCTATATCGTCGCCGATGGCGACGTGATGCATTTCCTCTTCAACCGCTGATCTCGGCGGTCAACGCTTCGAACCGGGCCAGAAACGCCGCCGCCGCCTCCCGCGGCGGTTTCGGCTTCAGCCGTACGCTCTCCCAGCCCCGAAAACGCGGGCGGGAGAAGAACCGGCCGGCTTCGGCCTCTTCGAAACCGGCGAGCTGCACCGCCTCGATCCAGGCGGCGGCGCGGTCGGCGCGCTTGATCTGCGCCTTCAGCGTCTCGGTCGCGCGGGCCGGCAGGCCGAAACGCAGATGCACCGCCGCCTCCAGCCGGGCCTCGAAATCGCGGTAATCGACGCCGAGCGCCGCCTTGAACGGCGAGATCATGTCGCCGATCACATATTCGGGCGCGTCATGCAGCAATGCGGTCAGCCGCTGCGCCGGATTCGGCGCCGGGTTGCGCGCGGCGAAGATCCGCTCGACCAGCACCGAATGCTCGGCGACGGAAAAGGCCCATTCGCCCCGCGTCTGCCCGTTCCAGCGCGCGACCCGGGCCAGCCCGTGGGCGATATCGCCGATCTCCACATCCAGCGGCGAGGGGTTCAGCAGGTCAAGCCGCCGCCCCGAAAGCATCCGCTGCCAGGCGCGTTTCTCCGTCATTCCGTCTCCATTCCACGATCCGGCGCGGAACCTACAGAAGCGCCCGATCCGGCGCCAGCCGGGCCGGCGCGTTGCCGCATCCGGGCCGCGCTGTTATAGGCGCCAACGGAAATGAGCGGATCGCGAAAGACGGGAGCATCGGATGAACGACTATATGGTAAGGGACATCGCGCTCAGCGATTTCGGGCGCAAGGAAATCGCCATCGCCGAGACGGAGATGCCGGGGCTGATGGCGCTCCGCGCCGAATATGGCGCGACGAAACCGCTGAAGGGCGCGCGCGTCGCCGGCTCGCTGCACATGACGATCCAGACCGCGGTGCTGATCGAAACGCTGGTCGCGCTCGGCGCTGATGTGCGCTGGGCCTCCTGCAACATCTTCTCGACCCAGGATCACGCCGCCGCCGCGATCGCCGCCGGCGGCACCCCGGTCTTCGCGGTGAAGGGCGAGACGCTGGAGCAATACTGGGATTACGCCGACCGCATCTTCCTGTTCGAAGAGGGCGGGGCCAACATGATCCTCGACGATGGCGGCGACGCCACCATGTATGTGCTCATGGGCGCACGGGTCGAAGCCGGCGAGACCCATCTGCTCGACAATCCGGGCTCCGATGAGGAAGTCGCCTTCTTCGCCCAGATCCGCAAGCGGATGGCGGCGAACCCGGGCTGGTTCACGAAACAGCGCGACATGATCAAGGGCGTCTCGGAGGAGACCACGACCGGCGTTCACCGGCTCTACAAGCTGATGGAGCAGGGCCTGCTACCCTTCCCGGCGATCAATGTGAACGACAGCGTCACCAAGTCCAAATTCGACAACAAATACGGTTGCAAGGAATCTCTGGTGGACGGCATCCGCCGCGCCACCGACACGATGATGGCCGGCAAGACCGCGGTCGTCTGCGGCTATGGCGATGTCGGCAAGGGCTCCGCCGCTTCGCTCCGCGGCGCCGGCGCGCGGGTGAAGGTGACGGAGATCGACCCGATCTGCGCGCTTCAGGCGGCGATGGACGGTTTTGAGGTGGTGCGGCTGGAGGATGCGGTGAAGACCGCTGACATCTTCATCACCACCACCGGCAACAAGGACGTGATCCGCATCGAGCACATGCGCGAGATGAAGGACATGGCCATCGTCGGCAATATCGGTCATTTCGACAACGAGATTCAGGTCGCGGCGCTGAAGAACCACAAATGGACCAATATCAAGGACCAGGTGGACATGATCGAGATGCCCTCGGGCGCGCGGCTGATTCTCCTTTCCGAAGGCCGGCTGCTGAATCTCGGCAACGCCACCGGCCATCCGTCTTTCGTGATGTCGGCCAGCTTCACCAATCAGGTGCTGGCGCAGATCGAACTCTGGACCAGGGGCGATGAATACGGGAACGAGGTCTTCATCCTGCCCAAGCATCTCGACGAGAAGGTCGCGCGGCTGCATCTGGAGCGGATCGGCGTGCGGTTGACCGAGATGACCGGCGCGCAGGTCGATTATCTCGGCGTTCCGGCCGAAGGCCCCTACAAGCCGGATCATTACCGCTACTGAGCCGACGCATGCGATAGCGGCTTCCGGGCCGCCGCCTTCGGGCGGCGGCCTTTTCCTTCACGCCCCGGCTTTTCCTGCGCCCGGCCGGAGACCCGGCGGCCCGGGACATGGCGTCGGCGCTAGGGTATTTCCAGACCGGGCGAGCGCCCGCGATTCGAGCGATCGACGATTCGTATCGTCGCTCATGGCGCATGGATGAATATTGATACGCCCGATTCGGCCTGGATTTTCGATTCATACAACCGATATTCCATTCGGTTTAAGCTGCGCCCGTGGGTAAGATGATTCGTATTTTCGTTATATTCGCGCGAAATACCGGCAAATTCTCTCCATTCATGCGGAAACATTCTCCGCTCATGCGATGACACACTCCTTCCAGGATGTAATGGTCCCCATTCGCGCAATCCTTGCGCGAGATTCGTC
>JBKECG010000221.1:0-7812 GCA_047974395.1 Pikeienuella sp. | reverse complement strand
GCCCCCGCGCCGCGACAGCCGTTCGACCAGCCGCGCGCGCGCGGCCGGCGGGGCCTCGGCGCCGAAAGCCGGCGCGATCCAGGCCCGGAGGAAATGTCCGGTGAGGCGCAGCCCCGCCGTCAGCCCCTCCGCATCCGCGCCGCCGCCGCGCAGGAAGCCGGGCAGGGGCAGCAGCCGGTCGGCATAGGCCGCGCCCGCCGCCGCCGACACCGCCCGGCCGCTGCGGGGCGAGACCCAGACCAGATCCGCCGTCGTCCCGGTCGCGGCGCAGGCCGAAAGATCCAGCGGGTAGCCAAGCTCGGCCAGCAGCATCAGCTCCCAGGCCACATAGGCTTCGGGCCAGTCCGGCGCGGCGCCGAGCCGGTCCAGCAGCGCCACGGTCGCGGCGTAGAGCGCGGGATGGGGCTCGCGCTCGGGCAGATAGGCGGTGAGGAGCGCGGCGACCGACCCCATCGCCGCCAGCGCGTCCCCTTCCGCCATCAGCGCGGCGGCGCGCGAGCGCAGGGGCTCCACCCGGAAGGCGCCGAGATGGGCCTCCAGCCGCGCGCGCCATTCGAGGCTGAGCTGCGCCCCCGGCTGCAACACCGGCGCCAGCCGGCGCGAGGCCCCGCCCCGCACCACGCCGGCGTGGCGGCCATGGTCGCGGGTCAGCGCCTCGATGATCGCGGCGTCCTCGCCATGCCGGCGCGCGGTCAGCAGGACGCCCTCGTCGCGCCAGTCCATGACTCAGCCCTTCGGCCGGAGCACCATCTGCACGCAGCGGAACTGCGCCATCTTTCGCCCGGTGGCGGAGGAGGTCACCGCCGCGTCCCAGACCTGGGTGCGCCCGCCGAGATGGAGCGGCGTCGCCGAGCAGAGCGCCTCTCCCTCCCGCGCGGAGGAGAGGAAATTCGACGAAAGATCAATGGTGGTGAAGCTGGTCGCCCCTTCCGGCAGCGTGCGCATCGTGCCGCAGCCGCAGCAGGTGTCGGCCAGCGTCACCAGCGAACCGGCGTGTAGATAGCCGTTCGGGGCCAGAAGCGCCTCATGCACGTCGAAGGCGCCGATCACCTCATCCGGCTCCACCTTCAGCAGCCGCATCCCGATCAGGCCGGGAAAGCGGCCCTTCAGGCGTTCGTTCCATTGGTCGAGCGGGATGGTCTGACGGGTCATTCGGGTCTCCTTCTTTGGGCAGAATGATCCGGGCGGCGCGCGCCGTCGAGCGGGAATTTCACTCCCGCAGGCCGTCCTCGTCCAGCAGCGTGCGGCCCTTCGGGTCCTCGATCTCCACGATCCAGAGATCGGGATCGAACCGGCGCTGGCGGGCGAGGGCGGCATCGGCCTCCGGCTCGGGCGCGTCGGTCGCCAGCGGCGTCCAGATCCGGCCCCCGTCCGGCCCGTAGGCGCGCGCGAAGACCGAGGCGCGCCCGTTCATGGTCGCCAGCTTCACCGCCACCGCGCCCGCGGTCGGGTCGCCCTTCGCGGAAAGATAGGCGGGGATCGCCGCCGCCTGGAGCCGCGCGAGATAGGCGGCGATCCAGATTTCGGTGGTCAGCCGCGCGGTCACTCGCCGCCGCCGGTGGAGAAATCGAGGCCGATCGCGTCGAACCGCTCCTTCTCGTCCAGCCAGCCGGGGCGGGCCTTGACCTCAAGGAAGAGATGCGCGCGCCGGCCGATCAGGGTCTCGATCTCCTTCCGCGCCTCGGCCCCGACCGCCTTGATCGTCTCGCCGCGCTTGCCGAGCACGAAGCACTAGTGCCCGACGCGGATCACATAGATCCCCTGTTCGATCCTAGCGGAGCCGGTCTTCTGCACGGTCCAGTTCTCGCTCTCGACCGTGAGCTGATAGGGTAGCTCCTGATGCAGGCGCAGGGTCAGCTTCTCGCGGGTGATCTCCGCGGCGATGGCGCGCAGCGGCAGGTCGGAGATCTCATCCTCCGGGTAGAGGAACGGCCCTTCCGGCATCTCGGCCGCGAGCCAGGCGCGCAGATCCTCGACCCCGTGGCCGCGTTCGGCCGAAATCATGAAGGTGGCGGCGAAATCGCGCTTCGCGTTCAGCGTCTCGGTCAGCTTCAGCAGCGCCGGGGCCTTCACCCGGTCGATCTTGTTGATCACCAGCGCGACGCGGGCGCCGGGGCGGTTTTCCAGCGCGGCCAGGATCTCCTCCACGCCCTCGGTCAGGCCGCGATGCGCCTCGACCAGCAGGCAGACGAGATCGGCGTCCTCCGCCCCGGCCCAGGCGGCGGCGACCATGGCCCGGTCCAGCCGCCGGCGCGGGCGGAAGAGCCCGGGCGTGTCTACGAAGACGATCTGGGCGCGGCCATCGGGCGTCTCCGCCATGGCGACGCCGCGGATGCGGGCGCGGGTGGTCTGCACCTTGTGGGTGACGATGGCGATCTTGGCCCCGACCATCGCGTTCAGCAGCGTGGACTTGCCGGCGTTCGGCTCGCCGATCAGGGCGACGAAGCCTGCGCGGGTCGGGGTTTCAGTCGCCGTCATCAATCTCTCCGATCAGTCTCAGGAGGATCATCGCCGCCTCCTGCTCGGCGGCGCGCTTGGAGGTCGCGCGCGCGGTCGCCTTCGCGCCGGTCTCGATGCTGGCCTCGACGGTGAAGACCGGGGCGTGGTCCGGGCCCTCGCGATTGGCGACCCTGTAGCGGGGCGGGCTCATCGAGCGGCCCTGCGCCCATTCCTGAAGCCATGTCTTGGCGTCGCGCGGCGCCTCCTCGCCCTGGGATTCGATCCGCGCGGACCAGAGCCGCAGGATCTCCGCCCGCGCCGCCTCCAGCCCGGCGTCGAGATAGATGGCGGCGATCACCGCCTCCATCGCGTCGCCGAGTATCGCGGTCCTGCGCCTCACGCCGCCGCGGCTTTCGGCCTTGCCGAGCCGGATCAGCCGGTCGAGCCCGATTTCGCGGGCGACGGCGGCGCAGGTCTCCTTGCGCACCAGTTCGTTGAACCGGGGCGCCAGCTCGCCCTCGGCGGCCTCTGGATAGCGCGCGCCGAGCGTCTCGGCGATCACCAGGCCGAGCACCCGGTCGCCAAGAAACTCCAGCCGCTGGTTATGCGGGCGCGAGGGGCTGGCGGCGGAGGAATGCGTCAACGCCTCCTCCAGCAGTTCCGGCCGGGCGAAATCATGCCCGAGCCGCGGTCCCGCCGCATGGTCAGTGGCGGGCATGGCGCGTCATCGGATCACGGTCAGGAACCGGCTCCAGCGCCAGTTCCAGATCTCGTAGAACGGTCCGTCCGAGGAGATCGCGATCAGCTCCGCCCGGCCGACGAGGTTCTCGAAGGGCACGAAGCCGACGCCCTGGCGGCTGTCGTTGGAATTGTCGCGATTGTCGCCCATGAAGAAATACTGACCCTCGGGGACGGTGAAGACCCTTGTGTTGTCGGTATCAGGCGAAAGATCGCCATCGGCGTTGAGCAGCGCATGAACCCGCCCGTTCGGCAGGGTCTCCAGCCAGCTTTCCTTCACGCAGCGGACCTCGCCGTCGATCATCGGCTTATCGATGCAGCGGGTGTGCCCCGGCGCGATCTGTTCGATGAAGTCGCCGTCGCGCTCCATCTTCACCGGCTCGCCGTTGATATGCAGCACGCCCTCCTTCATCTGGATCCTGTCGCCCGGCAGGCCGATCAGCCGCTTGATGAAATCCTCGCCGGTCTTCGGGTGCTTGAAGACGATCACGTCCCCGCGCTCCGGCTGGCTGGCCAGGATCCTGCCGTCGAACGGGCCGAGCGACCAGGGGAAGGAGTTCTTCGAATAGCCATAGGCGTATTTCGAGATGAAGAGATAATCGCCGATCAGCAGCGTCGATTTCATCGAGCCGGAGGGAATCCAGAAAGGCTGGAACAGAAAGGTGCGGAAGATCACCGCGATCACGATCGCCCAGACAATGGTGCGGATCGTCTCGCCGATGCTGTCCTTCTGCTTCACATGTTTCGCTCTCGCCATCATCCGCTCCGTTTACGGCGTCCTGTATTCGGCTTGAATCGGGTTTCGCCATGATCGGTTCAACAAAATGCTGATCCGGAAAGCGAATTCCGACGCCGATTGTTCCAGCATAAACACAAGACGCTTCAGCGGCGTCGCTTGTGGCGGGCGCGGGGGGGCGAGTCAAGCAGGCTCAGCCCGCCTTGCGGGGCAGGGCCTCGATCACCACGAAGGCCTGCGCATAGGGATGATCGTCGGTGATGGTGACATGGATCCGCGCCTCATGCCCCGCCGGAATCAGCGCCGCCAGCCGTTCCGCCGCGCCGCCGGTCAGCGCCATGGTCGGCTGGCCGGAGGGGAGATTGACGACCCCCATCTCCTTCCAGGCGACGCCCATCCGCAGCCCGGTGCCGAGCGCCTTGGAGCAGGCCTCCTTCGCCGCCCAGCGTTTGGCGTAGCTCGCCGCGCGCTCGCGGCGCTTCTCGGATTTCGCCTGTTCGATCCCGGTGAAGACCCGGTTCACGAAACGCTCGCCGAAGCGGTTCAGCGTGTTCTCGATACGGCGGATATCCGCGAGATCGGAGCCGATGCCGATGATCATGGCGCCGCTCAGGAAGCCGCGCGCCAGGTCAGCAGCCGGATCGCCGCCGCGCCGAAGAGCAGCGCCGCCGCCCCCTCCACCCAGCGGCGCGCCCGCAGATAGGCGGCGCGCGCCGGCGGCGCGGCGAAGAGCGCGGCGTAGCCGAGATAGATCAGGAGGCCGAGAAGCGAGCAGAGCGCCCAGATCGACCAGATCTCCGCCTGCGTCGAATCGGCCCTGACGCCGAGCGCGATGGTCGCGCCCCAGGCCAGGAGCGCCTTCGGGTTCATCCCGTTCAGCATCGCCCCCCGCGCCAGAAAGCGGGCGCCCTCGCCGCCGGAGGAGGCGGCGACCGGCGCCGGCGCCGCGTTCAGCGCCGCGCGGAGCGCGCCCCAGCCGAGCCAGAGGAGAAAGAGCGCGCCGCCGATCCTGAAGATCAGGAGCGCCGGCGCGAAGGCCGACAGGAGCGGCCCGAACCCCGCCGCCGCCAGCGCGCCCCAGAGCGCGAGGCTGAACGAGAGCCCGAGAGAGAGAGACGCCGCAGCGCCCCGCCCCGCCGCCATCGCCGTGGTCGCCACCGAGAGCGTGGCCGGACCGGGCGCGGCGCAGAGCGCGAAGAAGGCCGCCGCAGGGGCGAGGAGAAAGGCGGGATCGCCGCTCACGCCGCGCCCTCGCCGAATGTCTCGCGCCTTGCGCGGTCCATGATCTCCCGCATCCGGCGGATGGCGGAATCGAGCCCGGAGAAGATCGCCTCGCCGACGAGGAAATGGCCGATATTCAGCTCCATCACCTCGGGGAAGGCGGCGACGGGCGGGGTGGTCTCATAGGTCAGCCCGTGGCCGGCATGGACCTCCAGCCCCAGTTCGTGGCCGAAGGTGGACATCTCGCGCAGCCGCTCCAGCTCCGCGTCGCGCTCCTTGAGCCGCCCTTCGGCATGGGCGTCGCAATAGGCGCCGGTGTGCAACTCGATCACCGGCGCGCCGATCCGGGCCGCGGCCTCTATCTGGCGCCGGTCGGCGGCGATGAAGATCGAGACCCGGCAACCCGCCTCGCGCAGGGGCGCGATGAAATGGGCGAGGCGGTTTTCCTCCCGCGCCACTTCAAGCCCGCCCTCGGTGGTGCGCTCCTCGCGCTTTTCGGGGACGATGCAGACCGCATGCGGACGATGGCGGAGCGCGATCGCCTGCATCTCCGCCGTCGCCGCCATCTCGAAATTCAGCGGGATGGAGATGGCGTTCATGATCGCCTCGATATCGGCGTCCATGATATGGCGCCGGTCCTCGCGCAGATGCGCGGTGATCCCGTCGGCGCCCGCGGCCTCCGCCATCCGGGCGGCGCGCACCGGATCGGGAGAGGCGCCGCCGCGCGCGTTCCTGATCGTCGCGACATGGTCGATATTCACGCCGAGACGCAGCCGGCCGAGAGGGGATTTCAGCATCGCGAGTCTCCTTGTCGCGGTCAGCTTAGGCGCTTTCGGAGCGGGGTTGAATTGGAAAAACCACGTTCCACGCCCCGATGAAGCAATTCGCTACGCGAGAACGCGCGGCCCGGCCGGTGTGTCGATCTCCGCGGAGAGCGTCACCCGTTCGCCCGCCCGGAAAACGATGCGTTCGTCGCGCAGGAAACCCTTCAGCCGCGCGCGGATCGCGTCGGCTTCGGGATGTTCGATGGTGAGTTTGCGCAGCGCGCATCCGCGATCCGGCATCGCGGCGCCGGGCCTTTGATCATCCGGCCATTCGAGCAGGGTTGGAAAGGCGCCGCCGAAGGGCATGGAGCCGTCCTCGGGCGCGGCTATGCGCCAGATCAGATCGCCCCTGCTGACGCGGATCGGCGCGCCCATTCCGGGCGGCGACAGTTTCAGCGCCGCATCCAGATCGCCGACCCGCGCCACCCAGGTCGTGAGAAAGGGCGCGCGA
The DNA here is from genome assembly GCA_047974395.1 of Pikeienuella sp. Taxonomy (GTDB): domain Bacteria; phylum Pseudomonadota; class Alphaproteobacteria; order Rhodobacterales; family Rhodobacteraceae; genus Pikeienuella. The sequence goes on along the minus strand of JBKECG010000221.1, from coordinate 1,403 downwards.
TCTTCGTGACGGTCAAGCGCGTACCAGCGCGGGCGCGCGGGGGGCGGGGCGTCGGGATCGACGGCGATGATCTCCAGGAATTCGTCACCGCCGAGCCGCATCAGGCGGTTATGCGTGCCCATGAGCGGATGGCGCCCCCCTTCCGGGACCGTGACGCCGAGGCGGTCGCGGACATGATCGACCCCGCGCGCCAGGGTCGGCGCGGCGATCACGAGATGATCAAGGGCGAATGTGGGCGTCATCCCCGGTCCTTCCTGTGGGCGAGGGGCCGCCCGTCATTTCGCCGCGTCCAGCCGCAGCCGCAATTCATAGGCGCTGACGATATGCCGCCGCGCCGCCGCTTCGGCCGCGTCGCCGTCGCGGGCGGCGACGGCGTCGATGATCCGCCGGTGTTCGGCGGCGGAGGTCGCGATCCGCTCCCCGGCCGAAAATGTCGTGCCGCCCAGCAGCGAGAGCGAGCGGCGCACCGGGGCCAGCGTCTCGATCAGGTAGCGGTTGTGGCTGGAGAGATGAAGCTGGCGGTGAAACCGCTTGTTGGCCTGCGCCAGCGCCTTCGGGTCGGTCAGCGCCGCGTCCTCCTCCAGCATCTCGTAGAGCAGCCCGATCTCCGGCGCGGAGGCGTGGAGCGCGGCCAGCCGTGCGGCCAGCCCCTCCATCACCTCGCGCACCGCGTAAAGTTCGCCGAGCTGGTCATAGTCGAGCACGGCGACGACGGCGCCCTTGCGGGGCTCATGGGTGACGACGCCCTGGCTCTCCAGCCGGCGCAGGGCTTCGCGCACCGGCGTGCGGCTGACGCCGAAACGCTGGGCGAGTTCGCTTTCCAGCAGGCGCGCGCCCGGTGGATACTCGCCGCCGTCGATGGCGGCGAGAATACGGTCATGCAGGTCTTTTTCTTCCGCGCCGGCGGTCATGTTCCGTTCCTTCACCGGGGGAAGACTTGCCTCCGGCGGCCGGATAGCGCAAGCGGCGCGGGGCGATCTGAAGAAAAATCCCGGCTTTCTGCGGCTTGCCCGCCGGCCTTCGGATGGCCATTCTCCGGTGTTAGGGAAGGAACGTGCGAAGCTACGGGGCATTTATCGCTTGCAGCCATGCCGACCGGCGATGGGGCGCGAGGTTGCGGCGGGCGCTCAGGCGCTATCGGCCGCCGGCGGGGCTTGTGGGAAATGCGGCCCCGGCGCGGCTGCGCCCGGTTTTCCTTGACGAGGAGGAGTTTCCGACCTCGCGCGATCTGCCGGCCCCGCTCCGGCGCGCGCTGGAGGCGAGCGACCGGCTGATCGTGATCTGCTCGCCCCACGCCGCCCGCTCCATCTGGATCGACGAGGAGATCAGGGCGTTCCGCGCGGCCCGGCCCGGAGCGCCGATACTGGCGCTCCTCGTCGATGGCGAGGCCGGCGGGAGCCTGC
>JBKECG010000209.1:0-4795 GCA_047974395.1 Pikeienuella sp. | reverse complement strand
GGAACTGGCGAAGGGCGAGGCGCTGGCGGCGGCGGTCGGCGCCGCCCATGGCTGGCTCCACGGCGCGATCCGGGCCGCCGACCGGCTGGAGGTCGGGCGCGGCCATGGCCCGGTGCATCATTTTCACGAGTTCTGGCCATGAGCGCCCCGATCCTCATTCGCGGCGCCGGCGTCGCCGGGCTGACCGTCGCGACCGAACTGCTCCGCCGTGGCGCGAAGGTGCGCATCATTGATCCCGCCGGCGCGCCCGGCCCACATGGCTGTTCATGGTGGGCGGGCGGCATGCTGGCCCCGTTCTGCGAGGGCGAGACCGCCGAAGAGCCGGTGGTCAGACTGGGCCAGATCGCCGCCGACTGGTGGGAAGGCGCCGGCGCGGCGGTGACGCGCGGCGGCTCCCTCGTCGTCACGCTGGCCCGCGACAGGAAGGAGCTGGACCGTGTCGCCCGGCGCACCGCGCGCCATGCGCTCCTGGACCGGGCGGGGCTTCGGGCGCTGGAGCCGGATCTGGCCGAGCGGTTCGACAGCGCGCTGCATTTCCCGGATGAGGCCCATATCGCCCCCCGCGCCGCGCTCGCCGCGCTGGTCGCGGGGCTGGCGGCGAAGGGCGTCGCGATCGAGGCCGAAGCCGCGCCCGCCGCCGGGGTCGCCGTCGATTGCCGCGGGCTCCATGCGCGCGACGCGCTGCCGGGGCTGCGCGGGGTCAGGGGGGAGATGGCGCTGCTGCGCGCGCCGGGGGTGGAGATCGCCCGGCCGGTGCGGCTGCTGCATCCGCGCCATCCGCTCTATATCGTGCCGCGCGGCGATGGCTGCTACATGATCGGCGCGACCCAGATCGAGAGCGCCTCGCGCGGGCCGGCGACGCTGCGCTCGGTCGCCGAGCTTCTGGGCGCGGCTTACGCGCTCCATCCCGCCTTTGGCGAGGCGGAGGTGCTGGAGCTTGGCGCCGACGCGCGCCCGGCCTTCGCCGATCATCTGCCGCGCGTCTTGCGCCGCGGCGATGTGATTCATGTCAACGGCCTGTTTCGACACGGCTTTCTTCTGGCGCCGGCGGTGGCGCGGATGGCGGCCGGGTGGATTTTTGATGGCGAGACGCCGGAGTTCAACGATGAAGATCACAGTTAACGGCGAGCCGCGCGAAGTCGCGGCGGAAATGTTGCAGGCCGCGCTCGAAGAGCTGGGCTATGGCGGCGCGGAGCTGGCGACCGCGGTGAACGAGGCCTTCGTTCCCGCCGCCGGGCGCGCGGGTCATGCGCTTTCCCCCGGCGACCGGGTTGAGGTGCTGAGCCCAAGGCAGGGGGGCTGAGATGCCGCGTTTCTACGGGGTCGAGATCGCCTCGCGGCTGATGCTGGGAACGGCGCAATATCCCTCGCCGAAATCGCTTCGCGACGCCTTTCTGCGCTCGGGCGCCGGGGTCGCCACGGTCTCGCTCAGGCGGGAATCCGCCGGCGGGCGCGCCGGCGCGGATTTCTGGGAGATGATCCGCGATCTCGGCGTCGCGGTGCTGCCCAACACCGCCGGCTGCCATTCGGTGCGCGAGGCCGTGACCACCGCGGAGATGGCGCGCGAGTTTTTCGGCACCGACTGGATCAAGCTGGAGATCATCGGCCATGAGGACACGCTGCAACCCGACCCGTTCGGCTTGCTGGAGGCGGCCGCGCTGTTGACCGAAAAGGGTTTCAAGGTCTTCCCCTACATGACCGAGGACGGGATTCTGGCCCGCCGGCTGCTGGAGGTCGGCTGCGAGGTGCTGATGCCCTGGGGCGCGCCGATCGGCACCGGGCTGGGGCTGAACAATATCTATGGGCTGCGAAGCCTACGCGCCCAGTTCCCCGATGTGCCGATGGTGATCGACGCCGGGCTCGGCCTGCCGTCGCAGGCGGCGCAGGCGATGGAGCTGGGCTTTGACGCGGTGCTGCTGAATACGGCGGTGGCGAAGGCGGGCGATCCGGCGGCGATGGCCGAGGGCTTCGCCCGCGCGCTGGAGGCTGGGCGGCTCGCCCGTGAGGCCGACCCGATGGAGCCGCGTGACATGGCCGCGCCCTCGACCCCCCTGATCGGACTGGCGGCGCTCGAATGAAACTGGACCGGTTCTACCCGATTTTCGACCATCCCGACTGGCTGGCGCGGGCGCTGCCGCTCGGGGTGAAGCTGGTGCAATTGCGGATCAAGGACCGGCCCGAGGCGGAGCTGCGCGCGCTGCTTGCCCGCGGCCGCGATCTCTGCGCCGCCGCCGGGGCGGCGCTGGTGGTCAATGATCACTGGCGTCTCGCCATCGACCTTGGTTGCGAATGGCTGCATCTGGGGCAGGAGGATCTGGACGAGGCCGATCTGAAGGCGATCCGCCGCGCCGGGCTGAAGCTCGGGATATCGACCCATGACGAGGCCGAGCTTGAACGCGCGCTGGCCTGCGGCCCCGATTATGTGGCGCTCGGCCCGGTCTGGCCGACCATCCTCAAGAAGATGAAATGGCATCAACAGGGGCTGGGCCGGGTGCGCAAGTGGAAGGGCCGGATCGGGGATCTGCCGCTGGTCGCCATCGGCGGGCTGAGCGTTCCGCGCGCCGCCGAAGCCTTCGCGGCGGGGGCGGATATCGTCTCCGTCGTCACCGACATCACCCTGAACGCCGACCCGGAAGCGCGGATCGGCGAATGGATCGGGGCGACCCGATGACGGGGCTGGCGAACCGCTACGCCCGCCAGATCGCGCTGCCCGAATTCGGCGAAGAGGGGCAGGGGCGGCTTCGCCGGGCGCGGATGCTGGTCGTCGGCGTCGGCGGGCTGGCGGCGCCGGCGCTGCAATATCTGGTCGGGGCCGGGGCGGGGATGCTGCGCGTCGTCGATCCGGACCGGGTGGAGGCGGGCAATCTCCATCGTCAGACCCTGTTCCGAGAAAGCGATATCGGCCGCCCCAAGGCGGAGGCCGCCGCGCGCGCCCTGCGCGGTCTGAACCCGGAAACGGCCGTCGAGGCGATGCGCGCGCGGCTCGACCCCGCCAACGCCGGCGATCTGGCGGCGGATATGGATGTCGTGCTCGACTGCGCCGACAGTTTCGCGGTCAGCTACACGCTTTCCGATCTCTGCCGCGACCGGGGGCTGCCCTATATCCACGCCTCCGTCACCGGTCTCGCGGGTTACGCCGGCGGGTTCTGCGCCGGCGCGCCCAGCCTGCGCGCGGTTTTCCCCGACCTGCCGGAGCGGCTCGGCTCCTGCGCCGAGGATGGCGTCCTCGGCCCCGTGGTCGGGGTGATCGGCGCGCTTCAGGCGCAGATGGCGCTGGCCGTCGCCGCCGGGATCGCCTCGCCGCTTGGGCGGCTGGTCAGCTTCGACGCCGCGACATGGCGTTTTGGCGGGTTCTCCTTCATGGGCGCTGAGGAACCGGCGAAAAGCCCGGTTTTCATCGCCCCCGACGCGATCCGTCCCGGCGATCTGGTCGCCGATCTGCGCGCGGAGGGCGAAGCCCCGCTGATCCGCCCCGACGCCCGCCGCCTCGGGGTGGAGGATTTCGGCCCCGGCGGCCCCATGCCCGCGCCCGGCGCCCGCGCCGTGCTGGTCTGCCGCTCGGGCCTCAGGTCATGGCGCGCGGCCGAACGGCTCGGCGCCTGTTGGGATGGGGAAATCGCGCTCATCGCCATGGGCGATCCCTCAGGAGAGACATGATGAAATTCCTTCTTCCGCTCGCCCTGCTGTTCGCCGCGCCGGCCGCGGCGCAGGACCGCGTGAGCCTCGCGCTCGACTGGTTCGTGAACCCCGATCACGGGCCGATCGTCATCGCCGAAGAACTGGGCTATTTCGAAGATGAGGGGCTGGAGGTCGAGATCATCGCCCCGGCCGATCCGGCCGACCCGCCGAAAATGGCCGCCGCCGGCAAGGTCGATCTGGCGCTTTCCTATCAGCCGCAGCTTCACCTTCAGGTCGCCGAGGGCCTGCCGCTGAAGCGGGTCGGCACGCTGGTCGCCTCGCCGCTCAACTGCCTGCTGGCGCTGAAGGACGGGCCGGTGGCGGCGCTTGCGGATCTCGCCGGGCGCAAGATCGGCTTTTCCGTCAGCGGGGTGGAGGAGGCGATGGTGACCGCCATGCTCCGGGGCGCGGGGCTGACGCTTGCGGATGTGGAGATGGTGAATGTGAACTGGTCGCTCTCCACCGCGCTGATGTCGGGGCAGGTCGATGCGGTGATCGGCGCATTTCGCAATTTCGAGCTGACGCAGATGGCGCTCGAAGGGATCGAGGGGCGGTGCTTCTTCCCCGAAGAGCACGGCGTGCCGATCTATGACGAATTGATCTATGTCGCCAATCCCGACCTGATGAACGCCGATCGCATCCGCCGTTTTCTGGCCGCGACCGAGCGGGCGACGCAGTACATGCTGAACCATCCGCAGGAAAGCTGGGAGATCTTCTCCGGCACGGCGGCGGAGCTGGATGACGAACTGAACGCCCGCGCCTGGGTGGATACGCTGCCCCGTTTCTCCCTCCGCCCGGCCGCGCTGGACCATGTCCGCTACCGCCGTTTCGAGGCTTTCCTGAACGAGGCCGGTCTGGTGAACGGCCAGCGCCCGGTCGCCGATCTCGCCATTGATCTGGGGGCCGGGGAATGAGACAGCCTGTGTCAAGCTATAGCAGTTGCGGCGTTGTGACGGGCTTGATCGTAACAGGTTCGGTCTTTCCATGCGCGCCAGAGGATTCGGACCCATGCGCGTCCGCGTATGCGGATCGCATGGGGGTGGCGGCAGCCTCGGGCTCGGGCCTTGGCGTAGACATTGGCGGCCCATGCGGAGGCGTGTCGGGAGTTGTCGGCGAA
>JBKECG010000189.1:0-14853 GCA_047974395.1 Pikeienuella sp. | reverse complement strand
AGCGGACGGTCGGGGCGGCGGGGTTGGCGAGGGGTCAGGGAAAGGCCGAGGAATCCCCCTGGGCGACCGATGCGCGCAGCGTGGCGCTCCCGATCGTGACGCTCGCGCCATGGCTGAGCGCGATGGTGACGCCATCGGGAACGGATTGCCCCTCCACCGCGACCGCGCCGCTCGCCTCGGCCAGAAAGCCATCGGGGCCGCGGCGGATGTCGATCCGCGCCGCCTCGCCCGCATCGGCGAGCACCCATGTCGCGCCATGCGCCGTGCCGACGGAGAAGACCGCGCCGCCGTCGATCACCCGCGCTTCATCCCTGTGCGCGTCATCCGTTCGTCTAAGCGTCAGTTTCATCACCCGCTCCGCCCGTTCACGAATAGCACCGGATCACGGCTTCGTCGCTGTCGCGCGCCGCAGGTTCCGACAGCGCCCAGCTGTTCCAGCCGAGCCGGGCGGCCGGACCCGCGCCGCCCAGCTGCGTCTGGGCCACGTCGCGCCGGTCCAGCACGATCTGGATGTCGAAACCGACCACCGGCCCGACATAGAGCTTCACCAGCCGTTTCAGCCGCTCGATCCGCGGCAGGCCGTCCTCAAGCGACATGAAATCCGCATAGCGCACCGGCCCGACCACCAGCCGGCATTGCCCGGCCCGGTCCGGCGTGCGGCTGCCGGCCATGGCGGTGACGCCAAGCTGCGCCGCGCCGCTCATCTTCGTCTGCTCCGCCACCGGCGTTTCGCGCCAGCGCAGGTGAAACTGCCGCACCCTGACCGGCAGGCCCAGCTCCGCCTCGGCCAGCGCGCGCAGCCCCTCCACATTGCGGGTGCGCTGCGCCAGCAGGCCGGCGTAGCGCAGCGTTTCATCCCGCGGCAGGGGCGCGTGCTCGTCCATGCCGGGGGTTGCGAAGCCGATCAGCGCCCGAAGCCCGGTGAGGATGGTGTTGCCGGTCCGCCCCTCCCATCGCAACCGGGCGGCGAGGCTGTATTTCTCCGCCGCCGCGACGAAGAGCCAGCTCAGCCGATCGGAGAAGAGGTCGAAAAACGCCTGCAACCCGCCCGCCCGCCGGCGCTGATCGCGGGCGGAAAGCTCGGTATAGGAGGGCGGCAGCGGCGATAGCGGGCCGGTCAGCCCCATCAGATGGGTCTCGACCTCCACCCCGGTTTCGGTGACCTCGACCCGCTCGACCGGCAGCGGCGAGAGCGCCGTGGTCGGCGGCGTGCGCAGGCGAAGCGGCCGTCCGCGCCGCTTCGCCTCGGCCTGGGCGACGCGGAGCGCGGTGACCGGCTCGAAGGCGCCGGGCTGCTCGCGCAGCCGCTCGAAAAGGGAGGACTCGCTCATATCAGCGCCTCCTCTCCGGCGCGCGGGGCGAAACGGGCCAGCGGATCGGTGTGATCCTTCAGCCGCAAGGTGAGCCGCGTGAAGGTGTTCAGCGTCGTATAGCAGCCCAGGAACCGGTCGAGCACCGCGCCGAAGACCAGCGCCTGCCCCTGATCTATGCGCTGATCGTCCAGGGTGAGGGTGATGTCGACGCCGGAGACCATCACCCCCTGAAGGCGGGCGAGCGCGGGCGTCGTCTCCACGGTTTCGATGGCGTCGATCATCTGCGCGGTTTCGCGGCTGTCGCCCGGATCGTAAAGCCGCAGGATATTGCGCAGCGCCGGCGCGCCGTCCGCCGTCACCGAAAGATGATTGAGCGACAGATGCGAAAGCAGCCGCCAGGCGCGATCCCGCGCCGGGCCGGCCCTTCTCATCGGCGTCATCGGCCGCAGGCAGTTCAGGCCGCCGACATGATCGCCGCCGCCGATGAGCGTCAGCCGCGGCCGGCCGCCGCCGAAGACCAATTGGCGGGGGAGCGTTCCATTCGTCGCCAGCACCTCGATGCTGGCGGTCGTGTCGGGGGAGGAGACCGGCGCCTCCTCCGTATCGACGAAGGCGATGGAGGTGGCGCCAGGGGCCTCTCCGGCCTCGTCGCTGTGCCGCCGCAATTGCCAGAAGACCCCGGCCGCCCGCCGGTCGGTCTGCCGGTGGAAGAAGGGCTTGCACTGTTCCGCCTGGCCGTTGCTCTCCGCGAGGGCGACATGGGTGATCGAATGCACCTGTCGCGTCTGCGGGCGCCGGGCGTCGGCCAGCAGGGGATAGATCGACGCCGTTCCGTCCAGAATGATCGGCTCGGCGCGCGAACGGAAGAGATTGACGATCGGCGTCGCATGCAGCGTGATCGAGGAGACGTCCACCTGCTGCTCCAGCCGCTCGGGCGGGGCGTTGAAATAGATGTAGATATCCTGCCGCGCGGTTTCCTTCATCGGCCCGGTTTCGATGTCGAAGAACAGGAATTTCTCCGGCAGGATGAAGAATTCCGTCAATGTCCGATAGCCGCGAAAGCTGCCCTCGGGATAGGGCAGCAGGGATTCCTCATCCGCATAGCCCACCGGCCGGACGGCGGCGGCGGGCAGGTGGCGCGCGTTCGGATCGGCGGCGTGCGCGGCGAGGCGGACCCCGGCGACATGCTGATGCAGGAGCCGAAACAGCGCGTTGGCCTGACGGATCGGGCCGGAGAGATGGATCCGGAGCTTCGACAGACCGGTATCCGCCAGACTGGTCTTGCCCAGCGGCTCCAGCGTCAGGCGCAGACAGCCGAGCGCGTTCAGCCCCGGCGCCGGCGGGGCCTCCATCGGACGGCTCATCATCCGCGCGGCGGCCAGCCGGACCGGCGCGATCGTCACCGCCTGGCTGGTGCGGAACCGGCAGACATCGCCATCGACCTGCTCTGAAACCATCTCGGACCCGGCCGGGATGACCTGCGCGCTGTCCAGCTCCTTCGACGGTTGCAGCGCCACCACCGACATGGCCGGCGCCGGCGCCAGATAATGCGGATAGAGCGTCTCCAGCAGCCCGTCGGTCAGTTCCGGCAACTCGTCGTCGATCTTCTGACGCATGCGGGCGGCGGAATAGGCGAAGCTCTGCACCAGCCGCTCGACATGCGGATCGTCCGAGGTTTCCCGCGCCAGCCGCAGACGACCGGCGATTTTCGGGAAATCCTCGGCGAATTTCGTCGCGCGGCGGCGGAACGCGTTCAGTTCGTCATTGTAATATTCGAGAAAGCGGTTAGCCACGGCCGCCCTCCGTCACCAGAAAACGCCCGGCGACCGGGTCCATCTGGGTCTCGAACACGATGCGCGGCAGGCCCGGCCGGCTGTGATAGAGCGCCGAGATGCGCAGACGCAGGCGCCGCTGGGCCGTTGACGGCTCCGGCAGGAATTCGACGGTCAGATCTTCGAGGCGCGGCTCGAACCGCGCGATGCGCGCTCTCAGATTCGCGGCGAAAACCCGCCGCTGCATGTCGGTGACAAGATCGCTGGAGAAGAAATCCTCGACCCCGAGGCTGGCGAGGCTGTTCGCCAATTCGCCCAGCGCCGCCGGCGGCGAGTCGGGCCGGCAGCGCGTGTTCAGCAATATCTCCAGATCGCGGCGCAGCGCGGCGCGCAGCCCCTCCGGCCGCTCGGCGGAGATGACCGGCGGATCCTGCTTCAGATCGGGATCGAGGTCGATCAGCCGGTCCAGCAGCGAGGGGGCCAGACGCTCCTCATGCCCATGCCGCCTTTCAGGCATCGCCGCCGCCTTCGAAACGGATGGTTTCGGCCGCAAGCAGGCCGACCATGTCATCGCCGGCGAGATAGGCGCGCTGCCCTTTCGCGATGGTCAGGCCGCCGGCGACCTCCTCGAAATCGGTCCGCCGCGCGAGCTTGTGCGCCGCGTCCATCGCCCCCGGACAGGCGGCCATGACCAGCACGTCGGCGGCCGAATCGTCGGTCAGCGTGACCCGCGCCCTGCGGCAGGCCAGATCGAAGAGGGACGATGGCGGCTGGAAGGCCATCTCACGCACCAGCGAGAAATCCAGCCAGAGATAGGCGCCGCCCCCGGTCACGATCTCGAAAGCGTGGGGAAGGCGGTCGTCCAGATCGCGGAGATCCTCGACCGGATTCCCGTTCCATATGGCGGGGCGCTGACCGCGCGCGCCCTCCAGTTCTTCAAGCGCCGCGGCGGCCGCGGCGGCGTCGCCCGCGCGAAGCGCGACGTTCAGCTTCAGCGCCAACTCGTCGCATATCGTCATCCCCATCGGGAATTCGGGCGCGGCGCCTTCGCTCCACCACTGATCGCGGGCGTAGAGGCCGCGCAGATGCGACCGGAAAACGCCGATGCCGACCGAATCCGCAGGCGAGATCCTGGAGGCGAGCTTCGCATGCGTCTCCGCCTTGTCGAGATCGCCGTCCACGGCCGAGGCCATCGCCATCAGCAGCCGGGCCGGCGCGTCCTGCGGCGCGGCCTTCACCCGCGCGGCGGCGGCGGCGAGCGCGCCGTCGAGATCGTCATTGGCCAGGCGGTCGCCGATTGTCGCTGCGCTCATGCTGATATCCTCTCTGCGATCGGCGTGCTCGGCGCCTCCGCGACCAGCAGGAAGCTGGTGGAGATGTCGTCGAGCTGGAAATGGGGTTGCAGCCATATGGTGCAGGCGTAGACGCCGGGCCGGCCCGCGATGCTGTTCACTTCGACGCCGGCGTCGCGGAGCGGATATTGCGCTTTCAGCTCCTGCGGCGCGTCGTCATTGCCGATGCAATATTCGCGCAGCCATTCCGTCAGCCGCGCGCGCAGCAGGTCCGGGTCGGCGATGGAGCCGATCTCCTCGCGCATGATCACCTTGAGGTAATGCGCGAAACGCGAGGTGCAGAGCACATATTGCAGCGTCGCGGCGAGGCGCGCGTTCTGCGTCGCCACCGCCGAATGATAGACCTGCGGGCGGTGAAGCGTCGGGTTGGCGTTGAAGACCGGATCGGCGTCCAGATACAGCGAGGCGAGCGGGATCACGCCCTGCTGGATCATCGCCTCCTCCTGCGTGGCGGTGGGGCGGAACTCGATCGGCGTATGCGCGGAAAGCCGGTGCCGGTCGGTTCCGAAATCCATCGGGGTGAAACCGTCCACGCGGCCGCCGCCGCCGGAATCCTGATAGGCGCCCCGGATCGCGGCGAACCAGCCGCTTTCCTGAAACGCCCGGATGATCGTGGCCGCGAAGGCGACGCCGCCGCCGGCGATCAGCGGACGGTCCTTCGCCTCGTCGAAAATGAAGCCGTCGGCGCTGCGCGCCGCTTCGCCGCGCCGCCAGGGCGCGCGGATGCGCACGCCCGGCGCGACCAGGCACAGGAAGCGCGAATCCTCGGCGCGGCGCAATTCCTCCCAGCGGCTGCGATCCGGGTTCGGGCCCTGCGGATCGTAGCGCGGGTCGATATCCGTTTCGGCGCCGATCGCGCCGAACCGGTCAACGCCGAGGCAGGCCGGCGCCGCGTTGAGCACCAGCGGGCAGAACGCGGCGGCGGCGACCGAGGAGAGGCGGCGGAGCGCCTCGATCTGGTCGCCCTTTTCGCCGTCGTTCCGGTGGGAGACATGATAGTCGCCGACCAGAAGACCGAAAGGCAGGCCGCCGGGCATGCCGAATTCGCCGTCATAGACCAGGCGGAACAGCGGGCTCTGGTCGAAATCCGCGGCGCGCTCCATGCTGCGGGACAATGTCCGCCAGTCGACGTCGAGCGCCCGCACCAGCACCCCGCGCCCGATCCCGGCCAGATCGACCAGATGCGCAAGCGCCCTCCAGCGCGATTCCATCCGCTGGAATGCGTCCGCGTGAATGATCGCGTTAACCTGCGACGTCAGGGCGGCGTCAATCCGGGCTATGAGCCGGTCGATACGTGCGGCGAACGCCCGGAACCGGGCGCTCTCCACCTCATCAGAAAGAGACGCCCCGACAGACTCTGCCGAGGCGTTCATGTCAGCTCTTCTCGGGTATGCGGGCCACCATGCGGAGCGCGGTGGTCAGCTCCTCCATCTGGAGCCAGGGCCGCATCCACGCGACGGCGTTGTAGCTGCCGGGCTTGCCCGGGATCTCCTCGACCCGCACGCGCGCGTCCCGCAACGGGTATTTCGCCCGCATTTCCGGCCCGGCGTCGTCATTGGAGTTCACATACTGGTTGATCCAGCGGTTCAGCCATTCCTCGCAATCCTCGGCCTCCATGAAGCTGCCGATCTTGTCGCGCCCGATCACCTTCAGGTAGTGGGCGAAGCGCGAGGTGGCCATGATATAGGGCAGACGGGCGGAGATCGCCGCGTTGGCGGTCGCTTCCGGCCTGTCGTATTTGTCGGGCTTGTGCGTGGTCTGCGCGCCGAAGAACACCGCGTAATCGGTGTTCTTGTAATGGCAGAGCGGCAGGAAGCCCATCTCGGCCAGCTCCGCGTCGCGACGATCGGTGATGCCGATCTCCGTCGGGCATTTGATGTCCTTGTCGCCCTGATCGGTCGAGAAGAGATGCATCGGCAGCCCCGAGACCTTGCCGCCGTTCTCGGCGCCGCGAATCGCGGTGCACCAGCCGGTGTCGGAGAAGGAATCGGTCAGGCGCGAGCCCATCACATAGGCCGCGTTCATCCAGCAGTAATTGTTGTGCGGGATGCGATCGCCGTCATAGGCGGCGGCCTCGTCATAATCGAACTCGTCGATGGTCCGGGTGTTCGCGCCATAGGGCATCCGGGCCAGCACCCTGGGCATGGTCAGGGTGACGAAGCGCGAATCCGCAGTTTTCCGGAAGGTGCGCCATTTCGCATATTCCGTGGTGTCGAAGATCTTCGACAGGTCGCGCGGCCGCGACAGTTCGGTGTAATCCTCGAAACCGAAGAGCTTCGGGCTCGCGGCGGAGATGAACGGGGCGAAAGCCGCGGCCGACACCTGGCTGAGGCTCTGAAGACATTCGAGATCCTCAAAGCTGTTGTCGAATTCATAGTCGCCGATCAGCGCGCCGATCGGCTCGCCGCCGGGGGTGCCGAACTCGTCCTCGTAGATCGACTTGAACAGCCGCGACTGATCGAATTCGACCGCCTTGGCGAGATCGCGCCCAAGCTCGCGCTTGGAGGCGTTCAGCACCTTGATCTTCAGGTTGGTGCCGGTGTTCGATTCCGTCACCAGATGGCGCAGCCCGCGCCAGCTGCCCTCAAGCGCGCTGAACTTCGGCGACTGCATGATCACGGCGAGCTGCTTGGAGATCGTGGCGTCGATGGCCTCGATCGCGCGGTTCAGCGTGATGGTCAGGTTGCGGTTATAGGTGACCGTGCCGGCCATCGCGGCGTCGGTCAGGTTTCGCATCAGTTCGGTGGTGCGGTCCGGCTCGGTCTGGCTGGTCGCGTCGATCACCTGATCGAGAAGGCCGGCGTCGAGCGTCTCGACCTTGGCCTCCTGCTTCGCTTCGGCGTTGGTCTTCATCACGCATCGCCCTCCCCGGCGCCCTGACGGGATTTCAGTTCATCCATCAACTGCTTGATGGAGGCGTTGTCCTGCAGGAGATCCTCAAGCAGTTTCTCCAGCTTCTCGGAGCGGTCCGCCTTGGCCATCAGATCGCGCAGCTGGTTGCGGCTTTCGAGCAGGGCCTTCAGCGCCGGCACCTGATCGACGACGCTCGCCGGTTCGAAACTGTCCATCGAGTCGAACGAGAGATCGACCCGCATCATCGAATCGTCGTCCGTGAGCTTGTTCTCGACCTGAAAATTCAGGCGCGGCGACATCCGCGCCATCACCTGATCGAAATTGTCCCTGTCGATCTGGACGAATTTGCGCTCGCCGAAGGGTTTCAGATCCTGCGCGCTGTCGCCCGAGAAATCACCCAGAACGCCGACCACGAAAGGCAGCTCCTTCTGGACCATCGCGCCTTCGGTCTCCACCTCGTACTTGATGTGGACCCTTGGTTTGCGCACCTTCTCGAGCTTGTCGTGGATGCTGCTCATCGTCGTCTCCCTATACTGGGGTAAGTGTTCACGTGTCGTTTGCCGTCGCGGACCCGGCGCGCAGGCGGTTGCGCGCGCCATCGCGCCCGAAACGATGGATCCGGAATCTCAAGGCTCCGCGCGCTCTGGATCTTTTTCATTCCTGTTCATTGGCTTGACTGTATTCCAGCAGTTTTCATCACCGCTTGCCTTGTGGCTTCGTCGGGGATCAATTCTTCGATTAGGGCGAGGAAATCAAGCCGCCCGCGTCTCACCAGCGTCTCCAGACTGTCGGCGAGCGGCGAATGCGGTTCGGCCTTGCGAAAATATTCCGCGATCCTCAGAAGCTGCTCGAAGGCCTGCTCGCGGGAGGTGATCCTGCCGGGCGCGGCGGGGGCGGTTTCCGCCGCGCCGGACGATTCGCCGGGCCCGTCCGCAGCCTCCTCGGCCGCGCCCGGGGCGGTCGGCTCCAACTGGCCGAGGCGGCGGATCGTGCGTTCGGTGTTGTCGAGAATCTCGATGATCTGGTTGAAGGGCGGGGCGTCGGCGCCGACCAGCGCGCTCAGCGCCGCGTCGCAGTCCCGCGCCGCCGCAAGCGCGGCGAGTACGGCGCCGTGATGCGCCCGCAGCGCCGCCGGGCCGGCTTCGCGCATCTCCTCGATGACGACGCCGCTTTCCTGGCCGCTCTCGACATCCCAGAGCGTGAACTGGCCGTAGCCGCCGTTCGGAACCAGGCTCAGAAGGCGCAGGGGCTGGATCAGCGCCCCCTCGCGCCCGACCCCGTTCAGCCCGGCGAGGGCGGCGAAACGGTCGTCATCCGGCTCTTCCGGCTCCGGGTGCAGGTTTGCGCCGAATTCGCGGACCAGATCCGTGATCAGGTTCAGACAGGCGGCAAGACCGTCATGGCCGCCGATCCGCGTTTCGGCCTCGGTCAGCCAGACGATCACCTCGATATCCTTGCTGCGCTCGGCGAGGATCGCGATCGCCTGTTTGCGCACCTCATCCCATTCCGGAACCAGGCCGATCCTGATGTCGCCGCCGGCCTCCTTGTCCTGGGATTCCTGCCGGCGCTCCCGGTCGCGGGCCAGCGACCGGGCGTCGCGAAGGGCGCGATAGGCGGCGAGACCCGGGCCGCCATGGCGCAGGTTCGGCCCCATCGGCTGTTCGGAATCAAACCCGGCGCGCAGCGCGGCGATCGTCGTAAGATTCGCGTCGGTCACTCAACCACCTGCTCTTGCGCCGGATTCCCTCAAGGCGTCGGCCTCCAGCATATAGTTACGCAGGGGGTGACGAAAACCCCCGCCGAAGCCCGGGGCCGAAGCTCTCCGTCAATTGCGGGGAAAAATGCGGCGAATTGTCCGACCCCTTTGCAAGAAGCAACGACTGGTCGAGCCCGACGAACCGCGTGTGACCTAACGTAAAGGATTGAAATTTTGTGTAGGTTGACCACTTATGCCGCACGGGCTTAACAGGCTCGAAACCGGTGTTATTGGTAATACGTGTAACCGATACATGTTTGTTTGGCAGGATTTGTTCCCGGGGCGGAAGCGGCATCGTGGCGATTATTGATCTGCATAACCTGATCAGACGCCTTGACGGAGCGCTTTCCCGCTCCCTCGAAGGGGCCGCCGCCAGCGCCGTCCGGCACACGCATGGCGTCATCGAGATCGAACATTGGGTGTCGATTCTGGTCCGGGACCCGGATGTCTCCGCGCTGATCGAGGAATGCGGCGCCGCGCCCGGCGCCGTCCGGGCCGAGGCCGAAGCGGCGCTCGGCGCGCTTCCGCGCGGCGTCTCCGGCGCCCCGTCCATGTCCGGCTCGGTGATCGCGCTGGCGCGCGATTCATGGACCGCGGCTTCGCTTCGTTTCGGCGCCTCGCATGTGAGCGCGCCGGTTCTTCTGCTGACGCTGGCGAGCGAGCCCGATCTTCGCGCCGCGCTTCGGCGCGCGACCCCGTCCATGCTCGCGCTCAATCTTTCCGCGCTGGAGGAAAAGGCGAAAGCCGCGCAGCCCGAGGCGCGCGCGGACGCGCCGCCGCCGCCGCCGAGTGGCGGGGAGGATTTCCTGGCCGCCTACGCGACCGACCTGACGGCGGATGCGCGCGCGGGCCGTCTCGACGCGGTGGTCGGCCGCGACGCCGAATTGCGGCAGAGGGTCGACATCCTGATCCGTCGCCGCCAGAACAACCCGATCCTCGTCGGCGAGGCCGGCGTCGGCAAGACCGCCATCGTCGAGGCTTTCGCGCTGATGATCGCCTCGGGCGAGGCGCCGCAGCGTCTGGCCGAGGTGGCGGTTCATGTTCTTGATCTCAGCCTGTTGCAGGCCGGCGCCGGCGTGAAGGGCGAGTTCGAGCGCCGGCTGAAAGGCGTGGTCGATCAGGTCAAGGCGTCTCCGACGCCGATCAGCCTCTTTGGGGACGAGGCCCATACGCTGATCGGCGCGGGCGGCGGCGCGGGGCAGGGCGATGCGGCCAATATCCTGAAACCGGCCCTCGCGCGCGGCGAATTGCGCACCATCGCCGCGACGACCTGGGCGGAATACAAGAAATATTTCGAGAAGGACCCGGCGCTGACGCGGCGTTTCCAGACCGTGAAGGTCAACGAGCCGGATATCGAAACCGCCGTGCGGATGATGCGCGCGGTCGCGCCGAAATTTCAGGAGCATCACGGCGTCAGGATCCGCGATTCCGCCCTGCGCGCCGCCGTGGAGCTTTCCGCCCGCTACATCCCGGAGCGGCAGCTTCCCGACAAGGCCGTCAGCCTGATCGACACCGCGGCCTCCGCCGTCGCCATGAGCCGCCAGACCACGCCGGAGGCGCTGGCCGGCCGGCGGCGCGAGGCGGCCTTCCTTCAGGCCGAGATCGACGCCCTGGCGCTGGAGCCGGTCACGAGCGAGATCACCGCCCGCATCCGCGATCTGGGCCGGGAGCTGAAAACGGCGCAGTCGGAGGCGGCGGCGCTCGAACAGCGGCTCGCCCGGCAGGTTCAGCTTTCCGACGAGGCCGACGCCCTTGAGGCCGAAGGCGGCGAGGACGCGCTGCGCCGCCTTTCCCTGGCGGAGCGCAAGCTGGCGCAGGCCGCCGGCGAGGAGCCGCTGATCCATCGCGTCGTCGACGCCGAGGCCATCGCCGCCGTGGTCGGCCGCTGGACCGGCGTGCCGACCGGCAGGCTGATGCGCGGCCAGATCGAAACCATCGCCCAGCTCGGCGACCGCCTGAAAGCGCGCATCCTCGGTCAGGACGCGGCGATAGACCGGCTGTCGGAGGCGATGCGCGTCTCCCGCGCGCGGCTCGGCGACGAGCGCCGTCCGCAGGGCGTGTTCCTGATGGTCGGCACCTCCGGCGTCGGCAAGACCGAAACCGCGGTCGCCCTGGCCGACGAGCTTTGCGGCGGCCCCTCCGGTCTGACGGTCATCAACATGACCGAGTTCAAGGAAGAGCATAAGGTCTCGCTGCTGATGGGCTCGCCCCCCGGCTATGTCGGCTATGGCGAGGGCGGGGTTCTGACCGAAGCCGTGCGCCGGCGCCCTTACGGCGTGCTGCTGCTCGACGAGATCGACAAGGCGCATCCCGGCGTTCAGGACATCTTCTATCAGGTGTTCGACAAGGGAACGCTGCGCGACGGCGAAGGCCGCGACGTGGATTTCCGCAACACCGTCATCCTGATGACCGCGAACACCGGAACCGACACGCTGGCGACGCTGGCCGAAGACCCGGACACGATGCCCGAAGGCGAGGCGCTGACCGAGATGCTGAAGCCGGAGCTTCTGGAGCGGTTCAAGCCGGCCTTTCTCGGGCGTCTCTCGGTGCTGCCCTATCTTCCGCTGGATCGCGGGATCCTGGAGGGGATCGTCGGCTTGCAGCTCGCCCGCGTCGCGGAGCGGATGGAGGCCGTCTACAAGGCCCGGCTCGACGTGACCGACGCCGCGCGCGCCGCGCTTGTCGAGCGGGCGGTTTCGGGCGATTCCGGCGCCCGCGCGATCGAGGCGATGCTGTCGCGGAACCTGCTTCCGCGCCTCGCCGACTTTTTCTTGGATTCGATCGCCCGCGGACAGATGCTGCGGGCGGTCGAGGTCGATGCCAATGGTGATGGTGATGGTGGCGCGCTGTTCACAGTTTCATCAATCGGACCGCGAAGGCGTCGTGTGAGCTGAGATGGCGAGTTCCCGTGTGAAGGACGCCATCTCGAACGAAGACCTGAACTGTTCCCAACTAACCTCGGAGTGCTAGAATATGCCTATCTACCTGCAGATCGACGGTATCCCCGGTGACGCGACCCACGAGACGCACAAGAAGTGGATGGATATCGAGACCATTCACTGGAACGTCTCGCGCAACATGAACACCGCTGCGGGCTCCACCGCCAACCGCGAGGCCTCCGAGCCGACCGTCAGCGAAGTGGTGCTGACCAAGGTGAGCGATTCCTCCTCGACCAAGCTCTTCACCGAGGCCTGCACCGGCCACACCGGCAAGCTGACCACCATCCATCTGGTGACCACCGGCAATCCCGGCGAGACCTATATCGAGTACAAGCTGACCAATACGCTGGTCTCCAACTACTCGGTCGACAGCGCCGGCGACCGTCCGATGGCGACGATCCGCCTGAACGTCACCAAGATGGAAGTGAAGTACATCCCGCATGACGATCAGCATCGTCCGCAGTCGCCGATGATCGCCTCCTACGATCTGACGACGACGAAGGCCGCCTGATCGGGCGGCATGAAATCGCCCTTCGGCGGCGCCCGCCGCCGGAGGGCGTCCTGTTGCGTCCGCGCCCTGGCCGGAACCGTGTTTCAGACACAGTGAATTTCATGACGACCTGTAATCAGGAGGGTTGAAGATGAACGGCGGCAATCGCGCTCGTCTCAGGAATTACTGCGCTATTCTGGAGATCCCGCTGTCTTCGACGGACCCCAATCCGGAACTTGCGTTGAACGTGCTGGCGCGCATGTATCTTGTGCCCACGATCAAGTCCAAGGCGGTCCGCAATCGGACGCTGAATGAGATACGGGGGAATCTCTCCGGCCATTTCGACAACTATTCCGTTTTCGTGGGGGCCACCGCCAGAGTGGCGGTCCAGATGCAGGAATTCCCCGACTGGTTCAATCACCTGAACGCTTCGACCGAGGATCTGATCGCCCGCTACAAGAGCCTCTCGACCGGCATATTCATGCTGAAATCCCTCGGTATCGGCGCAACGGGCGGCGCGGTCGCCGCCGGTCTTGCGCAGGGCTCCAAGGAGGGTTCGGTGCGCGCCGGGGCCAAGCGGTTCGGGCAGCGGCTGGCCGGACAGGGCCCCCTGCTTG
This sequence comes from Pikeienuella sp., assembly GCA_047974395.1. Taxonomy (GTDB): domain Bacteria; phylum Pseudomonadota; class Alphaproteobacteria; order Rhodobacterales; family Rhodobacteraceae; genus Pikeienuella. The sequence goes on along the minus strand of JBKECG010000189.1, from coordinate 1,761 downwards.
AAGAGGCGCAGCGCCGGCTCGGGACGAGAATGAGCCCGGGTCGCGCAGGCGTCGTGGGCGCGGTCGTGGTGATCGGCGGGACGCTCGCCTATCATAGCGCGCTTGAGCAGCAAAAGGCGATCAGAGACATCATCATGAGCCGCTATCAGAACGGTGAGGTGGGTCAGGATCAGTTCCGTGACGTTTTCGGGAATGAGATAGATCCATCCAATATCAAGAGATATTGGGAGCTCTGATGCGACCGCCGCGAGTGAGAATGTCGCGCGCGGCTTTCATCCTGATCGGCGCGCTGATCGGCGGCGTGGGGTTTGCGGCGGCCGGCGCGGCGCTGGGTTTCTTCTCACTGGCGCATTGGGCGGCGGGAATCGGTATTCTCCTGCTGGTCGGTCTGGTTCTGCCGAAGGTCTTTCTGATCGGCGACGAGGAACGTTAGCGCGGTTCGCGCATCCTCGCCATGGTCCGGGCGCCATGATCCGGGCGATCCTCGCCGATCCATCCATCTATCTCCGCTATGAGACGGAGCAGGACGCCGGTTGACGGTTGGGCGCGCGCCTATTCCGAGATTTCCCTCCTGATCCGGTAGCTGCCCTCGGGCAGGTCCAGCGCCGCCTCCAGATCGCGAAGCTGCGAGAAGGAGAGCGTGACCTGCACCGCCTCGTCGCGGCGCCGGTCATATTGTTCGATGATGACGCAATCGTCGAAGATGTTGATGGAGACATCCTCTTTCAGCGGTTTCTCGCCCTCGTCCAGCAGGGTGACGACCGAGGCGTCGAATTCGTGCTCGATGGTGAACATGAAACCCTCCTCAGACCCGTCGCGCCCAGAGATCGTATTCCGCCGCCTCGTCCACTTCCACCTCGACGATATCGCCGGGGGCGAGGCCCTCGAAACCTTCGTCGATGAAGACCTCGCCGTCGATCTCCGGCGCGTCCATTTTCGAGCGGGCGACGGCGCCTTCGCCATCCACCTGATCCACCAGCACCTCGATGCGGGTTCCGATCCGCGCCGCCATCCTTTCGGCGGAGATCCCCTGCGAGACCTCCATGAAGCGGGCGTAGCGTTCTTCCTTCACCTCGTCGGGGACGTGGTCCGGCGCCTCGTTGGCACGCGCGCCGGCGACATTTTCGTATTTGAAACAGCCGACCCGGTCGAGCCGGGCCTCGCGCAGCCAGTCGAGAAGATGCGCGAATTCCACCTCTGTCTCGCCGGGATAGCCGACGATGAAGGTGGAGCGCAGCGCCAGATCCGGGCAGTCGCGCCGCCAGGCCCCGATCCGGTCCAGCGTCTTCGCCGAGGCGGCCGGGCGCGCCATGCGCTTCAGCACATCCGGGTGCGAATGCTGGAACGGAATGTCGAGATAGGGGAGCACAAGCCCCGCCGCCATCAGCGGGATCAGCCCGTCCACATGCGGATAGGGATAGATGTAATGGAGCCGCACCCAGATCCCGAGCTCGCCGAGCGCCGCAGCGAGGTCGTTGACATGCGCGCGCCGCGCCGCGCCCCGCCATTCGCTCTCCGCGTAGGCGATGTCCTTGCCATAGGCGGAGGTGTCCTGGCTGATGACCAGCAGCTCCTTCACCCCCGCCTCCGCCAGCCGCTCCGCCTCACGCAGCACGGCCCGCGCCGGGCGCGAGCGCAGCGGACCGCGCATGGAGGGGATGACGCAGAAGCGGCATTTATGATCGCAGCCTTCGGATATCTTCAGATAGGCGTAGTGCCGGGGCGTGAGCCGGACGCCCGCCGCCGGGATCAGATCGACGA
>JBKECG010000175.1:0-7834 GCA_047974395.1 Pikeienuella sp. | reverse complement strand
CTGGCCGCGCTCGGCGCGCCCGCGCGGGATGCGCTGCGGGCGCGAGCCGCCGCCCCGCTGATCGCGGCCGGGGCCGATGCGGTGATCGACAGCATCGCCGATCTGCCCGTCTGGCTGGAGGGGCGGGGGTGAAGGGCGATCGGGCGACGCTGGAATTCTATGATCGCGACGGCGCCGTCTACGCCGACCGGTCGGCGCCGAAGGGCGGATATGTCTGGCTGGAGCGTTTCATCTCCGTCACCCCCGCCCGGGGCCGGCTGCTGGATTACGGCTGCGGCGGCGGCTGGGTGGCGCGGCGCATGCGCGACGCCGGGCGGCGGGTGGAGGCGTTCGACGGCGCCCCCGGCCTTGTCGCGGAGGCGTCCAGGCTGACCGGGCTGGATGTCCGCCTCATGGATTTCGACGCGTTCGACGCCGTGGCGCGTTATGATGGCCTCTGGGCCTCCTTCTGCCTGCTGCATGCGCCCCGGGCGGCGATGGCGGGCCATCTCGGGCGCATCCATCGGGCGCTTCGCCCGGATGGCGTCTTCTATCTGGGCCTGAAGCGCGGCGAGGGCGAGCGGCGCGATTCGCTCGGTCGCTTCTATGTCCACTATCAGCCGGAGGAGATCTCCGCGCTGCTCGACGCGGCCAGTTTCGCCGATGTCGAAATCCTTGAGCAGGGCGTCGCCGGTTATGATGGCGAGCTGTCCGAAGGCATGCATATCTACTGTTGGAAGCCCGCAAATGGTTGATTTCACCGCCTATACCGACGGCGCCTGTTCGGGCAATCCCGGCCCTGGCGGCTGGGGCGCGCTTCTGGTCGCGCGCAAAGATGGCGTGGTGGCGCGCGAGCGCGAATTGCAGGGCGGCGAGGCGATGACCACCAATAACCGTATGGAGCTGACCGCCGCGATCGAGGCGCTGAACGCGCTCGGCCGGGCGACGAGGATCACCGTCGTCACCGACAGCGCCTATGTGAAAGGCGGCGTCACCCAGTGGATTCACGGCTGGAAGCGCAATGGCTGGAAGACCGCCGACCGCAAGCCGGTGAAGAACGAGGATCTCTGGCGCGCGCTCGACGCGGCGCAGGCCCGGCACGATGTGACCTGGAAATGGGTCAAGGGCCATGCCGGCCATGAGGAGAACGAACGCGCCGATCTTCTGGCGCGTCAGGGCATGGCGCCGTACAAACCGGAGAAGGCCAGGAAGAAGAGCGCCGCCAAGGAGGAATGATGAGCTTCGATTTCAGCGGATTTGTCCGCGACGACCTGCCGCCGCAGGCCGCGCGCTGGACCGGCTCCCCCGAATTCAATTTCGTCGGCGGTAATAATGACGAAGCCTCCGTTCCGGTGGAGGCGCTTCGCGCCGCCGCCGACGCGGTGCTGACGCGGGAGGGCGCGTCGCTCGGGACTTATTTCCTCCATTCCGGCCCGCTCGGCTATCAGCCGCTGCGCGCGTTCCTGTCGGCGAAGCTGGCCCGCGCCGCGGGCATGGCGGCTGATCCGGAGGAGATATTGCTCACCTCCGGCTCCTTGCAGGCGATCGACCTGATCAATGCGGCGATGCTGACGCCGGGCGATACGGTGATTGTCGAGGAATCGAACTATGGCGGCGTCTTCCCCCGCCTTGTCCGCGCCGGGGCGCGGGCGGTCGCGATCCCGGTGGACGCCGAAGGCATGGATATCGCCGCGCTGGAGGCGGCGCTGGAGCGGCTGAAGGCCGAAGGGGTCCGGCCGAAATACATCTACACAATCCCGACCGTCCACAACCCCACGGGGACGATCATGCCGCTTGCGCGGCGCGAACGGCTGGTCGCCGCCGCCAGGGCGCATGGCGTTCCGATCTTCGAGGATGAATGCTATTCGGACCTGATCTGGGCCGGAACCCGCCCGCCGGCGCTCCATGCGCTGGCGCCGGAACTGACCATCCATGTCGGCTCGTTTTCCAAATCCATCGCGCCGGCCTTGCGCGTCGGCTATATCGTCGCGCCCTGGGACATGCTTTCGCGCATCATTTCGGTGAAACATGACGCCGGGTCCGGGGCGCTGGAGCAGATGGTGCTGGCCGAATTCTGCGCGCAGGGTTTCGACGCCCATGTCGCGACGCTGAACCGGGCGCTGGAGGCGAAGCTGGATCTGCTGATCGGGGCGCTGGACGAGCATTTCGGCGCCGCGGTCGAATTTTCCCGCCCGCCGGGCGGCAACTTCCTCTGGGTGAAGCTGCCCGACGGGGTGGAGACGACGCGCCTCGCCGAGGTCGCGCTTGCGGGCGGGGTCGCGGTCAATCCCGGCCGCGAATGGTCGAAGGGCGAGGACGCGGGAAGCTGGATCAGGATCTGCTACGCCAGCCCGACGGCGGAGACGATCCGCGCCGGAATCGCCCGGCTCGCCGATATCTGCCATGCGGAGTTCGGCGCCCCCGAGATCGGCGCCAATCGCCGCCGGGGGTAGGCGCTCACATCTCCCGCGCCGCCGCCGCCAGCCGCTTCACCCCTTCGGCCAGAACCTCCGGCCGGTTCAGGGTGAAATTGATGCGGATCGCCCGGCGATAGACGCCTTCGGGGTCGAAGGCGCGGCTCGGGGTGACGCAGACGCCATGTCTGATCGCGCGTTTCATCAGCGCGTCGGAATCGAAATCCGGGTCCTTCGCCACCGCCCAGAAGAACATGCCGCCGACCGGGACCTCCCAGTCGAAGAGATCGGAAAGATGCGTCGCCATCGCCGCCGCCAGCGCATCGCGGCGGGCGCGATAGAGATCGAGAATGCCGGGCAGCATCCGCTCGGGCAGTTTCGCGTCCAGCGCCGCGACGGCGACGCGCTGGGTCAGCCCGCTGGTGCACATGTCCGAGCCCTGCTTGGCCAGGGTCAGCGCGTCGATCATCTCCGGCGCCGCCAGCGCCCAGCCGATTCTCAGCCCGGGCGCGATCTCCTTGGAGAAGGTGCCGAGATGGACCACCGGCCCGTCATAGCGCGCCGCGCCGGCGGCGGCGATCTCCAGCATGGTCGGCAGGCGCGGGCCGTCATAATAGAGCGCGCCGTAGGGGTCGTCCTCCACCAGCCAGGCGCCGGTGGCGCGCGCCGCCTCGACCATCTCGCGCCGGCGCGCCTCGCCGACCAGCCGCCCGGTCGGGTTGGAGAAATTCGGCACCATGTAGCAGAAGCGCGCGCCCTCCATCGCCGCCTCGGCGTCGAAGCCGTTGCGTTCGGGGAAGACCGGGCGATAGGCCGGGCTTCGCGGCCGCCAGGCGTCGAGCGCGCCGAGATAGGCCGGGGATTGCGCGGCGATGGTTGCGCCCTGATCCAGCAGGACCTTGCCGACCAGATCCAGCGCCTGCATCCCGCCCGAGGTGATCAGCACGTTCTCGCGCGACAGGCCCAGCGCCGCGCCGCCGAACCGCGCCGCGATCCGGTCGCGGAGCGCCGGCAGACCGGGCACCGGGCCATAGCCCAGAACCTCCTCGCCATGATCTTCGACGACGCGCTTCGCGATCTCCGCGACTTCGCCGACGGGATAGGTGTCCGGCTCCGGCAATCCGCCGGCGAGATTGATCATTCCCTCCATCCCCGCAGCGGCGAGGAAGAAGCTGGTGACGTCGTTGGTTTCATCCAGCCAGCGGGCGAAAGGCGCGCGCCGGGTCATGGTTTCACTCCGCGAGATGGACATAGACCCTCCGGTTGCGTTTGCCCTTCTTTTCAATCTTGCCGAGCGTCACCCGCCCGATCTCCTCCGTCGAGCGGACATGGGTGCCGCCGCAGGGCTGAAGATCGACGGTCGCCTCGCCTGCGCCGATGCGGACCAGCCGCACCCGGCCATGACCCATGGGCGGCTTCACCGACATGGTTTTCACCAGGCCGGGATTGGCCTCCAGCTCGGCGTCGGCGATCCATTCCGTGGTGACGGGATGAGCGCCGGCGATCAGCGCGTTCAGCCGCGTCTCCAGCGCCTCCCTGTCCTCGGGGGCGTCGGGCATGTCGAAATCGAGCCGGCCCTTCTCCGGCCCGACCTGCCCGCCGGAGACCGGCAGCGGAATCACCACCGAAAGAAGATGCAGGCAGGTGTGAACCCGGCGGAGCCGCGCCCGCGTCGCCGCGTCGATCTCCGCCTCCACCGCCTGTCCGATCGCCGGGGCCGGCGCGCCGGGCGCGGGCAGGTGCAGGATGGCGTCGCCTTCCCCTTTCACCGCCGCCGTGATCGGGATCTCGGCGCCGCCGGCGCGGATCACGCCCGCATCCCCCGGCTGGCCGCCGCCCGTCGGGTAGAACACCGTCCGGTCCAGCACGATCCCGCCCTCGGGCGTGATCGCCGTCACCACCGCGTCGCAGCGGGAGAGATAGGCGTCCTCGCGGAAAAGCGGCTCGGTCATTCGGGGCTCCTTGTCTCGGTCGGCGCGCGCGGCGGGAAGGCTTCGGCGAATCCGCCGATATCGCGGATGCGAAGATCGCGCTGCGGAAAGGGAATCTCCACCCCCTCTTTGGCCAGCCTCTCGTAGATCTGATGGTTGAGCTCGCTCCTCACCGCGACGATCCAGTTCACGTCGCGGATCATCACCCGCAATTCGAAATTCAGCGAACTGTCGCCGAAGCCCATGAAATAGGCGACCGGCCCCGGATAGGCGAGCACCATCCGGTGCCCGCGCCCGATCTCCAGCAGCACCCGCTCCACCAGCCGCGAATCCGCGCCATAGGCGACGCCGACCGGCACGATCACCCGGCCGATCTTGTCGGAAAGGGTGAAATTGGTGACCGCGCCCGCGATCAGGTCCGAATTTGGCAGGATGTAGCTGGACCGGTCGAACGTGTCGATCACGGTGGAGCGGACATTGACCTTGCGGACATAGCCGTTGACCCCGCCGACCTCGATCCAGTCGCCGACCTTCACCGGCCGTTCGATCAGCAGGATGATGCCGGAGACGAAATTGTTGACGATATTCTGCAACCCGAAGCCGATGCCCACCGTCAGCGCGCCGGCGACCAGCGCCAGATTGGACAGGTCGATCCCCGCCGAGGAGATCGCCGCCACCGTGGCCAGCATCAGCCCGATATAGCCCGCGCCGGCGACCAGCGCCTCCGCCCCGCCGGCGGACATGCCGGCCTTGGGCAGGATCGTGTTCCGCAGCAGCCTTTGCAGGCCGCGGGTGAGGACGTAGCCGATCGAGAAGACCAGCGCGAAGACGAGGAAGACGACCGGCGAGATCGAGATCTCGCCGACGGTCACGCCCTCGGCCATCGCGCTCCATGCCGCGCCGAGATCGGCGAGACTCGCCCCCCAGATCAGCGCCAGAAGCGGCAGGCAGACGAGAATCAGCGCCGTGGCGACGAGGATCGGAACCAGTCCGAGCCGGCCATGGCCGGGCTCCTCCTCATGGTCGTCGCCAACGGCGCCGGTCGCCGCGGGCCCGCGCTCGATGCTGATCTCCACCGCCTCGCCGACCGCGCGCATGATCAGCCGCGCCGCGCCATAGAGCATCATCGTGTGAACGAAGGGAAAGAACAGATAGCGCGCCGCCGCCTCATAGCCGATCAGCGACAGGAGCGGCGCGCCGGCCGCCACCGCCCAGTGCAGGCGGCGCAGCACCGCCGCGAACTGGCGGGAGGTCTCATCCCCCGTTTCCCGCTTGTCCATCCGCCGCGCAAGCGAGGCGATCCGCCAGAGGCCGACCGCGCCGATCAGGATCGAGATGAAGCTGGCCACCGCGCTGGCGCCGCCGCCAACGCCTGTCGCCCCCGCCGCGCCGGTCAGGATCGAATCCATGATCAGCGCCGCGCCGACCAGCATCGCGCCGCGATGGCCCTGCGCCGCCCGCCTGTCGTCCAGCGGCGTGATCCGCATCGCCGGCGAGGAGGGCGAGAAATAGGTCATCGACAGCACATAGAGCAGGATGAACCAGCCGAGACCCGCGGCCACCCCCTCCAGCAGCGCGGTTCCGGCCACGCCGGCGAGGCCGGTTTCCGCGAGGCCGATCATCACCCCGGCCGCGACCAGCATCAGCGTCGCCAGCCGCGCCAACGCCGCGCCGATGCTGAGCGCCAGCACCGTGGCCCGGCGCTCCACGCTGGCGGCGGCCCGGCGCATGAGCGCGTAGATCAGCCCGCGCATGCCGAACAAGATCAGCGCCGCCGCGCCGAAGGCGAGGAGGATGATCGGCGCGCGTTCGCGCAGCGCGGCCTCTTCGGCCGCGTCGGCGAGATTGCGCCGCACCTCGCTCCCGATCCGGGTCGCGGTTTCGCGCAGGGTCTCCAGCGCCGCAAGCCAGTTCGCGGGGTTGGCCGGGCTGGGGCCCAGCGTGGTCATCCGGTCGATGAAGCGGCGCTGCGCGACGCCGACCACCTTTGAAAGCAGATCCCCGGCGCGGGAGATGATCCGGTCCGCCCGGACCTGAACCGCCCGCATGGCCGAGATCCGCCCCTGAAGATCGGCGCGCAGGCGGGCGACGTCGGCGCTCTCGGTCTCGCCCTCGGCCGGGGCGGGGCCGAGCGCGTCCTGCTCGCGGGTCAGCCGCGCGACCTCGGTCGCGGCGGCGTCGGAAATGGCCTTGGCGTTGGTCCGCTGCGCCTCCAGGTCGGAACGGACCTGGTCCAGCGCCTCCGGCGCGGCGCCGGGGGCGGAGATGATCTTCTCCGCCTCGTCGGCCTCCTTTTCCCAGGCGTCCCAGATCCTGCCGCTCGAACCTTCCTGTATCTCCTGAAGGGTGGGGTTTTTTTGCGGCTGCGGCTGCGGCTGCGCCGGGGCGGGCGTCGCCGGCAGGACGAAAAGCGCGAGGATCAGGGTCAGGAGCAGCGCCCGCGCCGCCGCGCGCGCGCCGCGAAAGCCGCGCTGGCGATCAGCCTTCATCGACCTCTTCGAAAACCGTGGGCAACGCGGCCGGCGCGCGTGAGAGGAATTCCGGCAGGGGCAGGGTCTTCGATTTCAGATACTCCGCATTGTAGAGCTGCGAATGATAGCGCGTGCCGTAATCGCAAAGCACGGTGACGATGGTGTGGCCCGGCCCCATCTCCCGGCCCATGCGGATCGCCCCGGCGACATTGACGCCCGAGGAGCCGCCGACGCAAAGCCCTTCCTCCGCCAGCAGGCGGAAGGCGGTCGCGAGCGCCTCGTCATCCGGGATCTGATAGGGCATGTCGACCTTCAACCCTTCGAGATTGGCGGTGATCCGCCCCTGACCGATCCCCTCGGGGATCGAGGAGCCTTCGGCCTTCAACTCGCCATGGGCATACCAGTTATAGAGCGCGGCGCCCATCGGGTCGGCGAGGCCGATCTTCACGTCGGGCTTGCGCGCCCTGAGCGCCGCCGCGATTCCGGCCAGCGTGCCGCCCGAGCCGACCGCGCAGATGAACCCGTCCACCTCGCCGCCGGTCTGGGCCCATATCTCCGGCCCGGTCCCGTCGATATGGGCCTGCCGGTTGGCGGTGTTGTCGAACTGGTTGGCCCAGATCGCGCCGGCCGGCTCCGTCTTCGCCAGCGCCTTGGCGAGGCGTTCGGAATAGCGTACGAAATTGTTGGGGTTGCGATAGGGCTTCGCCGGCACCTCGACCAGATCTGCGCCGGCGAGGCGGATCATGTCCTTCTTCTCGCGGCTCTGGGTTTCGGGGATCACGATCACGGTGCGAAACCCCATCGCCGCGCCGACCAGCGCGAGGCCGATGCCGGTATTGCCGGCGGTGCCCTCGACGATCACGCCGCCGGGCTTCAGGTCTCCGGCGGCGATCGCATGGCGGATGATGGAGAGCGCGGCGCGATCCTTCACCGACTGGCCGGGATTCATGAACTCGGCCTTGGCGTAGATCTCGCAGCCGGTTTCCTCAGACGCGCGGCGGAGCCGGATCAGCGGCGTGTTTCCGATCGCGTCGGGCAT
>JBKECG010000154.1:0-15416 GCA_047974395.1 Pikeienuella sp. | reverse complement strand
CAGCGGCCGCCGCGCCGGGGTCGGCCAGTCGGCGGTGGCGATGGGGGCGGCCTCGGCCTTCAGCCCGGCCTCGTCGAAGATCGCGGCGGCGAAGCGGCGCCAGGTGACATCGGGCGCGCCGGCGAAATGGAATATGCCGGAAACGCCGTTCCCGGCGACAGGAGCGCGAAGGATCGCGAGGCACGCGTCGGCGATGGCGGCGGCCGGGGTCGGCCCGCCGGTCTGGTCGTCAACCACGGTCAGGCGCTCGCGCTCGGCCCCGAGCCGGCGCATGGTCTTCACGAAATTCCCGCCATGGGCCGAGAACACCCAGGAGGTGCGCAGGATCACATGCGCCCCGCCAGCCGCCGCCACCGCCCGCTCGCCGGCGAGCTTGGAGCGGCCATAGGCGCCGAGCGGAGCGGTCTCGTCGCCCTCGCGCCAGGGGCGATCGCCGGCGCCGTCGAAAACGTAATCGGTGGAGATATGGACGAAGGGCAGGCCGCGTTCGGCGGCGGCGCGGGCGATGGCGCCGGGGGCTTCGCCATTGACGCGGGTCGCCTCCGACTCCGCGGCTTCGGCCCCATCGACATCGGTCCAGGCGGCGGCGTTCAGCACCGCATCCGCCGCCGCCGCCCGCACCGTTCCGGCGCAGGCTTCCGGGTCGTTCAGATCGGCCTGATCGCGGCCCAAAGCGATCACCTCGGCGCCATTGGCGCGGCGGATGACCTCGGTGGCGACCTGGCCGCTCCGGCCGAACATCAGGAGCTTCATGAGAGCCCCCGGCGCGCCCTTGCGTCCGTCCGGGCGAGGATCGCGCGCCACCAGTCCTCGTTGGCGAGATACCATTCGACGGTGCGGCGCAGCCCTTCCTGCAAGGTCACCGAAGGGCGCCAGCCGAGTTCGTCGCGGATCTTCGTCGCGTCGATCGCATAGCGGAAATCATGGCCGGGCCGGTCGGCGACGAAGCTGATCAGCCGCTCATGCGGCCCGCCCCCGGGGCGCAATTCGTCCAGAATGGCGCAGATGGCGCGCACGATCTCTATATTCTGCGCCTCGGCGTCGCCGCCGATATTATAGGTCTCTCCCACCCGGCCGCGGGTGGCGACCAGCAAGAGCGCCTCGGCGTGATCCTCGACGAAAAGCCAGTCCCGCACATTCTCGCCGCGCCCGTAGACCGGCAGGGCCTCTCCAGCCAGCGCGTTCAGGATCATCAGCGGGATCAGCTTTTCCGGGAAGTGATAGGGCCCGTAATTGTTCGAGCAGTTGGTGACGACGATCGGCAGGCCATATGTCTCCCCCCAGGCGCGGACCAGATGGTCCGAACCGGCCTTGGAGGCCGAATAGGGCGAGCTTGGCGCATAGGGCGTGGTTTCCGAGAAGCGCCCCTCATCCCCGAGCGCGCCGAACACCTCGTCGGTGGAGATATGATGGAAGCGGAACGCCGCCTTCCCCGCCTCGTCCAGCCCGGCGCGATGCGCCCGCGCCGCCTCCAGCATGTTGAACGTGCCGACGAGATTGGTCTGGATGAATTCGCCCGGCCCGTCGATGGACCGGTCCACATGGCTCTCGGCGGCGAGATGCATCACCAGTTCGGGCCGGTGGCGGGCGAAGACCGCGTCCAGCGCGGCGCGATCACAGATATCCACCTTCTCGAAGACGTAGGCCGGGTTCGTCTCCGCCCCCGGCAGATTGGCGGGATTGGCGGCGTAGGTCAGCTTGTCGACATTGACCACCTGATGGCCGTCGGCCAGCGCCCGGCGCGCCACAGCCGAGCCGATGAAGCCGCAGCCCCCGGTGACGAGTATCTTCACGACATCCTCCCAGACGGGCCCCCGAACGGGTTCTTCCAGTCGGCCAGAAGCGGCGCGGCGGCGTCCTTCTCCGACAGCACGATATCCCCGGCGGCGACGCCCCAGTCGATCCCGATGGCGGGGTCGTCGAAACGCACCGCGCCGTCAGCCTCGCGCGCATAGGGGGCGTCCACCTTGTAGAGCACCTCCGTATCCGGCTCCAATGTCAGGAAACCGTGAAGGAAGCCCTGCGGGACCAGCAATTGCTCCCCGCCCGTCGCGGTCAGTTCGGCCGCGACCCATTTCAGGTAGGTCGCGGAACCCGGCCGCACATCCACCGCCACATCCAGCACCCGCCCGCGTCCGGCGCGCACCAGCTTGGTCTGGGCGAAGGGCGGGGCCTGATAATGCAGCCCGCGCAGGGTATGGACCGGGCGCGAGAGCGAATGATTGTCCTGCACGAAATCGAAATCCAGCCCCGCCGCCTTCATCCGGGCGGCGTTCCAGGTTTCCGAGAACCAGCCGCGATCATCGCCGAAACGGGACGGCGTGATCAGCTTGACCTCGGGGATCTCCGTGTCGGCGACCTGCATCTCAGCCCTCGTCCTCGATGCTGTTGCGGCAGATCCCGACGCCCTCGACCTCGCATTCGATAACATCGCCGGCGGTCATGAACACCGGGGGCTTGCGTGCATGGCCGACGCCGGGCGGGGTGCCGGTGGCGATCATGTCGCCCGGCTCCAGGGTCGAAAACTCGCTCATCACCCGGATGATGGCCGGGACCGGCCACATCATGTCCCTGGTCGTGGCGCTCTGCATCACCTGACCGTTCAGCCGGCTTTCGATCTTCAGATCGCCGGCGTCGCCCAGTTCCCCGGCGTCGGTCACGATCGGGCCGACCGCGCCGGTGCGGTCGAAATTCTTGCCCGGCGTCCACTGATGCGACCGGCGCTGGAAATCGCGGATCGAGCCGTCATTGAAGATCGTGTAGCCGAAGATATGGTCGAGCGCGTTCTCCTCGGCGATGGCTCTGCCCTCGCGGCCGATGACGATCATCAGCTCGACCTCGAAATCGAATTTCGGCGAGGCTTTCGGCCGCAGCATCGGCGTCTCGGCCGGGGTCATCGAGGTCATCGTGCGCACGAAGATCGCCGGATGTTCGGGGATGTCGTAGCCGCCTTCCTTGACGTGATCGACATAATTGTGCCCGAGGCAGAGGATCTTCCCCGGCCGCGCCAGCGGCATGTCTGGCGCGAGCTTCGCGATATCGACGCGCGGCGCCCCGACCATCAGCGCCGCCGCCCTGAGCGCCGCCGCCTCGCGGCCGAGCGTGATCGGCCCCATCATGTCGGTCCCGAAAGCGGGGTCGAGCGCGCTCAGATTGACCGCGCCGCCGCCCTCGGGCGCGAGCGCCCAGACCGCGCCGCCGCTGACAAGATATTTCATATGCGCACCCTCTTTTCCGACCGTGAATCCACGGCTGGGAGATTTACGCCCTGCCGGCGCATCAATCCAGTGACGAGATATAATTGATCTGATGACGGAAATGAGGCTAGCTCGGCCTGTTTTTCAGGAGTCGAAAGATGTTCGCCAGCCTGGCGCCCTCGCCCGCCGATCCGATCCTTCAACTCGCCGCCGATTTCCGCGCCGATCCGCGCCCCGGCAAGATCGACCTCGGCGTCGGCGTCTATCGCGACGATTCCGGCGAGACGGCGATCCCGAAAGCGGTCAAGCTGGCGGAGGCGCGGCTCCTGGCGGCGCAGGGTACGAAAACCTATCTCGGGCTGCTCGGGGATGTGGCGTTTTCCACCGCCGTGGCCGGGGTGGCGCTGGGCGGCGCCGCGCCGGCGGAGCGGCTGGCCATGATCCAGACCGCGGGCGGCAGCGGCGCGCTCTGGATGCTCATGAGCCTTGCGGCGCTGGCCAGGCCCGGCGCGGTGATCTGGCTTTCGACCCCGACCTGGCCGAACCACCGCGCGGTGGCCGAGGCGGCGGGGCAGAAGCCACGCGACTACGCCTATTTAGACCCGGCGACGCGGGTGGTGGATTTCGCGCGGATGAAGGCCGATCTTTCCGCCGCCGGCCCCGGCGACATCGTGCTGCTGCACGGCTGTTGCCATAATCCGACCGGGGCGAATCTGACCCTCGCCGAATGGGAGGAACTGACGGCGCTGGCGCTGGCGCGGGGCTTCACCCCGCTGGTGGACATCGCCTATCAGGGTTTCGGCGACGGGCTGGAGGAGGACGCCGCCGGGCTCCGGCATATGGCGGCGCGGGTCCCCGAACTGCTGATCGCCGTCTCCTGCTCCAAGAATTTCGGGCTTTACCGCGATCGCGTCGGCGCCGCGATCGCGCTTGCGGAAACCCCCGCCGCCGCGCGCGTGATCGAGGCTAATCTGAAGACGCTGATGCGGGTCTCCATCTCCATGCCGCCCGATCATGGGGCGGCCGTGACGCGGATGATTCTGACCGACCCCGAATTGCGCCGGATATGGGAGACGGAGCTGAGCGCGATGCGCGCGCGCATGCTCTCGCTCCGCGTGGCGCTGGCCGAGGCGCTTCGGGCGCGGACCAATTCCGACCGGTTCGATTTCCTCGCCGCGCATCGCGGCATGTTCAGCCTGATCGGCGCCAGCCCGGCGCAGGTGGAGGCGCTGCGCGAAACCCATGGCGTCTATGTCATCGGCGACAGCCGCATGAATGTCGCCGGGCTCAATGAACGCCGGATCGACGAGGTCGCCGCCGCTTTCGTCGCCGTCGGCATCGGGAAAGACGGATGAGAGCCGTCAATCACTGACATTTGTCTGGCGCCCCTAGGCGCCGCGCGCCGCGGGCGCTAGCCTCGCGCCAAACATGCTCCGGGAGAAAACCATGTCCGACAACCCCGTCTCCGTCGCCTTCGAAGGCGATCTCGCCATCGTCACTGTCGACAACCCGCCGGTGAACGCGTTGCGCCAGGCGGTTCGCGCCGGGCTCGCGGCGGCCGTGGCGGAAGTGGACAAATCGGACGCGGTCGCCGCGGTGCTGATCTGCGCCGGGCGCACCTTCATCGCCGGGGCCGATATCCGGGAATTCGACCAGGCCCCGACCGGCCCCGACCTGACCTCGGTGATCGGCGAGATCGAGATGTGCTCAAAGCCCTGGATCGCCGCCATTCACGGCACCGCGCTCGGCGGCGGGCTGGAAGTGGCGCTGGGCTGCCATTACCGCGTCGCCGTCCCCTCGGCGAAGATGGGTCTTCCCGAAGTGCATCTCGGCATCTTGCCGGGCGCAGGCGGCACCCAGCGGCTGCCGCGAATCGTCGGCGCGAAAGCGGCGGTGGAGATGATCACCGCCGGCGCGCCCATTCCCGCGGCCAAGGCCAGGGCGATGGGGCTGGTCGCGGAGATCATCGAGGGCGATCTGGCCGAGGGCGCCCGCGCCTTCGCCCGCTCGGTTGCGGGCGAGACCCCGCCCCGGATCGACCGCGCCCCGGCGAAGCCGGCGCCCTCCGAGGCCGAATGGGCCGAGATGCGCGCGGCGGTGGAGAAGGCCGCGAAGGGCCAGATCTCTCCACTCGGCTGTTTCGACAGCATCCGCAACGCGTTCAGCCTCGATCTCGACGCCGGGCTGAAGGCGGAGCGCGAAGGCTTCCTCCGGCTCAAGGAATCCGACCAGTCGAAGGCGCTCCGCCACGCGTTCTTCGCCGAGCGCGCCGTCGCCAAGCCAAAGGCGATCGAGGGCGCGGCCCCGCGCGAGATCAACCGCGTCGCCGTGGTCGGCGGCGGGCTGATGGGTTCGGGCATCGCCACCTCGCTGCTTCAGGCCGGAATCGCCGTCACCCTGATCGAGGTCAGCGCCGAAGCGGCCGAGGCCGGGCGCGGGCGGATCGAGGCCAATCTGGCCTCGGCCGTGAAACGTGGCCGCATGTCCGAAGAGGGCAAGGCGAAACTGCTGGGCGCGCTGACCGTGGCCGCCGATTACGCCGCCGCCGCGGACGCAGATCTTGCCATCGAGGCGGTGTTCGAGGATATGGAGGTCAAGCGCAAGGTCTTCGCCGCGCTCGAAGC
Source organism: Pikeienuella sp. (assembly GCA_047974395.1). Taxonomy (GTDB): domain Bacteria; phylum Pseudomonadota; class Alphaproteobacteria; order Rhodobacterales; family Rhodobacteraceae; genus Pikeienuella. The sequence continues at coordinate 9,595 of JBKECG010000154.1, read as the reverse complement.
GGCCATGGGGCCGGAGGCGATCATCGCCACCAACACCTCCTATCTGAACCCGGATGAGATCGCCAAGGGCGTCTCCAACCCGTCGCGCGTGGTCGGGCTGCATTTCTTCTCTCCCGCCCATGTGATGCGGCTGGTCGAGGTGGTGCAGGCCGCCGGGACCTCGGCCGAGGTGCTGGCGACCAGCTTCGCGCTGGCCAGGAAAATGCGGAAAGTGGCGGCGCTTTCCGGCGTCTGCGACGGGTTCATCGGCAACCGGATGCTGGCCGCCTATCGACGCGCCTGCGATTACATGATGGAGGACATGCGCGCCATCGAGCCGATCGACCGCGCGATCCGCGCCTTCGGCATGCCGATGGGGCCGTTTCAGCTCGGCGATCTCGCCGGCTTGCAGATCGGCTGGGCGACGAGGAAACGCCTTGCTCCGACCCGCGATCCGAAGGTCCGCTACGTCACCGTCGCCGACACGATCTGCGAGGCCGGCCGCTTCGGTCAGAAGACCGGCGCCGGTTATTATCGCTACGAGGAAGGCTCCCGCGCGCCGATCAACGACCCCTGGGTCGTCGAGGTGATCGAAAAGGCCGCCGAAGCCGCCGGGCGGAAAAAGCGCGATTTTTCGGAAGAGGAGATCCAGCGCCGGGCCATGGCGGTGCTGATCAACGAGGGCGCGAAGATCCTCGAAGAGGGGATCGCCTCCCGCCCGCTCGACATAGATATGGTGAAGATCTTCGGCTACGGCTATCCGCGCTGGCGCGGCGGGCCGATGATGCACGCCGATATCTTCGGCGTCGACAAGGTGCTGGCCGACATGGAGGCGGTGGCGGCGGACGATCCCGATTCCTGGGAGGTCTCCTCGCTGCTGCGGAAAGCGGCGGCCGAGGGCGGGTTCGGCAAGCTGAACGGCTGACGAAGCAAGGGCCCGCCGCACGCGGCGGGCCTGCTTTCTCACCCCTCCGGCACATTCTCCTCCAGCTCCCTGATCCAGGGCGCGGCCACCCCGTCCGAAGGCGCGCGCCAGTCGCCGCGCGGGCTGAGCGAGCCGCCTGAGCCGAGTTTCGGCCCGTTCGGGACGGCGGAGCGTTTGAACTGGCTGGTCTGGAAGAAGCGCCAGAGGAAGCTTCGCAACCATTTGCGGATCGTGGCGAGGTCGTATTCGTGGCGTTTGGCCGTCGGCATATGCGGCGGCCAGGCCCCGGCCTCACGATCCCGCCAGGCATGCCACGCCAGAAAGGCGACGCGGGAGGGGCGCAGGCCGAAGCGGCTGATCCAGTAGAGGTTGAAATCCTGCAACTCATAGGGGCCGACGATTTCCTCGGTCTTCTGCCCCGGCGTCTCGCCATCGCCGGGCACCAGTTCGGGGGAAATCTCGGTGTCGAGAATCCGCAGGAGCACCTGTGACGCCTCCGGCCCGAAACGGTCCGAGGCCGCGACCCAGCGGATCAGGTGCTGGATCAGCGTCTTGGAGACCGAGCCGTTCACATTGTAATGGCTCATATGGTCGCCGACGCCATAGGTGCACCAGCCGAGCGCCAATTCTGAGAGATCGCCGGTCCCCAGCACCAGCCCGTTCCGGTGATTGGCCAGCCGGAACAACAGGGACGTGCGGGCGCCGGCCTGCACATTCTCATAGGTCACGTCATAGACATTCGCGCCCGCGCCATGCGGGTGGCCGATATCCTCCAGCATCTGTCGCGAGGCGGCGTCGATGGAGATTTCCTCCGCCGTCACGCCAAGCGCGCGCATCAGATCCCAGGCGGAGGATTTCGTGGTCGAGGAGGTGGCGAAACCCGGCAGCGTATAGGCGAGGATATCGCTGCGGCTGCGTCCGAGCCGGTCCATCGCCTGCGCGGCCACGAGAAGCGCCTGCGTCGAATCCAGCCCGCCGGAGACGCCGATCACGATCCGCTCGACGCCGGAAGCCTCCAGCCGTTTGACCAGCCCGGCGACCTGAATATTGTAGGCCTCGTAGCATAGCTCATCCAGCCGCGCGTCGTCATTCGGCACATAGGGAAAACGGTCCACCGCGCGGTGAAAGCCGATATCGCCGGCGGGCGGGTTCAGGTGAAAGGCGATTTCACGAAAACCGCGCCCCTCCGCCGCGTCGCAATCGTTGAACGCGCCATGGCGAAGGCGTTCCTGCGCCAGCAGTTCCAGATCGACATCGCGGATAAGCAGTTCCGGCGCATCGGCGAAACGGGTGGTTTCGCCCAGCAATTCGCCATTCTCATAGATCATCGCATGGCCGTCCCAGGCGAGATCGGTGGTCGATTCGCCATGCCCGGCGGCGGAATAGAGATAGGCGGCGTAGCAGCGCGCCGACTGCACCCGGCAGAGCGCATGGCGGTAATCCGATTTGCCGATGGTGACATTGGAGGCGGAAAGATTGGCGATCACCCGCGCCCCGGCCATGGCGGCGGCGGAGGAAGGCGGGGTCGGAACCCAGACATCCTCGCAGATCTCCACGCCGATGGTGAAACCGGGGAGATCCTCGGCGGTGAAGATCAGATCGGTCCCGAACGGGGCTTCATGTCCGCCGATCCTTGCATGATCGGCGGCCGGTTCGGCGCCGGAGGTGAAATGGCGCCGCTCGTAGAATTCGCGATAATTCGGCAGATAGGTCTTGGGAACCACGCCCAGCAGCCGGCCGCGATGGATCGCCGCCGCGACATTATAGAGCCGCCCGGCGACGCGGAGCGGCAGGCCGACCAGCACCACCGGGGCCCAGTCTGCCGAAGCCTCGATCAGCCCGGCGGCGGCGCGCTCGGCCTCCTCCAGCACCACGTCCTGTTGCAGCAGATCGTCGATCGCATAGCCGGTCAGGCCAAGCTCGGGAAAGACGATGAGCGCGGCGCCGGCCTCATCGGCGCGGCGCGCCATCTCCGCCGTCGCCGCCGCATTGGCCGTCGGGTCGGCGACATGCACCAGCGGCACCGCCGTGGCGACGCGGGCGAAGCCCTGCGCGTAGATGCTGGAAAACCGATCAAGCTCAGCCATTTGAGCGCCCTTGGCAGATTTTCCCGAGCTTACAGCGCCGCCGCGTCCGGGTCCATCGCCGGCGGATCAGCCCTCCATCGCCTCCAACTCGTCGATCATTCGCGAGATCATCCCCAGCCCCTTGCCCCAGAAGGCCGGATCGGAGGCGTCGAGGCCGAACGGCGCCAGCAGTTCCTTGTGATGCTTGGAGCCGCCCGCCGCCAGCATGTCGAAATATTTCTGCTGGAAGCCCGTCGGCGCCTCCTCGTAGACCGCATAGAGCGCGTTCACCAGCCCGTCGCCGAAGGCGTAGGCGTAGACATAGAAGGGCGAGTGGATGAAATGCGGGATATAGGTCCAGTAGGTTTCGTAACCTTCGGCGAATTCGAAGACCGGCCCAAGGCTTTCACGCTGCACGCCGAGCCAGATTTCGCATAGCTGCTCGCGGGTCAGTTCGCCCTCGCGCCGCGCGGCGTGCACCCGAAGCTCGAATTCGTAAAAGGCGACCTGGCGCACGACCGTGTTGATCATGTCCTCCACCTTGGAGGCCAGGAGCGCGCGGCGCCGCTCGGGCGCGGCCTCGGCCAGCAGGCGCCTGAAGGTCAGCATCTCGCCGAAGACGGAGGCGGTCTCCGCCAAGGTCAGCGGGGTGTGGGAGAGCAATTCGCCCTGTTCCGCCGCCAGCACCTGATGCACGCCGTGCCCCAGCTCATGCGCCAGCGTCATCACGTCCCGCGTCTTGCCGAGATAATTCAGCATCACATAGGGATGCGCGTCCGTCACCGTCGGATGGGCGAAGGCGCCGGGGGCCTTGCCGGGCTTCACCGGCGCGTCGATCCAGCCCCTGTCGAAGAACGGCGCGGCGATCTCGGCCATTTTCGGGTCGAACCCGGCATAGGCGGAAAGCACGGTCTCCTTCGCCTCCTCCCAGCCGATGCGTCGGTCCTCGGCTTCGGGGAGCGGCGCGTTGCGGTCCCAGAACTGAAGCCTGTCGAGGCCGAGCCATTTCGCCTTCAGCGCGTAATAGCGGTGGCTGAGATCTGGATAGGCCGCGACCACCGCATCGCGGAGCGCGTTCACCACTTCCGGCTCGACATGGTTGGAAAGATGGCGGCCATATTCAGGGGTCGGGAGCTTGCGCCAGCGGTCCTCGATCTCCTTTTCCTTGGCCAGCGTATTGGTGATGCGGGCGAAAAGGCCGAGATTGCGCTTGAAGACGGCCGAAAGCGCGGCGGCGCCGGCGGCGCGGCGCTCGCGTTTCGGGTCCGAGAGCAGGTTCAGCGTCGCTTCGAGATTGAGCGGCTCCGCCTCTCCCTCCACCTCGAATTCGAGAGCGGCCATGGTCTCGTCGAAGAGCTTGTTCCAGGCTGAGGCCCCAACCACGCTCATGTCGTGCTGCCAGGTCTCCAGCTCGTCCGACAATTGATGCGGACGGAAGCTCCTGAGCCGGGCGATCCAGGGGCGGTAGCGGGCGAGGGCGGCGCTTTCGGCCAGCTTCGCCTCCAGCGCCTTGTCCTCGATCCGGTTCAGCTCCAGCGAGAAGAAGACCAGCGGGTTGGAAAGCTCGGTGATCCGCGCCTCCGCGTCGGCGTAGAACTTGCCGCGCGCCGGCTCGGCCGTGTTCTGCTGATAGAGAAGGCCGGCATAGGACATGATCCGCCCGGCTTTGCGCTGGATCGCCTCGTAACGGGCGAGGATCGCGGCCAGCGCGTCGCCGCTCATCCCGGCCATCTTCTCGCGCGCATCGGCGGCGAAACCGGGAATCTCGGTGGCTAGCCAGTCGAAATCGGCCTTGATCTCCGCGCTCTCCATGCCGGGATAAAGATCCTCCAGCCGCCATTCCGGCAGATCGCCGAGCGGCGCTCCGCCCGAAGCTTCGGCGGCGTCCCGCAAGGGGCGGCGATCGGTCATCGGCAAGGCGGCGCGCATGGTTTGTCCTTCGGATCGGAATGAACGGGGGTTGAGGGATAACCGAGAGCCGAGCGGCGCGAAAGACCGGGCTCAGAGATCGACGGCGGCTTCGCCGCCCGTCCGGGGCGCTCGGGGAGCGGGCGCCGGGGGGCGGGCCTCTGGTTTGCGGCGGATGATGATATCGCCGTTCGGCAGACGTTCGGGCGCTTCATAGGCGTCGATATCGTCGATCAGTTCGGTCAGGCGGTCGGCCAGCGGCTGCATGCGTTCGCCGAACTGGCGCAGCATCCGCTCCGCGAATTCGCCGAGGGCGCGCAGCTCTTCCTCATCAGGGAAGATCGGTTGGCCGCGCTCCTCGGCGCCGCGGCCGCTTTCGGCCTGAACGCCCGGCGGCGCGGGTGCGAGAATGAGGAACGGCAGAGCGAGGAGGAAGCGATAGCGGTTCATGACGGAAAGATAGGCGCCTCTTCCCCTGATTTCATCCCGCAGACCGATGGCGGCGGGCCAAAAAGAAAACCGCCCCGCATTGCTGCGGGGCGGTTCCATCCCTTTCGGGAATTCGGTATCGCGGCCTTAGTTGCCGATCGCGATTTCGACGCGACGGTTCAGCGGCTCGCGGACGCCGTCGCCGGTGGCGACCGCCGGCTCGGACTCGCCGCGCGCGGCGCGGGTGACGCCGCCCATCGGGACGCCGGCCGAGGCCAGAGCGTCGGCGACGGTGTTAACGCGGCGCTGCGAGAGGCCGACGTTGTAGGAGGCGGAACCGGAGGTGTCCGCGTGGCCGACGAGCGAGACGATCGGATCGGCGACGCCGCTCAGGGCCGACACGACCTCGGAAACCACGCCGCGGGCGGCGCTGTCGAGGTTGGACCGGTCGAAGCCGAAATAGACGATATAGGCGGCCGGCGAGACGCCGACGCAGGCGGCGTAAGCCGCGTCGAAGCGGGCCTTCACCTCATCCGGGTCGAGGCAGCCGCCCGGCGACTGGTACTGGGCCTCAAGCCACTGATCCCAGAGGGCCTGGGCCTCGGCGCAGGCGACCGGGTTCGCGGCGGCGTGCGACGCGATGTTGGAGCTGACCTCGGGGTAGAGCGAAGCGGCTTCGCCGCCGATGCCCATCGCCGAGGGGTCCCACGGGGTCACGCCGCCGGCCGCAGCGGCCTTGGAGCGGTCCATGTAACCGGCCGCGTCCATCCAGTTCACTTCGGTCGAAGCGTTGTAGGCCGCGAGGCTCTGATACTGTTTCGCCAGTTCGGCGTTGAAGTCGCCGCCCGGCAGGTCGGTCGCCAGGAAGCTTTCGGCAGTGAACGTCCCGCCGAGATTCGCGCCGGGAATGTTGGTGCACCCGGCGGCGACAAGCGCAACGCCCGCCAGGATCGTATGGGAAATCTTCATCATCCCTCTCTCCGTCTCGTTACGGGCCGCACTGCTCGGCGCGCCCAGATTCGATACCCTCGTCAAGCCGATTGCGGCTTGGAGGGGTCATGGCACGTTGCAGGTGTAAAAACAACAATCGAAACGCCATAACGCCCGTCTCTGCGACAGGATCGCAACTCCGTCGCCATTTAGCAACAATCGGCCCCCGAGCGCCCGCTTCGCGTTCGATAATATGGCGATATACAGACCTGTTCACCCTGTCTTCAGGCCATGGAAGGCGATTTCAACCCCTCCAGGGCTTCACGAAACGAATCGGGCAGTGGCGTCGGCCGCCGGCTCGCCGCGTCCACATAGACATGCACGTAACGGCAGAGCGCGGCCGGCTCCGCCACGCCCTCGCGAAAGAGCGCGATCCCGTAGGTGACGCTGGTCCGCCCGACGCGAAGGGCGCAAAGCCCGATCTCCAGCATGTCGGGAAAGCCGAGACTGGCCATGAACCGGCATTGCGATTCCGCCACCAGCCCGACGACCGGCCCGCCGGGAATGTCGAGCGCGCCGCTTTCGATCAGCCAGCGGTTCACGACCGTATCGACATATTCATAATAGACGACGTTGTTCATGTGGCCGTAGACGTCATTGTCGTTCCAGCGGGTCGGAATCCGATGGAGCACCGGATAGGCGGCGCGGACGGCCTCTGGGTAATCGTTCAAATCCTGCACTCCTGATTGACGGCGCGTCATTTTCCCCGGCCGGCGCCGGGATTCAAGCATCGCCGTTGCGCCGCGCCGCCGCCGCGCCTATGCCGGCGGCTAGACGATGGAAGGGGGGCGCATGACGCGGATCAGGGGCGCGCTTTTCGACAAGGACGGCACGCTGATCGACTACGCCGCGACATGGCGCGGGCTGGTCGAGGAGATGCTCGCCGATTACGCCGGCCCGGACCGGGCGCTGGCGCGCGCGCTGGGCCGGGCGATCGGCTTTGAGGTGGAGAGCGGGCGTTTCCTGCCGAATTCGCCCGTCGTCGCCGGCAGTTCGGCCGAGGTCGCGGCGCTGATGGCGGCGCTTTTGCCGGAGATTCCGGCGGCGGAGATCGAGGATGACGCCAATCGCCGCGCCGCCGCGATCGGGGCGGGCGATGATTCCGGTTTGCGGCCGGCCCCGTCGCTGCGCCCGACGCTGGAGCGGCTTTCCGCCATGGGGCTCGCGCTCGGGATCGCCACCCATGACGGCGAGGCCGCGGCTCGCGCCCATGCCCGCGCGCTGGGGATCGACGGGCTGATCCGTTTCTTCGCCGGCTATGACAGCGGCTGGGGGCTGAAGCCGGGGCCGGGCATGCCGCTCGCCTTCTGCGACGCGGCGGGGCTGAAACCGGCGGAGATGGTGATGATCGGCGACAGCCTCCATGATCTCGGCGCCGGCCGCGCGGCGGGGGCGGCGGCTTCGATCGGGGTCCTGACCGGCCCGGCGACCGAAGCGGAGCTGGCCCCCCACGCCGATGTGGTGCTCGGCTCGGTGGCGGAGCTGCCGGATTTCCTGATCCGCCGCTTTCCCGCCTGAGCCGGGGCCGGAACGCGACCTCCGGGGTCGCATCGCGCCATTGACGCGCGCCGGCGTGGTGGGATGCTGCTCAAAGCGCCGAGATCAGCGCGAAAGGGAAGCATCAAGATGACCGAGGCAGAGACCGAAGCCGGAGCCGCGCGCGGACGCAGCCGATCGGGCGGGCGCGCCGGCAACCAGCGCCGCGTCCGCGCCACCGCGATCCGGCAGTCGCCCTGGGAGACCATCGTCAACACCGATCACCCGACGGTGCCCCTTCGCCCCGAGGGCGTCGAGGCCGTGCATGACGCGGCGATGCGGGTGCTGGAGGATATCGGCCTCGATTTCCTCAACGGGGAGGCGCGGGAGATCCTGAAAGCCGCAGGCTGCTCCATCGGCCCCGGCGATCGGGTGCGCATGGGCCGCGATTTCGTCATGGAGATGGTCGGGCGCGCCCCCAGCCAGTTCGACATCACCCCGCGCAACCCCGAGAGGAAAGTGACGATCGGCGGCGATCACATGGCCTTCGTCAACGTCTCCAGCCCGCCCAACGCCATGGACATGGATCATGGCCGGCGTGTCGGCAATATCGAGGATTTCCGCAACTTCATGCGGCTGACGCAGTATTTCAACTGCATCCATATCGCCGGCGGCTATCCGGTGGAGCCGGTGGATATCCACGCCTCGGTCCGGCATCTCGACTGTCTTTTCGACAAGCTGACCCTGACGGACAAGGTCTGCCACGCCTATTCGCTCGGGGCCGAGCGGGTCGAGGATGTGATGGAGATGGTGCGCATCGCCGGCGGGCTGACCCATGAGGAATTCGACGCCGCGCCGCGCATGTATACGAATATCAACTCCTCCAGCCCGCTGAAGCATGATTTCCCGATGCTGGACGGGGCGATGCGGCTGGCGCGGCGCGGCCAGCCGGTGATCGTGACGCCCTTCACGCTATCGGGGGCGATGGCGCCGGTCACGCTGGCCGGGGCGACGGTGCTGTCGGTGGCGGAGGCTTTGGCGGCCATCGCGCTCCTTGAATATATCCAGCCGGGCCTCCCCGTGGTGATGGGCACCTTCACCTCCAATGTGGACATGAAGACCGGCGCTCCCGCCTTCGGCACGCCCGAATATGTGCGCGCGACGCAGATGGCCGGGCAGATGGCGCGATATTATGGCCTGCCGATGCGCGCCTCCAACGCCTGCGCCGCCAACGCCCCGGACGGGCAGGCGATGTGGGAAAGCGCGAATTCGCTCTGGGCCTGCGTCAGTTCGGGCGCGAATGTGGTCTATCACGCCGCTGGCTGGCTCGAAGGCGGGCTGATCGCTTCTTATGAGAAATTCGTGATGGATTGCGAACTGATCCAGCAGATCCGCCATTACATGAAGGGCGTTTCCGTCGAAGAGGCCGATCTGGCGCTGGAGGCGATCCGCGAGGTCGATTCCAGCGGTCATTTCTTCGGCTGCCAGCACACGCAGGAACGCTACGAGACCGCCTTCTATTCTCCCTTTCTCAGCGACTGGCGGAATTACGAGGCCTGGTCCGACGCCGGCGCCGTCTGGACCGCGGAGCGCGCCAACAGGGTCTGGAAGGAGGTCCTGGCCGAATTCCAGCCGCCGCCCATGGATGACGCCCTGCGCGATGAGCTTGCGGCCTTTGTCGAGAAGCGCAAGGCGGAAGGCGGGGCGCCGACGGATTTCTAGCGGATCGCCCGTTCAATGCATCCCGCAGGGGCAGGCGCCCAGCCGATGGGCGCCGCCCAGCTCCGCCATCAGCGCGGCCAGAGCCGGGGTGCGGGATTTC
>JBKECG010000174.1:0-9510 GCA_047974395.1 Pikeienuella sp. | reverse complement strand
GCCATGGGAGCTGTTCGACTGGCGCGAAACCGATGCGGAGGCGGCGCTGCGCGCGCTTTTCGAGGCCAACCGCGCCCGGCCCTTCGATCTGCGCCGGCCGCCGCTTTTGCGGCTGCAACTGGCGCAGGTGGCGGAGGAGCGGCATGTGATGGTGATCTGCCATCATCATATCATCCTCGACGGCTGGTCGCAGGCGCGGATGCTGCGCGATCTGATGAGCTTCTACCGGGGCGATGCGAGCCTGCCGCCGGCGCGTCCCTACGCCGATTACATCCGCTGGCTGAAACGACAGGACAAGACGGCCGCGCTGGGTTTCTGGAACGAATATCAGGCCGGCTCGCCGGGGCCGAGCCTGGTTTTCGGCGGGGCCGGCGAGCGGCCCGAATTCGTCCGGCGCGAATGGGCCTTTCCCGATGCGCTGGCCCAAGGGGCGAGCCGGTTCTGCGCGGCGCAGGGGGTGACGCTCAACACGCTTCTGCAAGGCGCGCTGGGGCTTTACGCGGCCGAGGCGCTGGGCCGGACGGATGTCGTCTTCGGCAGCGCCACCGCCGGCCGACCCGCCGGCCTGCCGGGCGTGGCGGAGATGGTCGGGCTGTTCATCAACGCGCTGCCGGTGCGGGTGAAGCTCGACCCGACGCGGCCCGTCGCCGACTGGCTGCGGGACCTGCAAAGCCGGCAGGCGGCGGCGATCGAGCATGAGCATGTCGCGCTCCGCGAGGTCCAGACCGGGCGCGGCACGCTTTTCGACTGCCTTCTGGTGATCGAGAATTACCCTGTCACCACCGGCGGCGGCGGCGGCGATATCGCGCTGGATCGGGTCGAATTCGACGAATGGACCCATTTCCCGCTGACCATCCTGGTCGCGCCGGGCCATGCCGGGATGAAGCTGATCCTGCGCCATGACCGTTCGGTGCTGTCGGATGACGCGCTCGGGCGTTTCACCGAACGCTATGTCGCGCTGCTGGAGGCGATCACGGCGGATCCGGCCGCGCCCGTCGCCGATCTGGTCGGCCCGCTGGAGGAGGCCGCGCCGCAGGCCCCGGCCGCACATGCGGTCGGCGCGGCGCGCCCGCCGGAGACGGAGACCGAGCGCCGCCTCGCCGCGCTCTGGGCGGAGCTGCTGAAGGGCGGGGCGCCGATGGCGGGCGATAATTTCTTCGCCATCGGCGGCCATTCCCTGATGGCGGCGAAACTGGTCGCGCGGCTCAGGCGCGAGCTTGATCTCGATCTGCCGGTGCGGGCGATCTTCGACCGTCCGGTGCTCTCCGATCTCGCCGAATATCTGGACGCCCTGCAGGTCGGGGGCGCGCCGGCCGAGGGCGACATGGTGGTGGAGTTCTGATGAACGCGCCGCTCCGCCTCATCTGTCTGCCGCCCGCCGGGGCGGGGCCGAGCCTGTTTCAGCCCTGGCGGCGCGCCGACCCGCATGTCGAGGCGCCCGCCATTCCCGGCCGCGAGGCCCGGTTCCGGGAGAAGGAGGCGGACAGTCTGGAGATGCTGGCCGACGGGCTGGCGGCGGATATCGCCGCCCGGCCGCCGCGCCGCTACGCGCTTTTCGGCTATTCCATGGGCGGAACCGTCGCCTTTCTGCTGGCGGAACGGCTGGCGGCGCGGGGGCTGCCGGGGCCGGAGGCGTTTTTCGTTCTGGGCGCGCCGGCCCCGCATCTGCTCGGGGTCGGGGTGGACGGGCTGCATCGGCTCGAAACCGGGGATTTCTGGCGGGAGATCGCCGGGCTTGGCGGCACGCCGGATGAAATCCTGAACGATCCGGAGATGCGGGCGCTGTTCGAGCCGGCCCTGCGCGCCGATTTCCGTCTTTGCGGCGCGCATCGCCCGCGCGCGACCGGGTTCCGGCTCGGCTGCCCGGTTCATGTCTTCGTCGCCGATGAGGATCATCTGGTGGATGGCGATTGCGCCGCGGCGTGGCGGCCCTACGTCGCCGAACCGGCGCGGCTCCACCGGATCGCGGGCGGGCACATGCTCGGGCCGGCGGCCTTCGCCGCGCTGCTTGGGGCGATCCGCGCGCTGACGGGGAATGCGCAGGCCGGGGCGGCGGTGGGGCCTGTGGCGGGTCTGTGACGTTTCTCTCATTGAACGCCGAGATTTTTTGTCGGAAACAGATCCCGTGGGCTGTGAAGAGAGACATTCATGCTGAACGGACAGGTCCGGGCGATCGCCGGCGCGTCGCGTCCGGGCGGGGCGCGATGACGAACGCGCGTCAGAGCGACGCGGCGGCGCATCCGCTGGCCGCGGCCCTGGCCGCGCAGGCCCGGCGCTGGCCCCGGCCGGAGACCGGGATCGGCCCGGCCGAACCGGGCTGGCCGACGCTGGGCGAGGTCTATGCCGATCCGGATCTGGTCGAACGGATGCTCATGGCGCAGGCCCGGTTCACGCCGGGGCTCGACCGCAAGGGCCAAGCGGCCTATCTGATGACCTCCCATGCGCTGGCCATCGGCACGGTGGCGGCGGCCTGTTTCGTCGGCGCCGGGCTCGCGCCCCGTCTCGGACCGGAGGCGCTGGCGCTGAGCGTCCATGTCCCCGGCCCCGAGGACAGGGAGGACGACACCGCCATCCGTCTGCTTTCAGCCGGTTTCGCGACCGATGACGCCGGTCTTTCCGATCATCCCGACGCCGAATCCCTGCCGGGGCGCGAGGCGCTTTGCGCGCGGATGCGGATCGAACTGGAGGCGCATTTCGCGCCCGTCGTCGCGCGGCTTCACGCCGCCGCCGGGCTGGCGAAAGGCGCGCTCTGGCGGCTGGCGGGGGATTCCGTCGCCGGGCAGTTTCTCGACGCCGGGCAGCGGTTCCGGCGCGAGCCGGAGGCGCGGGCCGACGCGCTTCGCATTCTCAAGCATCCCGGCTCGCCGCTGGCCAACAAGGAGATGCATTTCTTCGACATCGCCTTCGCCGATCCGAAACGGCCGGAAAAGACGCTTTTCACCCGCGGCTATCGCGCCCGCGGCGGCTGTTGCCGCTGGTACACCGCCGCGCCCGGTCATCTCTGCACCACCTGCGTCCTGCGTTCGGAGGCCGATCGGCGCGCGGCGATCGAGGACGGGCTGCGCCGTCGGCTCGGCCTGCCGCCGCTGGCGGAGCCGGCCAGCCCGTGAACATGTAAAGGAGCCGTATCGTGCGCACCCCCTTCCTGCTTTCCGCCTGTCTCGCCCTTTTCGCCGCGCCCGCGCTTTCCTGCGAGGGCCGGCTGGTCGAAGGCGCGGATTACGTCGCCGCGCCGATCTGCGCGCCGGAGGCGGCGCAGCGGATCGTCGTGCTCGATCCGACCTATAGTCTCGGCATGGCGCTGGAGCTGGATCTGCCGGTCGTCGGCGCGCCGATGTTCGGGATGAGCGACGCGGCGCTGCATGAGGACGCGCTGGCGCGCGGCGTCGCCGATCTCGGCGCCTTCACCGAGCCGAGCCTTGAGGCGATCGCCGCGCTTCGCCCCGATCTGATCATCGGCTCCGGCATGCTTGGCGAAGGCGTGCAGGCCATCGCCTCGCAGATCGCGCCGACGGTGATGATCACGGCCGAAAACTGGAAGACCTATTACCGCCGCCTGGCCGAGGCGACCGGCCGGGCCAACGCCGCCGAGGAGATCCTCGGCCGTTTCGAGGCGCGGGTGGAGGCGCTGAAGCCGCGCATCCCCGATCAGACCGTCTCCGTCATTCGCATCACCCCCTGGGATTTTCAGGTCTATCTCGATTCCCCGCAGGCCTACGCGCCCTTCCTGATCATGCGCGAGCTTGGCGTGAAGCGCCCGCCCTATGAGACCGCCGAGGGCGGCGAGACGATGAAGCGCCCGGACTGGGAGGAGCTTTCCGGCCTCAGCGGCGACATCCTTCTCTATATCGTCGGCGGCTCCAACGATTCCGCCGAGAGCGGGCGCCATGAGGAAGTGACGGGCAATCCGCTCTGGAAAATGCTGCCGGCGGTGGAGGCGGGGCGGGTTCATCGCCTCGATCCCGGGATCTGGATGGAGTTCAACGGCGCCGGCTCCGCCAATCGGGTGCTCGACGATATCGAACGCTATATCGCCGGCGGCGCGTGAGCGCGGCGTCCTCCTTCGCGGCGCGGCCTCTTGCGGGCCGGATGGCGCCCGGGCTCTGGCTCGGCGCGCTGGCGGCGGCGCTTTGCGCGGTCTCCTTCTGGTCGCTGGCGATCGGCGCGGCGGGGCTGTCGCCGGCCGATCTCGCGACCGCGCTTTTCGCGGATGAGGGCTCGCGGGCCGGGGCGGTGGCGCTGACGGTGCGGCTGCCGCGGCTTCTGGCGGGGCTGCTGGCCGGCTCCGCCCTGGCGGTGGCCGGGGCGATCATGCAGGCGGTGACGGCCAATCCGCTGGCCTCGCCGGGATTGCTGGGCGTCAACGCCGGCGCCGCTTTCGCGGTGGTGGTCTCCACCATGCTGGTCGCCGGCGCGGGGACGGGTTTTTACATCTGGTGGGCCTTCGCCGGGGCCGGGATCGCCGCGGCGCTGGTCTATGGGGTCGGCGGCGCCGGGCGCAGCGGGGCGACGCCGCTCAAGCTCGCCCTCGCCGGGGCGATCCTCTCGGCCTTTATCGGCTCGCTGACGGCGGCGATCCTGATCTTCGACAAGGGCACGCTCGACGCCGTGAGGATCTGGACCGTGGGTTCGGTGGAGGGGCGCACGCTCGGCGCGGTCGGGGCGGTCGCGCCCTATATCGGCGCGGGGCTTGTCGGCGCGCTGGTCTTTCGCGGCCAGGTGACGGTGCTGAGCCTTGGCGAGGATATCGCCCGGCAGGTCGGACAGAACGTGGCGCTCTGGCGGTTGGTCTCTGCCCTGCTGGTCGTGCTGCTGGCCGGGGGGGCGGTCGCCATCGCCGGGCCGATCGGCTTTGTCGGGCTGGTGGTGCCGCATATCGCGCGGATGCTGGTCGGCGCCGATTACCGGCGGGTGATCCCCGCCAGCGCGCTGGGCGGCGCGCTGCTGGTGGTGACGGCGGACGCCGCGCTGCGGGCGGCGCTGCCCGCACGCGACATTCCGGTCGGCGTCGGCATGGCGCTGATCGGCGCGCCCTTCTTCATCTGGCTGGCTCGCAACCGGATCGGGGGCGGGGCGTGAGCCGCGCCGTCCGCGCGCTGATCGGCCTCGCGCTGACCGGTCTGGCGCTTTTCGCGGCGGCGCTGGCCTTTGGCGATCAACCCGTGCCGTTCGGAGAACTGATCGCGGCGCTGACCGGATCGCCCGAGGCTTCGCCGGTCTCCGTGCTGATCGTGAACGGGCTGCGGCTGCCGCGCGCGATGCTCGCCTATCTGGTCGGGGCGGCGCTTGGCGCGGCCGGGCTGATCGCGCAGACGGTGATGCGCAATCCGCTGGCGGAGCCGGGCCTGCTGGGCATCAACGCCGGCGCGGCGGCGGCGGCGCTGATCCTGCTGGTGCGCACCGGCGGCGCCTCGGCCCATCTGGTGCCCTGGTTCGCCTTCGCCGGGGCGCTGGGCATGGCGGCGGCGATCTACGCGCTGTCCTGGCGGGGGGGGGCGTCCTCGATCCGCATCATCCTGATCGGGATCGGGCTCAACGCGCTGGCGGCGGCGCTCGCCGCCTTCATCACCGCTTTCGGCGAGGTGACGGCGGTGCAGCAGGCGCAGGTCTGGCTCGCCGGCAGCGTCTTCGACGCGCGGTGGGAGAAGGTCTCCGCGCTGGCGCTCTGGCTGGCGCCGGCGCTGGTGCTGGCGATGCTGGCGGCGCGGGAGCTGGACATGCTCGCCTTTGGCGAGAACATCGCGCGCGGGCTGGGCCAGCGGGCGCAGCTTGTCTCCGGCCTGTCGATCGGGCTTTGCGCGCTTCTGGCGGCGGCGGCGGTGGCGGCGGCGGGGCCGGTCGCCTTTGTCGGCCTGATCGCGCCCCACGCCGCGCGGCGGCTGGTCGGGCGGGCGCATGTGCGGCTCTTGCCGGTGGCGGCGATGACCGGAGGGGCGATCGTGCTCGCCGCCGATCTTTTCGGGCGGCTGGCGATCGCGCCGGCGCAACTGCCCGTCGGGCTGACCACCACCGCGATCGGCGCGCCCTTTTTCGGCTGGCTCTTGTGGCGGAGGCGTCATGTCCACGCATGAAGACCCCTCTCTTCCGGCGCTGGAGGCGCGGGGCCTTTCCGTCGCCTATCCGGGCGCGCAGGTGATTTCGGGTCTTGACCTCGCGGTGCCGCGCGGGGCGCTGACCACGTTGCTCGGCCCCAATGGCTGCGGCAAGTCCACGCTGCTGCGGGCGCTGGCCCGGCTGATCGCGCCGGCGCGCGGCGAGGTGCGGATCGACGGGCGCCCGGTCGTCGCCCTGACCACGCGAGAGGTCGCCCGCCGCGTCAGCCTGTTGCCGCAAAGCCCGACCGCGCCCGAAGGGTTGAGCGTTTTCGACCTGATCCGGCAGGGCCGCTATCCGCATCGCAGCCTTTTCGGCGGCTGGACCAGGGCCGACGAGGCCGCCTGCGCCGAGGCGCTGCGCCTGACCGGGCTGGAGCCGCTGGCGGCGCGCCCGCTCGAAAGCCTCTCGGGCGGGCAGCGACAGCGCGCCTGGATCGCGATGACCCTGGCGCAGCAGAGCGGGGTGCTGCTGCTTGATGAGCCGACCACCTATCTCGACATCGCCCATCAGGAGGATCTTCTGGCGCTGTTGCGTTCGCTGGTGGAGACGCGCGGCGCGACGGTGGTCGCGGTGCTGCATGACGTCAATCAGGCGGCGCGCTGGTCCGACCATATCGTGATGATGAAGGCCGGAGCCATCGCCGCGCGCGGCGCGCCGGAAGAGGTCATGACCGCCGAACGGATCGAGGCGGTTTTCGGCTTGCGCGCCGTAGTCACGCCAAGCCCGGTGGACGGCGCGCCGATGGCGCTGCCGGCGAGGCGGCGCGGATGAACGGCGCCTGGCTGGACCCGGAGACGGGCGCGACGCTGGAGGCGGATGCGCTGCTGACGGCGATGGCCCGCAAGCAGGTCGTGCTGCTGGGCGAGACCCATGATATCGCAGAAATCCATCTCTGGCAGGCGGATGTGATCGCCGGGCTGCATGCGCGCCGCGCCGATATCGTCGTCGGTTTCGAGATGTTTCCGACAAGGCTTCAGTCCGTGCTTGACCGATGGGTCGCGGGGGCGCTCTCCGTCGATGCATTTCTTGAAGAGACCGAATGGCGCAGGGTCTGGGGGTTTCCCGCCGAACTCTATCTGCCGATTTTCCATCTTTGCCGCGATCTGGGCCTGCCGATGCTGGCGCTGAACTGCGAACGCGCGCTGGTCAGCCGCGTGGGCGGGGAGGGCTGGGCCGCGATCCCCGAGGCCGAGCGCGAGGGGCTGACCCCCGCCGCCCCGGCGACCCCGGAATACCGGCGTTATCTCTTCGGCATGGTCGGGCGGGGCGGGGCGCGCTCCGCCGATCCGCAGGACGCGACCTGGGACCGGTTCGTGCGCGCCCAGCAATGCTGGGACCGCGCCTTCGCCTGCAATATCCGCCGGGCGCTGGACGGGGCCTCGCCGCTGGTGGTGGGGATTATCGGGCGCGGGCATCTCGAATACGGGTTCGGAACGCCCGGTCAGCTCCGCGATCTCGGGGTGAAGGATGTGGCGGTCCTGCTGCCCTTGATGGGGGCGCCTGACCCGCGCCGCATTCGCGGGATCGGCGATGCGATCTTTCGCCTTGAAGCGACGGGTCCGCGCGCGCCGGGGCTCGACGGCGGCGGAAGCTGCGGATAAGCCGGCTTCGGACACCGCGTCTGAGAAAAGGAGCAACGCAATGACGATAGAACGGATCGAACCCGGCGCCCGCATGAGCCAGGCGGTCGCCCATGGCGGTCTTGTCTTCACCGCCGGGCAGGTGGCGGCCAACAGCCGCGGCGCCGATGCCGGCGTGCAGACGAAAGAGATCCTGGCGAGGATCGACGACCTGCTGAAACAGGCCGGCACCGACCGCTCGCGTATCCTCTCGATCAATGTCTGGCTGGCGAACATGGTCGATTTCGATGCGATGAACGCCGTCTATGACGCCTGGGTCGACAAGGCCAACCCGCCGACCCGCGCCTGCGTGCAGTCGCCGCTGGCCAATAGCGGCTTCACCGTGGAGATCGCGGCCATCGCCGCGCGCTGAGCGAAACCACGGCGCGGCGGCCGGCTTGCGCCCCGCCGCGCCGAAGGCGCGGTCTCCCCTCGCGGGTGGGGCGTCGCCAGGGGGTAAGGCAGCGGCTTGGGGTGCCGCCATTCGCAGGGTCGAATCCTGCCGCCCCAGCCCGCCCGTCCTGCGCGTGCGCCGTGTGCCCCGCCTTGCCTGGACTCGTCCCGGGTGTCCGGGGGTTGGCGGGGTGCGGCGCTGCGGGAGACGGGTCTCCCTGGCCCGAACCGGCCGGATTTCACCCGCGGTCTCCCTCGGCGAATGATGCGGACGGCGGTGTGGATTCGGCGATGGCTCAGAGGCCGTCGGCCCAGAGGCGCTGCTCGCGCCAGAGCGCGACATGCGGGGACTTGAAGATGGCGTCGGCGGTGAGCTGCTCGGGCTGACGCCCGGACGCGACGGCCTCGACGATCCCCGGGTCCAGCCAGGCGAGCCGCAGCATCAGGACGATCCGGTCCGGCGTCAGGTTCTCGCGGGCGGCGATGGCCTTGATCGAAGCGCCGGCCTTGACCTCCTCGAGCCATCGCAGCGCCAGAGCGATCTTCGCTGCGAGGTTGCGATCGATCATGGTCTCCTCCCGGCCGCCGCCGATCACGAACCTGGTCTCGACGCCGCGCCGACGAATGCGCCACGGCGCCACGATGGCGAGGCGCGCCGGATTGATCCGGTCAGCAGGCAGTCGCAGCGCATCGCCGATCGCGCCGGGGTTCAGTTCGATGGCGAGCGCGTCCGCCGAGATCGAACCTCCGGCGACGATCCTGGCCAGCAACCCGTTGCGGCCGGCGCTCCTGAGCGTTGCGACGTTCTCCACCGAGACATTGCGGATGCGCTCGATCTCCGCCGCCGTCGGCCCATCGACGACCCCTATGGCGAAGCCCGCATCTTCAAGTCTGTCGGCGACGGCCTCCGCCACCGCCCGCTCCAGCCGCTCCGCCGGCAGCCGCCATCCCGACGCGTCGGCCTCGCCCTTCGGCGCGACCAGCCGGTGCGAGACATAGTAGCGATAGCGCCGGCCCTTCTTGCTGGCGTGGCTCGGCGTCAGCCGATCGCCGGTCTCATCAACGATCCTCCCGGCGAGCGGGGAGGGGGCTGATGCGGCGGTCCGTCCCCGCGCCTTCGCCGCCCGCCGCATGAGCTTCTCCTGCACCGCATCCCAGATCGCGGGGGTGACGATCGGCTCATGCGCCCCCTCGTAGGTCTTCTCCTTGTGACGGATGCGGCCGATATAGACCGGGTTGGCCAGAAGATGCTGAAGACGCCCCCGCCCGAACCGCGCCCCGCCCCGCGCCGCGCCCTTCAGGCCGGGGCGATGCCTGGTGCGCAGGCCCATCCGGTCCAGCTCCGACTGGACGCTGCGGATCGAGCCGAGCCGCAGATAGAGATCGAAGATCATCCTGACGG
>JBKECG010000109.1:0-12286 GCA_047974395.1 Pikeienuella sp. | reverse complement strand
GCCGACCGCGACCAGCACTTCGCCCCGACCTTCCTGCGCGGGCGCGGGCGGCGGCGCGGCGATATAGCCGGTATGGCGGATCATCGGGCCGAGCGTTTCGGCCAGCGGAAAGGTGGCGGAGAACGGGAGCAGCGCCGGATCGCCATGAACCAGCGCCAGATCATAGAATTCGCGAAGAAGCGCCGCGCTCTCCTCCGCCCGTCCGGGCTTGCGCTTCGGCTCCAGCACGTCGCGGACCGAGGCGTGGATGCGGGCGCGGCCCCTGGCGCGGGTCAGGAGCGCGTCGAACTCCGCCGCCAGCGCCCGCCGGCCGAAAGGGTAAAGCTCCGTCACCAGCGCCTCGGGCGCGATCTCTTCGAAAAGCGCCAGCAGGCGTTCGGTTCGCGCCGCGCGCCAGCCGGGGCCGAGCGGGCCTTCGGGCGTCAGGAGACGGCTGTAATCCACCCCGTCGGACCAGATCGGCGGCAATTGCGCGACGGGGACGCCCCCCGCGTCCAGATGCGGGATCGCCCGGCCGCCGGAGACCACCACCGGCGCCGCCCCGGCGGCTTTCAGCGCCCGCGCGATCAGCAGGGTCCGGGCCAGATGCCCGGACCCCATCAGCCCGGTGACGACCAGCATGACCTTCATCGCGGGATCAGCCGGGTCTCCGGCCCATGCGCGACGGGCAGGCCCTCGCGGTCCAGTTCGATCGGGTAGATGCGTTCGCGCTTGATGCGGAAGGGCTCCGGCCGGTCGAAATCCCAGCCCCAGGCGCGGGCGAGGATCACCCGCATCACCCCGCGATGCAGCACCAGAAGCGCGTCGCGCCCCCCGGCCGCGATCCCGGCCAGCGCCGGGGCGATCCGGCTCCAGGCGTCGCGCGGGCTTTCGCCGCCCGGGGGGCGCTTGTCCCAGCCCCAGTTCTCGCCATGGGCGTAGCCGGAGGACGGGTCCGCCAGCAGATCGGCGCCGCGCCGCCCCTCCCACGCGCCCCAGGACAGTTCGATCAGCGCCGGTTCGATTTCGGGTTCGGCGCCGGTCAACAGGCGCGCGGTCTCCTGCGCCCGCCGGAGCGGGGTCGCGATCAGCCGCGCGCCTTCCCAGTCCGCCGGCGGGCGGAGCGTGGCGGCGCGCGCGCGCGCGGCCTCGGTCAGCGGCCGGTCGGTGCGGCCCTGAAGCCGCTTCAGGGCGTTCCAGTCGGTTTCGAAATGGCGGGTCAGGCCGATCTTCACGGTCATGTCAGCGCCCTCAGGGTTTCGTCGAGTTTCGCCGCCGCCGCCTCGATCCCGTGATGCGCCCGAACATGCGCCCGCGCCGCCGCCCCCGCCATCGCCAGCGCGGCGCGGTCGGCGGCGAAGGCGTCGATCGCGGCGGCGAAAGCGGCGGCGTCGCCCGGCGGCGTCAGCCGTCCCGAGGGCGCGACCACCTCGCGCACCCCGGCGCGATCCTCGGCGATGACGGCGAGGCCGGCGGCCTGCGCTTCGAGATAGACCATGCCGAAGGCCTCGTTGACGCCGGGCCAGAGGAAAAGGTCGGATTTCTCGTGGATGTCGCGCATCCGGGCCGGATCGTCGATCCGGCCGTGAAAGACGACCCGCCCGGCGAAAGGGGCCGCCAGCGCCTCGACCTGCTCCCGCGCCCTGCCGTCGCCGACGATATCCAGCCGCCAGTCGCATGTCAGCGCGCAGAGCGCCGCCGCGAGCGCGCGGAAGGAGGCGAGCTTGTCGCCCGGCCGCATCATCGCCACCGAAAGCAGCCGTAGCGGTCCGGTCCGGCCCCGTCGCGCCGGCTCCGGCCCGGGGTCGAGGAAGGGCTTCAGCCCGATCAGCGCCTGCCCCGCCGGTCGATCGCGCTCCAGCGCGTCCAGCCCGCGCGGCTGGAGGTGAAAGATCACCCGCGCGGCGTCCAGCGCGCGTTCGGAAGCCTGCGCGAAACGCGCATAGGGCCCTTCCAGCCGCTTTCGCGACCGGTATCCTTCGGCCACCACATAGGGGATCGACAGAGCGCGGGCGATGGCCGGGCCGATCAGATCCGGGGCCTTGTAATAGCAATGATAGGTGAACCAGATCGCCGGCGCCTCGCCGGCGCGCTCATAACCGGCCAGCGTCTTTCCGACGATCCGCTCCGCCTGCCGGAACAGCATGTCCTGCGCCGCCGGGTCGCCCTCGCGCTGATGGGCGCGCAGGCGCGAGGCGAGGCCGACATCCCATCCCGCGCTGCCGAGCGCCTCGATCAGAAGCCGCGCGATCCGCCGGTCGCCGGAAGGGTTCGGATGGTCCGGCGCCTTCATCGGCGCGTAGAAGGCGAGGCGTTTCGCCCGATCCCGGCTCATGCGTCCCCGAGCGCGGCGCGCAGCCGGTCTTCGAGCAGATCCAGGCCCCCCTCCATGCTGAATTCGCGTGTCAGCCTGTCGCAGGCGGCGCTTGCGAGCGACGCGCGCAGTTCGGGATCGGCGATCATGGCGGCCAGCGCCCCGGCCAGCGCGGCGGGATCGCCGGGCGGGACCAGCCGGCCCTCGGTCCCGTCGGTCACGAATTCCGGGATCGCCGAGACATTGGTGGAGAGGATCGGAAGGCGCTGGCTCGCCGCCTCCATCAGCACGTTCGGCAGCCCGTCGCGGTCGCCGTCATCGGCGATCTTGGAGGGGAGGACGAAAAGATCCGCCTCGCGCAGCGCCGCGATCACTTCCGTCTGGTCGCGCTTGCCGCGCCATTCGATCCGGCCGGAAAGGCCAAGCCGCGTCGCCTTCGCCGCCAGAGCCTCTTTCAGCGGGCCGCCGCCGATATGGATGAAGCGCCAGTTCAGATCGCCGGGCAGGCGCGCCAGCGCCGCCAGCAGGTCGTCATAGCCCTTTTTCGCCACCAGCCGCCCGACCGAGAGGATCAGCGCCGGCGCCTCCCCGCGCCCGTCCCGCGCCGGGCGGGCCTCCGGCGGGGCGGGAAAGCGCGAAAGATCCAGCCCGTGATAGACCAGCGACACCCGGTCCGCCCGCGCCGCCAGCCCGGCAAGGTGCGCGGCCCCGGTTCCGGTGCAGGTGACGGCGAAACGGCAATCGGCCAGTTTCTCGCGTTTTTCCCATTCGGGGATGGTCCAGATATCCTTCGCATGGGCGGAAAACCCCCATTCGACGCCGCGGATCATCGCCGCATAGCGGGCGACGGAGCCGGGCGTGTGCAGGAAATGCGCGTAGTGAAACCGCGCCGCCGGGTCGATCTCGGCCGCCAGAACCAGCGCCTGACCCCAGCGGCGGACGCGGTTGCGCGTCCGGTCGCGGCCGAGATCGCGCCGCCAGATCGCCCGCGCCGCCGCGTAGCCGGGCATGCGCCGGGCCTTGCGCCATGCGCGGAGGACGCGCAGCGGCGCCTGATGCAGATATTCCGGCAGATAGAAGACCCGCGCCCTTATCGTCGCGTGAATCGGGTGGGTGCGGTCGTCATAGGGTTGACGGAGCGACCAGATGTCGAAATCCAGCCCGCGATCCTCCAGCGCCTTCAACTCCTGCGCGATGAAGGTTTCGGAGAGACGGGGATAACCCTTCAGCGCCACGGCGAAGCGCGGCGCCGGCTGCGCTGAACTCATTCCGCCGCCCGCGTCGCCCAGGTGGCCGCGGCCAGCGTCGTGATCCGGTCGAGCCCGTCCATCAGTCCGGGGATGGAGATCGCCGAGGGGCGCGGCTGATCCGCCAGCCCGCGGATCGCCCGCGCCATCACCTCCGGCCCGGCGCCGTCGCGCGGGCGGTGAAGCATGCGCACCAGCCCGAGCCGTTCGGCGGCCTCGGTGCGGATATACTGCTCCTGCCGCGGGCGCACGCGGGGCGCGATCACGGCGGGTTTGTCGAGGCTGAGGATCTCGCAGAACGTGTTGTAGCCGCCCATGGCGATCACCCCTGCGGCGTCGGCCAGCAGCCGCTCCAGCCGCGGGTCGAAGCTGAAGGCGGTGACGCGGCCCTCCATCGCCGCGGCGCGGCGGTCGAATTCCGCGCGCCGGTCGGCGTTGAGGAAGGGCCCGTAGACCAGCACGCCATGGAGCGGGATCTCCGGGTCCGTCTCATAGGCGGAGAGCACCCAGTCGATCAGCGCCTCGCCATCGCCGCCGCCGCCGGTCGTGGCCAGCACATAGGGATCGGGCGGGGGCGGCGGGCCGAGCGCCGGCCAGTCGGGGGTCTCCCGCCGCAGATAGCCGGTGTAGCGCGCCCTTTTCGCCACGGCTGGCGAGAGCGGGACGCCGGCCAGCGGCTCGCAGATTTCGGGCAGGCCGTAGATCCAGATCTCGTCATAGAAACGTTCGATCGCGGCGATCGCGTCCTTGCGCTCCCACTCCCGGCGCAGGGTCTCGCGTTCGTCGAGCACGTCGCGCACGCCGAGAACCAGCCGCGCGCCGCGCGATTTCGCCACCTCCAGCACCGGGCCAAGCTCGTTGCGGAAACCCCATGGCTCCTTGTCGACGATGATCAGGTCGGGGTCGAAGCTCTCCACCGCCGCCGAGAGCAGCGCCTCGCGCAGGCGCACCGTCTCCTCTATGTCGAGCGCAAGGTTATGCGACGCGTAGCCGCCATCGGGCAGTTTCACCACGCCCGGCAGGCGCACGTGATCGACGCGATCGGCGAAATCGAACCGCCCGGCGATGGGGGAGCCGGTCATGATCAGCGCCGAAAGCAGGGGGTCGCTCGCCGTGAGCGCCTGCGCGATGGTGCGCGAGCGGCGCAGATGGCCGAGCCCGAACGTGTCGTGACTGTAGAGCACCACCCGACGCCCGCGGCCGCCAACCGCGTTCGGGCCTGCGCCGCGCCCGGCCAAATTGTTCATCCCTCTTCTCTCCCTGCGTCGGGAGTTGGCGGTCCGTCCGCTTCCCTGAAAGCCTTACAAGGCGTAAACCGGAAACGCCAGCCCGGGACGCCAGGCCGGTCAACGCGTCGCGGATGGCCGGCGGTTGCGAAAGGCGTCGTATCGCCCATCGACACAGGATATGGTCCCTCCATGATGGAAGGACTCCAGCGGAGCCGAGACTTGACCCCAGCCCTACGCCGCATCCTCGCCGCGCTTCTCGCGCTGACGCTCCTTTTCGGCTTCGCCGGCCTCTCATCGGCGCAAACCCCGCCCGATTTTGGCGCGCGCGTCGGGGCGGCGGCGGCCGGCGCGGAAACCGGCGGCGCGGCGCAGGGCGCGTCGGGAAGAAGATCCGAATCCGCGATCGAGATGACCCAGCAGCAGGTCGGGGCCTTCCGGCAGAACGCGCAGCGCGTTTTCGGCGCGATGGACGAATATTTCGACCGGATCGGCGCGACCCTGGCGAAGGCGAGCCCGGATGGCGCGCCGGCCTATTTCCTCGGCGTGCTTCTCTTCACCGTGATCCTGCTGGTGATCGGCAGGGGCGGGGTCTCGATCTACGGCATGTGGATCGCGCTGCCGATCATGTTGCGACTGCAAAAGCCCAATCCGGCCGGCGTCGTGGAGAAACTGCCGGTGCTGGCGGCGCGGGTCGGGCTGCAACTGGTCGGGCTGGTGATCGTGCTGGTGATCGCGCTGGCGGTCGGCGCGGGTTTCTACACCGAGGACGAGGCGACGCTGAAGACGGTCATCGCCATTGTCGGGGCCTATGCGCTGATGCAGCTCATCGACGTGCTCTGGCGGATGATCTTCTCTCCCTTCCTGCCCGATTACCGCATTCCGTCGCTTTCGGACCGGGATGCGCGCCGGCTCTATCGCTGGCTTTCATTCGGCTCCTTTTTCGCCATCGCCACGAATTTCTTCGGCGTCTGGCTGCGGGAGATCGGCGCCGATGAGGAGGTGATCGCGCTGACCTTCATCGGGGTGACGGCGGTCGCGGTGATCCTGCTCTTCATCATGATGGTTCATTGCGGCCCCGCGATCAGCCTAATGCTGCGCGGCGGCGCCTCGCGTCGGGACGCCAGCCTGCCGGCGGCCCTGGCCTCGATGCTCTGGGCGCCGGCCCTCGCGGCCTATTTCATCTTCGCGCTGGCGGAGATGAGCTATCGGCTGGTCATGGGCATGGATCTGGGCACGCCGCTTCTGGCGGGGGCGTTCGGCGTGCTTCTGATCAGCATCGTCGCCTATGCGGTGACGATCTATGTGATCGAGCGCATTTTCCACCGCGCGCGGGCGATCCGGGCGGCGAACCGGGCCGCGGCCCGCGCCGCGCTGGCGGAGGGCGAGGACGAGGCGGCGCTGCGCGACCGGCTCGCCGCGGCCGATGACGATGATGACGGCGACGAGGGCGGCGGCGGCATGGTCGAATTCCCCGCCGGCCCGCCGCCGAAACGGCGCGAGATGCGCAGTTTCGAGGATCTCGCCCGCCGCACCGCCAGCCTGTTCGCGCTGCTCGCGGGGGGTTATGCGCTGGTCTGGGTCTGGATGGGCGGCGCGGCCTTCGCGGAGGGCGAGCCGCTGGACGTGGCGCGCGACCTCTTCAACATCGCGCTGCTCGGCTATCTCGCCTATCACGCCGCGCGGATCTGGATGGACCGCAAGATCGAGGAGGAGGGCGGGTTCGATCTGCCGGCGGAGCCGGGCGACGAGGGCGGCGCCGGCGCGGCGGCGACCCGTCTGGCGACGATCCTGCCGCTTTTCCGCTCCTTCGTGCTGGTCGTGATCCTGGTCGCGGTGCTTCTGCTCTTTCTCCTGAAGCTCGGCGTGAACATCGCGCCGCTGATCGGCGGCGCCGGCGTCGTCGGCCTCGCCATCGGCTTCGGCGCGCAGAGCCTGGTGCGGGATATCCTCTCGGGCGTCTTCTTCCTTTCGGATGACGCGTTCAGAAAGGGTGAATATATCGACATCGGCGATGTGAAGGGGACGGTGGAGAAGATCTCGCTGCGCTCCTTCCAGCTTCGCCATCATCTCGGGGCGCTGAACACGGTCCCGTTCGGCGAAATCAAGTTCCTCACCAATTACAGCCGCGACTGGGTGATGATGAAGCTGCCGCTGCGACTGACCTATGACACCGATGTCGACAAGGTCAGGAAGCTGATCAAGAAACTGGGGCAGGATCTGCTCAACCATCCGGTGGAGGGGCGCAAGTTCGTGCAGCCGCTGAAATCCCAGGGCGTCTACATGATGGAGGACAGCGCCATGATCATCCGGGTCAAGTTCATGACCCGGCCCGGCGACCAGTGGACCACCCGCAAGCTGGTCTATCAGGAGATCCGCGCGCTTTTCGCCCGCGAGGGGATCAAGTTCGCCCACAAGGAGGTCACCGTCCGCATTCCCGAACTGGAGGACGGCGCCCGCGACGGCGCGCTCACCCCGCAGGAGCAACAGGCCATCGGCGCCGCCGCCCGCCGGGTGGTGGAGGAGGAGACCCCGCCGAAGGCGATGGCCGACGACCGATGAAGGGCGTGGGCGAAGGGGGGTTGGCGTCATGCGTATGAAAGCCGCCGATATCGGCGTGAAAATCGCCTCCGCGCTGATCTACGCCCCGTTCGTCGCGTCTCTTGTCGGCGGGGCGTTCCTCATCCCGGCGGCTGATATATCATTATTCTTCATGGTCATTTTTGTTTTATTATATATGGTGCTGGTATTTACATTTGCGTCATCAATAATGGGCATCTATTTTAGATACGCTATGTTCAGGAGGGCGGTCTCTGCAGTCATGGCCATGATATGCATGGCGTTTATTGTTGCATCCGTCTCGTGGTCCACCGGAGGCAAGCCCGGAGACGTGTTATATTCCGGCCCCGAGCAGTTTTATCATGTCATGAACATATATCTGTCCTTGTCATTCCTGATTGCGGCGGCGCTCTGCGCGATATTCACAAGTGAAGTCGAGCAGATCCTGAGAAAGCGGATCGGATCGGTCTCCGCCACGCGGGCGATTTACGCCGCCTGTCTTGCGGTGATGATTGTCTCCGCCATCATATGGCATGGCTATCTCACGCTTCCGGTGACGGAGATCGGCTGAAGCGTTTTGCGCGGCGCCCGCGCGGCGCCCGCGCGGCGATTATCCGGCGCCGGATTTTCACCGCCGGGAAAGGCGAAGCCCGATCATCCCCTGCCGCGATAGGGCGGCACGCCCTGATCCGGGATCCAGATCGAGGCCGGGGCCGGGCCGGTCTGCCAGAACACGTCGATCGGGATGCCGCCGCGCGGATACCAGTATCCGCCTATACGCAGCCATCGCGGCTCCAGAAACGCCGCCAGCCGCCGGGCGATGGAGATGGTGCAATCCTCGTGAAAGGCGCCGTGATTGCGGAAGGCGCCGAGAAAGAGCTTGAGCGACTTGCTCTCCACGAGCCAGGCGCCCGGAACATAGTCGATCACCAGATGCGCGAAATCGGGCTGGCCGGTCATCGGGCAGAGAGAGGTGAATTCCGGCGCGGTGAAGCGAATATTGTAATCCACATCCGCCTGCGGGTTCGCCACCCGCTCCAGTTCGGCCTCTTCGGGGCTGGCGGGCAGGGTCGTGGCGGCGCCAAGCTGTTTGAGATCGCTGTAGATCGTCTTGCTCATCGGCTCTCTCCTGAGATGCGGGCATTCGCCGCGATCGCTTCACGCCAGAAATCCGGGTCGGCATAGGGGGTCGGATCGGCCACGCCGGCCAGATCGAAAGCCTCGCGCCGCTCGACGCAGGTGCCGCAGCGCCCGCAATGAATCTCTCCGCCCTTGTAGCAGGACCAGGTCTCCGCGAAGGGCGCGCCGACGCGGGCGCCTTCGGCGACGATATCGGATTTGGGGCGGTGGATGAACGGTGTCTCCAGCCTGATCTCGGCGTAACCGTCGAGCGCGGCGCGCTGCATCGCGCCGAAGGCCTCGGCGAAGCCGGGCCGGCAATCGGGATAGATGAAATGATCGCCGCCATGGATCGCGGTCGCGACCGCCTCGTCCCCGTTCGCCGCCGCGACGCCGAAGGCGATGGCGAGCATAATGGCGTTGCGGTTCGGCACGACGGTGATCTTCATCGTCTCCTCGGCGTAATGGCCGTCGGGCACCTCCACCGCATCGGTCAGCGCCGAGCCGGTCAGCGCCGCGCCGACCGGGCGCAGGTCGATCACATGATGCGGCGCGCCAAGCCGCGCGGCGCAGGCGGCGGCGCAGGACAGCTCCTTGCGATGCCTCTGGCCGTAATCGAAGGAGATCAGACGCGAGAGCGCGCCTGCGCTCGCCGCCATGTGCGCGAGCGAAACGGAATCCAGCCCGCCGGAGCAGACGATTGCGGTTTTCATCATTTGGTCCTTGTTTTGTTGACCGGGTAGGCTGCGACCGGTGCGCGTCGTTTAAGAGCCGCCCGGCCGGAAGACAAGGGCGCGGGCGGCGCGGCGCCATCGTCTTTCCGGCGCGGTTTTTCTATCTATGGAGCCAGTTTGGCCCGGATATGCTCCGATTTCCCGCATCTGGCGCTATGGCTTTCGCAGCCGCGAAAGGTAGAACCCTGCAACGCCAAGCGAGGGGTCCGGATGCAGATCTACCTCCCGATAGCCGAGCTTTCGGTCAACGCCATTTTCCTTTTGGGTCTGGGCGGGGCCATCGGCTTGCTTTCGGGGCTTTTCGGGGTCGGCGGCGGTTTCCTGATCACGCCGCTTCTGATCTTCATCGGCATCCCCCCCGCCGTCGCCGTCGCCACCGGCGCCAATCAGACCGTGGCCGCCTCCTTTTCCGGCCTGCTCGCGCATCTCAGGCGCAAGACGGTCGATATAAAGATGGGGCTGGTGCTGACCTCGGGCGGCGCCATCGGCTCGGTGCTGGGGGTGCAGGTTTTCTCGCTCCTGCGGGCGCTCGGGCAGGTCGAGCTGCTGGTCTCGCTCTGTTATGTCGTCTTTCTCGGCATTGTCGGCGGGCTGATGTTCATCGAGAGCGTGAACGCGCTCCGCCGCTCGAAATCCGGCGCGCGGCGGCGGCCGCGCAAGCATCACGGCTGGATACACGGGCTGCCGCTGAAGATGCGCTTCCGGACCTCGATGCGCTATATCTCCGCCATCCCGCCCTTCCTCATCGGCGTCGCCGTCGGCGTGCTGGCCGCGATCATGGGCGTCGGCGGCGGCTTCATCATGGTCCCGGCGATGATCTATCTTCTGGGCATGCCGACGGCGGTGGTGGTCGGCACCTCGCTCTTCCAGATCATCTTCGTCACCGGGCTGACCACCTTCCTGCACGCCACCGAGAACCACACGGTCGACGCGCCGCTGGCGGTGCTGCTGCTGCTCGGCGGCGTGGTCGGTGCGCAGTTCGGCGCGCAGCTCAGCGTCAGGATGAAGGCCGAGCAGATGCGCGTCCTGCTGGCGCTGCTGGTGCTGACGGTCTGCATCAAGCTCGGCCTCGATCTGGTGATCGAGCCGACCGAGCTTTACTCGATCGGCGAGGCGGGCTCCTGATGCGGCTCCGCCTGCTCCTCGCGCTGCTCCTTTGCGCGGCCGCGCCGGCCGCGGCCGAAGAGGTGAAGGACGAACGCGTCATCGCCGCGCTCAGCCAGAACGCGGTCGGCATCACCGCCGATTTCACCGGCTCGGAGATCTTCGTCTTCGGCGCTGTCGGGCGCAACCGCCACCCGGACGCGCGCGACGACGATCTGGACATCATCGTCACTGTCGCCGGCCCCGACCAGCGGGTGAAGATCCGCAAGAAGGACCGCGCCTTCGGCATCTGGGTGAACCGGGAAAGCGTGGAGATCGACCAGGCGCCGAGCTTCTACGCCGTCTCCGCCACCGGCCCGCTGCCGGAGATCCTGTCGCGCACCGACGATCTGAGGCACCGGATCAGCATCAACCGCGCGGTCCGGCTGATCGGAGAGGCCGGGAATGTCGAGAACCCGGAGGATTTCCGCAAGGCGGTGATCCGGCTCAACCGCGCCTCCGGCGTCTATTTCGAGGAGATCGGCGGCGTCGGGGTCATCGAGCGGACCCTGTTCCAGACCCGGTTCCAGCTCCCCTCCAACATCGTCGAGGGCGATTACGAGGCGCGCGTCTTCCTGCTGCGCGGCGGCAGGGTGCTGGACAGCTTCACCACCGCGATCGAGGTCAGGAAAGTCGGCATAGAACGCTGGATCTTCAACCTCGCGCATGAACGCGCGCCGGTCTACGGCGTCCTCTCCATCCTCGTCGCCCTCTTCGCCGGCTGGGGCGCGTCGGAGGCGTTCCGGCTGCTGCGCCGCTGAGCTTGCCCACGGGCGCGGCCGGCGCGACCTCTGGCTGGAGGCGGCCCCGAAGGCGCGGGGGCTGACGCGGGTGAAGATCGCGGCGGCGTGTGTGGGGAAGGTGAGGGGGACGCGGTGAGGGGAAGGGCGGGGAGCGGAGGTTCGCTTTAGGTGCGACCTCCTTCAATCACCGATTATCGGCCCGAACGAACTTGAAGAGCCGCCTGACTTTTGAACCCGCAATCTGTGATTGACTCGCCTCGCGGCTTTTGATCCAAATACTTGAAGGGCGTGGAGCCTAGGTGAGGCGCGACCTACCCGGCCCTTATGGGGTCGATGACGTCCATTTCGGGAAACTGATTTGGCGACAGTGGTTTGAGAGAACTACTGGACGGTATCGACGAACGCAATCGTCGTTTCCCCTTACTCTATGCGCCTCACCGACATTTCATGGAAGAATTGATGCGGAACGAGATTAAGTTTGAAATCAAGCGCCTTAGCAAAAAAGCCTTCGACAAAGATCGAAAGCAGGCGGAGAAAGAAGAAAAGTACATAGAGAAATTAGAGCGGAGGACCGGAGGTGTGGCAGGTGTTCCTGCCACGAGAGCGCGGACACCGTTGCATCGCCACTTCGACCCTAAACATTGCAAGCGCAATGCGAATGTCATCGCCACCGCAATTTGGCACAAGATCCTTAACAAGAACTACGATCCCGAACCCGCAGTGTTATTCGAGATTCCGAAGCCGGACGGATCAAAACGCGAAGTTACTGCGTTTGGGATACCGGACGCGGCAGTAGCCAATGTTTTACTTCGCCGGACATTAAACCGGAACAAAAAGAGGCTTTCACCAAATTCCTACGCATACCATCCAGACAAAAACGTTTTCGATGCAATCCTTGCACTTCGTGACTTTGACAAGGATGGCAAGCTGTTTGCGGTTCAAATTGATTTTGAGAAATACTTCGACAACATTCCTGCCAGATATCTAAAAAGAAAAATTTCTGATCGCGCCACTGTGAGCCTCACGCCTCATGAGCGCCATGTTTTTGAAGCATTCCTTCACCATCGCTTAGGGAATTCGGAAGCCCATCGGACATCGACCTTTAAAAGAAAGGTAAAAGGCACACCTCAAGGCTCCTCTGCATCTCTGTTCCTGGCGAACTTAGCCAATCATGACCTGGACAGAAAGTTATCGGCAGAGTCTGGGAAATTCGTCAGATTTG
>JBKECG010000414.1:0-2935 GCA_047974395.1 Pikeienuella sp. | reverse complement strand
TCGCTTCTGCTCGCCGAGGGCGGCGCCCGGGGGGCGCACGCCAGGGCAGACGATCAGCCGCCCGGCGGCCTCGGGCAGGGCGCGGATCGCCGCCGCCTCCAGCGGCGAGGCGATCACCCCGTCGGCCCCGGCCCCGAAGGCACGGCGCGCGCGCTCCAGCACGATCTCGTTTTCGGCGCCCTCGCGGATCAGCGCCTCGTCCAGATCCGAGCGGTCGGAGGAGGTCAGAACCGTGACCGCGAGGATCTTCGTTCCCGCCCCCCCGCGCCCGCGCACGGCGGCGCGCACGACCGAAGGGTCGCCATGGACGGTCAGGAAATCGAGATCGAAAGCCGCCAGCCCCCGCACCGCCGCCTCCACCGTCGCGCCGATATCGAAGAGCTTCAGGTCGAGAAAGACCCGCGCCCCCTGCTCCTTCAGCGTCATCGCCAGCGCCAGCCCGCCGCCGGTGAGCATGCCGAGCCCGATCTTGTAGAACCCGACCGTATCGCCGAGCCGCGCGGCGAGCTCCTCGCCGGCGAGGGCGTGGGCGACCTGCGGCGGGTCCAGCGCGACGATGAGGCGATGATCGGTCATGTGGGCTCCTTCCCTTGCGGTGATGCGCGCCGGCCTATTGCGAACCGCAATCGCCCGCAACCGCCTTCACCTCGCCGATCCCGCCGCCATCGGGTCTTACATAGATTTCATGGATGGCGGCGCCGGCGGCGAAGAGCGGCTTGAAGGGCGCCGTGCCGCAAAGATGGGTCTTCACGTTTTCGCGGAACTCATCCGAGACGCCGAAATCCGGCAGGCTGACGACATAGGTCCGCTTCAGCGCCTCGCCCTCGGCCTCGACCCGGATAAGCATCGTCGCCGAGTCGACGCTGACGGGCAGATCGGCTTCGGCCGCCATGGCGCGCAGCGTCTCCTCAAGCCCCTTGGCCCGGAGCAGAAGCGTGACGCCGGAGGTGATCTGATCGGCGTTCCGCCCGATCTCCCCGACCTTCTTCTCCATGTAGACGTTCAGGCCGCTGCCGGCGATGAAGAGAACCAGACCGATCACGACGCCGGCCGCGCCGGTGATCATGGCCGGGGCGGCGACGCGGCGGGCGCCCTCCTCCCCCTCGGACGGCTTGAAGAGCAGCCAGAGGTTCAGGAGCGGAATGAAGCCGAACAGCGCCATGCCGGCATTTCCGAACCCGTCGCGCGCGCGCGCCATGGCGAGCCAGCAGAGACAGAAGCCGGCGATCAGCATCGACAGGCCGGAGATCGCCACAACCACCCAGAGATAGCCGCCCGACACCGCCTCCGGCGTGGCGAGCCAGACGCTCTGCCCGGCGACGGCCAGAAAGATGGTCAGCGCCCAAAGCGCGAAATAGGGCGCGCGGAGCAGCCGCGCCTCGCCAGGCCTGAGCAGCGCGAGAATGGCGGCGACGCCCGCTCCGGCGAGGAGGATTCCGAGAAACATCAGCATGGATGCGGCCTCGCCCTCGATGAGGATGACGAAACGGGCGGCGAGTTCTTCAAGCATTACAGAGGCTCCCAAGGCTGCGCATCATGAAACCGGGCGCGTCCTCCGCCCTGAGGCGCGATCTGTCAAGGGAGCGAACGGCGCGGATCGGGCGGTTCAGGCCGCAGCCTTCTCCTTGCCGACCAGCCCGACAATGTCGAACATGATCCGGTTCAGGTCGAAATCCTTGGGCGTGTAGACCCGCGCCACCCCCATCTGCCGGAGCGCGGCGGCGTCGGCCTCGGGGATGATGCCGCCGACGACGACCGGAGTCGCGGCCCCGGCCTCGCGCAACCGGCCCATCACCTCCTGGATGAGGGGCAGATGCGAGCCGGAGAGGATCGAGAGGCCGATCACATGCGCCTCGTCATCCATGGCGCGTTTCACGATCTCCTCGGGCGTCATGCGGATGCCTTCATAGGTCACGTCCATGCCGGAATCGCGCGCCCGGACGGCGATCTGCTCGGCGCCGTTGGAATGGCCGTCCAGCCCCGGCTTGCCGACGACGAATTTCAGCGTCCGGCCAAGGCGGGCGGAGGCCTCCCGCACCGCCTCCCTGATCTCATCCAGCCCCTCGGCGGCGTTGGAGACGGCGGCGCCGACGCCGGTCGGGGCGCGGTATTCGCCGAATTCAGCCCGCATGGCGAAACCCCATTCGCCAGTCGTCACCCCAGCTTTCGCGCAGGCGATGGAGGGCGGCATGATGTTGCGCCCCTCGCGCGCGGCGGCGCGCAGACCCGCCAGCGCCGCCTTCACCGCGGCTTCGTCGCGCCCGGCGCGCCATGCCTTCAGCCGGGCGATCTGCTCGGCCTCGACGGCGGGATCGACGGTGAGGATGCCGCCCTCGCCGGCGGTCAGCGGCGAGGCTTCGGTGCTCTGGTAACGGTTGACGCCGACCACCGCGGTCTCGCCCCGCTCGATCCGGCCGAGCCGGGCGGTGTTGGCCTCCACCAGCGCCGCCTTCATGTAGTCGATACAGGCGACGGCGCCGCCCATGCCGTCGATCGTCGCCAGTTCCTCGCGCGCGCCCGCCTTCAGCGCCTCGACCCTGGCGTCCACGGCCGGGTTGCCGTCGAAGAGATCGTCGAATTCCAGAAGATCGGTCTCATAGGCGAGGATCTGCTGCATGCGGAGCGACCATTGCTGATCCCAGGGCCGGGGCAGGCCGAGCGCCTCGTTCCAGGCCGGCAATTGCACCGCCCGGGCGCGGGCGCGTTTGGAGAGGGTGACGGCCAGCGTCTCCAGGAGGATGCGATAGACGTTGTTTTCCGGCTGCTGCTCGGTCAGGCCCAGCGAATTGACCTGCACGCCATAGCGGAAACGGCGGAAACGCTCGTCGGTGACGCCGTAACGCTCGCGGCAGATCTCGTCCCAGAGGTCGCAGAAGGCGCGCATCTTGCACATCTCGGTGACGAAGCGGATGCCGGCGTTGACGAAGAAGGAGAT
>JBKECG010000455.1:0-8624 GCA_047974395.1 Pikeienuella sp. | reverse complement strand
AATGGGGGGCGGAGCTGGCGCGCTGGCGCGAGGAGCTGGGCGTGCCGTTCACGCTCCGGCTCGACGCGGCGGAGATCGACCCCGATGCGGTCGATATGCTGGTGCTGAACCCGGTGCTCGGCGCCGCCGATCTCGCGCCCTATCGCGGCGCGCGGGTGATCCAGAGCACCTGGGCCGGGGTCGAGCGGTTCCTCGGCAACCCCACCCTGCCCCAGGGGCCCACACTCTGCCGGATGGTGGAGCCGGGGCTGACCGAGGGCATGACCGACTATATCGCCGGCCATGTCCTGCGCTATCATCTCGGGACCGACCGCCGCCTCGCCGACAGCGCGGCCGGCGAATGGCGCCCGGCGCCGCCGCCCCTGTCGCGCGACCGCAGGGTCGGGCTCCTCGGCCTCGGCGCGCTCGGGCGGGACGCGGCGCGGATGCTGGCGCGGCTCCGCTTCGACGTCGCCGGCTGGAGCCGCACGCCGAAATCCATCGAGGGCGTGAAATGTTTCCACGGCGATGAGGGCCTGCGGGAGATCCTGACCCGCTCCGAAATCATCATCACCATCCTGCCGGCGACGGCGGAGACGAAGCATATCCTCAACGCGGAAACGCTGGCGCTGGCGCCGCGGGGCGCCTGCGTCATCAATCCGGGGCGCGGCCCGCTGATCGACGACGAGGCGCTGCTGGCCGCGCTGGAATCGGGCCGGATCGCCCATGCGACGCTTGACGTCTTCACCACGGAGCCCCTGCCCGCGGATCATCCCTACTGGGGCCATCCCGGCGTCACCGTCACCCCGCATATCGCCGCCGCGACCCGCGCCGGCTTCGCCGCGCGGGTGGTGGTGGAGCAGATCGGGCGCATGATCCACGGCGAGGAGATGCAGCACATTGTGAACCGCAATCTCGGCTACTAGATAAGGCCGGCTGTTCAACGGGGGACGACACATGGCCAAGGTGCGGCGCGCGAAGCCGAAGGGGATCATCAGGCCGCCAAAGCGGACCCTGCTGCAAAGGTTGCGGACCAATTTTCTCGCCGGCATCGTGCTGGTCGGGCCGGTGGCGCTGACCGTCTATCTGGCCTGGACCACGATCACGCTGATCGACGAATCCATCGTGCCATGGGTGCCCTCGGTCTATAATCCGGGCACCTATCTCGGTTCGGACGTGCCCGGTTTCGGAGTGATCGTCTTTTTGCTCTTCACCACCGTCATCGGCTGGCTGACCAAGAATATCGTCGGACGTCAGATCGTGCGGCTTGGCGAAAGCTGGGTGGCGCGGATGCCGGTCATCCGCTCGATCTACAATGCGCTGAAACAGATCGCGGAAACAATTCTCAGCCAGTCGCAGACCTCGTTCAAGAAGGCCTGCCTCGTCGAATATCCGCGTAAGGGGATCTGGGCGGTCGCCTTCGTCTCCACCGAGACGCGCGGCGAGATCCCGACCCGGCTCGACGGGCGGGAGATGATCTCCGTCTTCCTGCCGACCACGCCGAACCCGACCTCGGGCTTTCTGCTGTTCGTGCCGGTGGAGGATGTGGTGATGCTCGACATGAGCATCGAGGAGGCGGCGAAGCTGATCATCTCCGCCGGGCTGGTGACGCCGCCGAACCGGGCGGAGCCCCCCGCCCCCGCCCCGGCGGCCCCGAAGCCGGAGCCTGCGGAGGCATGAGGCCGCCCTATTCCGCCCGCCACCAGACATCGGGAAGATAGCCGGTCCAGTCGCCATAGACCGGCGTCCTTTCCGGGCGTTTCAGCCGCGCGTCATGCGCGATCCAGCTTTCCGGCTCATACCAGAACGGCACCACATAGCGCCCGGCGGTCAGCGCGCGGTCCAGCGCGCGGACGGCGGCGGTGAAACCCTCTGGGTCGATCGCCGCCATCAGCGCGTCCAGCGCGGCCTCCACCGCCGGATTGGCGACGCCCATATAGTTGCGGGTGCCCGGCTCCTCCAGCCCCGCCTCGCCCCAGTAGAACCGCTGCTCGATCCCCGGCGACAGCGAGAAGGCCCAGGCGTTCACGATCATGTCGTAATCATAATCGGTCCTGCGCGACTGATACTGCGCCGCATCGACCAACCGGATCGAGACCTCGACGCCAAGCTTCTTCAGCGCCCCGGCATAGATCGTCGCGATCTGCTCATCCGCGCTCCGCCCCAGCATGATCTCGAAGGCGAAGGGGCGGCCTTCGGCGTCGGTCAGGCGCCCGTTCACCACTTTCCAGCCGGCCTCCTCCAGCAGGGCTGCGGCGCGGCGGAGATTGCGCCGGTTGCGCCCGTCGCCGGCGGAGACCGGCTGTTCGATCGCCGCGTCCAGCGCCCCTTCGGGCAGGGCTGCGGCGTGGGGCGCGAGAATCGCGCGCTCCCTCCCCTCAGCCGGTCCGGCATGCGCCAGCGGCGAGCCGCCGAAATAGCTGACGATCCGCTTGTGGGCGCCGATCAGCACGGCGCGCTGGATCCATTCGAAATCGAAGGCCAGCGTCAGCGCCTCGCGCACCCTGATATCGGCGAAGAGCGGACGGCGGGTGTTGAAGACGAAACCGCGCATCCCCGAAGGGCGCCCGTTGGGGATCCCCTCCCGCACGATCCGCCCTTCGCGGGCGGCCGCGAAATCATAACCGTCGCGCCAGCGCGCCGGGTCCGCCTCGCGGTGAATGTCGATCGCGCCGGCCTTGAACGCCTCCCACATCGCGTTGGCGTCGCGGAAATATTCGATCCGCACCTCGTCGAAATTCGCCTGCCCGCGCATCAGCGGCAAATCGCGGCCCCAGTAATCGGGATTGCGGCGAAAGCTGACGCTCCGCCCCGGTTCGAACCGGCCGACCGTGTAAGGACCGCTGCCGATCAGGGGCTCCAGCGTGGTTTCGGCGAAGGCGCGCCCCTCCAGATCGCTCCGCTTCAGGATCGGGTGCAGGGCCAGAATCAGCGGCGCCTCGCGCTCCGGCCGGCGGAAGTGAAAGCGCACGCCCCGTTCGCCGATGCGTTCGGCGCGCGCCACATTCGACCAGGCGTTGCGGTAATTCGGTCTGCCCTCCGCCGCCAGAAGCTCCATGGAGAAGATGACGTCATCGACCGTCACCGAATCGCCATCGGAGAATCGGGCCCGCGAATCGAGCGTGAATTCGACCCAGGACCGATTCCCGGCGATCTCCACCCGCTCCGCCAGCAACGGGTAGAGTGAGAAGGCCTCATCCCAGTTTCGGCCCAGAAGCGATTCGAACGCCAGCCCACGCAGATGGCCCGGCGCGGTCCCTTTCACGATGAAGGGATTGAGGCTGTCGAAACCGCCCACTTCCCCGAGACGTATCACGCCGCCTTTCGGCGCATCGGGATTTACATAGGGCAAATAGTTAAAATCAGGTGATAATTCCGGCTCGCCATACATGGCGATTCCAGCGCCGGTCGCGCCGGCAGGTGAACCCGCGAGCGCAACAAAGAGCGGCAGACCCGCGTAACGCAACAATTTTCTGACAAATGAATTACGGCCAAATCTGGCCGGGCCGTGCATTTTGGGCTTGCTATTCCGCCGCTGCTCGCGCATCTTCACCTCACTGCTCGATAGGTTTCTTGCCTGTATGAAACCTGCCTCAATGCACTGACGCCCCCGCTTGCGGGGGCGTTTTTTTCTGTGCGCGCCCCTTGCCGATCCCGTCTTATCATCGCCGCGCGCCGGGGCTATGGTGCGCTGCAATCCCAACCAGCATCAAGGCGCTCAGATGTCCGATCGTTCACTTTCAGGCAAGGTCGCTCTCGTCACCGGCTCCAATTCCGGTATCGGCCTCGGTATCGCCCGCACACTCGCGCTCCGCGGCGCGTCGGTCGCGCTCAACTCCTTCACCGACGCGCCCGAGGACCACGCGCTGGCGAAAAAGCTGGCCGAGGAGACCGGCGCCGATGTGCGTTACGTGCAGGGCGACATGTCGAAGCCCGAAAGCTGCCGCGCCTATGTCGAGGCGGCGGCGAAGGCCTTCGGCGGGGTGGATATCCTCGTGAACAACGCCGGCATCCAGCATGTCGCGCCGATCCCGGATTTCCCGGTGGAGCAATGGGACCGGATCATCGCGATCAACCTCTCCTCCGCCTTCCACACCACCGCAGCGGCGCTGCCGATCATCCGCAAGCGCGGCTGGGGGCGGGTCGTGAATATCGCCTCGGCGCACGGGCTGACCGCCTCGCCGTTCAAATCCGCCTATGTGGCGGCCAAGCACGGCGTCGTCGGCCTCACCAAGGTCACCGCGCTGGAGACCGCCGAAGAGCCTATCACCGCCAACGCCATCTGCCCGGGCTATATCCTGACCCCGATCGTGGAAAAGCAGATCCCCGACACGATGAAGGAATACGGCATGGACCGGGAGACGGTGATTCGCGAGGTGATGCTGGCCCGCCAGCCCTCCAAGCAGTTCGCCACCACCGATCAGATCGGCGGCACGGTCGCCTTCCTCTGCTCGGAGGATGCGGCGCA
This sequence comes from Pikeienuella sp., assembly GCA_047974395.1. Taxonomy (GTDB): domain Bacteria; phylum Pseudomonadota; class Alphaproteobacteria; order Rhodobacterales; family Rhodobacteraceae; genus Pikeienuella. Next base: position 4,177 of record JBKECG010000455.1, on the reverse strand, counting down.
GATCACCGGCACGACGATCTCGGTCGATGGCGGATGGACCGCGCTCTGAGACCCTACATGGAGGTGACCCAGAGGATGACCGCGTCATCCTCGCTCACCGAGATCACGCAATGACCCATCGAGCCGTCGTAATAGGCGCTGTCGCCGGCGGCGAGTTCGACGGGCTCGTAAAATTCGGTGAACAGGCGCGCCACGCCCGAGAGGACCAGCATGAACTCCTCACCCGCATGGCGAACCCAATCGTCGAACTCATTGAAATCACGGGCGCGGACCACGGCCTTGTAGGGCAGCATCCGCTTGCGGCTGATCTCGTGGGCGAGCAGTTCATGCTCATAGGTCACGGTCGGATGCGCGCGCCCCTCGCCCTTGCGGGTGACGGCGCGCCGGCCGGAGACCCGGTCCACCGGCGCCGGCTGGAAAAGCTGCGGCACGTCCACATCCAGCCCGCGCGCCACCTTCTGCACCGCGTCGAATGTGGGCGACATCTGTTCGTTCTCGATCTTGGAGAGCGTCGAGCGCGCCAGCCCGGCGCGCTGCGCCGCCTCCTCCAGCGTCCAGTTCCGCGCCTGCCGGATCGCGCGCACCCGCTCGCCGAGCTTCAGCGGCGCGACGCGCGGCCCCGGCCCTTCGCTGGCCGCGATCCTCAGCAGTTTTTCCGCCTCGCGGGATTGTTCGCCGTCGCTCATCGCCGCATCCTTTCCTCGCGCCCAGCAATACGCCGATGCGCCCCGTTTTACGAGCATGGATGATCATGAAGCCGCTCACGACCAGTCTTTGCGATTTCGGCCCGCCGCCGCCCTGCCCGGCCCGTTTCAACCTCGCCGCGCATACGCTGGCGGCCGGGCCGGATGAAAAGATCGCGCTCACCGTCGCGCATGCGGCCCGGGACCCGAACCCCGAGCGGCTGAGCTACGCCGCGCTTCGCGCCCGCGTGCGCCGGGCGGCGGGCGGGCTGGCGGCGCGGGGCGTTCGGCGCGGCGACCGGGTGATGCTGCGGATCGGGCATTCGACCGACTTCCCGATTTTCTTCCTCGGCGCGGCCGCGCTCGGCGCGGTTCCGGTCCCGACCTCGACCCAGCTGAGCGCGGATGAGGCCGCCTATGTCGCCGCCGACACCGCCGCGAAACTGATCGTCGCCTCGGCGGGGCTGGGCTTCAACGGGGCGGAGGCCCCGACCATCGCCCCCGAGGAGATCGACGGCGAGGAGGCCGAATTCGCCGACACCGCGCCCGACGATCTCGGTTACATCATCTACACCTCCGGCTCCTCCGGCCACCCCAAGGGCGTCGCCCATGCGCACCGGGCGGCCTGGGCGCGGCGGATGATGTGGGGCGGCTGGTACGGGCTCGGGGCGGAAGACCTGATGCTGCATGCCGGGGCCTTCAACTGGACCTATACGCTCGGTGCCGGACTGATGGACCCCTGGGCCGTCGGGGCGGCGACGCTGATCTATGCCGGGCCGCGCGACGCGGGCGTCTGGCCGGCGCTTGCGGCGCATCATGGCGCAACCATATTCGCCGCAGCTCCAGGCGTTTACAGGCAGTTGCTGAAATCAGATACCAGCCTGGAGGGCTTCGCCGGGCTTCGTCATGCGCTGTCCGCCGGCGAGACCATGGCCGCCTCGACCCGCGCCGAATGGGACGCGCGCGCCGGCAAGCCGGTCCATGAGGCGCTCGGCATGACCGAGATATCGACCTATATCTCCTCATCCCCCGACACCCCGCACCGCGCCGGCTTCGCCGGCCGCCCGCAACCGGGGCGACGCGTCGCCCTTCTGCCGCTCGACGGCGGCGAGACGCCGGTTCCCCTCGGCCAGACCGGGCTGATCGCGGCGCATCGCGCCGATCCGGGCCTGATGCTCGGCTATTGGCGGCGCGAAGCCGAGACCGAGGCGGCGATGCGCGGCGACTGGTTCCTTTCCGGCGATGTCGGGGTGATGGATCGGGACGGCTATATCGCCTTTCATGGCCGCGCCGACGATCAGATGAACGCGCTCGGCTATCGCGTCGCGCCGGAAGAGGTGGAGGCGGCCTTCCTCTCCCACCCTGCGGTCACCGGCGCGGCGGCGGTGGAATTGCCGGTGCGCGAGGATCTTTCACTGATCGCCGCCTTCCTGACCGTCGAGGGCGACCCGGCCGAGGAGGCGCTGCGCGCCCACGCCGCGGACCGGCTCGCCGATTACAAGATGCCGAAAATCATCCACTTTCTGACGGAATTGCCGCGCAATCCGAATGGAAAGCTGCGCCGCCGCGACCTGATCGCGGCGCATGGTTTCAAATCCGGCGGACTGGCCCCATAATCCGGCGATGATCACGCTCGACATCATCTCCGATCCGGTCTGCCCGTGGTGCTATATCGGCAAGGCGAATTTCGACCACGCCGTGAGGATGAGAGGCGTACAGCCCTTCGACATCCGTTGGCGTCCGTTTCAGCTCAATCCCGACATGCCGCCGGGCGGCGCCGACCGGCGCGCCTATCTGAAAGAGAAATTCGGGGCCGAGAACGCGGCTCTTTTCTATGCGCAGATAGAGAAATTCGGCCTCGAAGCGGGCTTGAAATTCCGTTTCGACCTGATCGAACGGATGCCGAACACGTTCGACGCGCATCGTCTGATCCGCTGGTCGCACGCAAGCGGCGCGCAATCGGCGCTGGTGAGCCAGCTTTTCACCCGCTTCTTCGAGCGCGGCGAGGATATCGGCGACCGCGACCTGCTGCTCGATGTGGGCGAAAGCGTCGGCATGGAGCGCGCCGTCCTCAGCCGGCTTTTCGAGGGCGACGCCGATCGCGAAGCCCTGGAGAACGAGGAAAAGACCGCGCGCGAGATCGGCGTCAACAGCGTGCCCACCTTCATCGTCGCCGGCCGCCATGTCGTGACCGGCGCGCAACCGCCCGATATCTGGGCGAAAGTGCTGGATGAGCTCACGGCCAAAGGCGCGGAGGTTCACTGATGGAAAGCATCTTTCAGGGCATGAGCCAGCTTGGCGGCGACTGGCGCGCCTGGCTGGTGACGCTGCTCGTGGCGCTGAAGGCGACACATGCGGTCTATTGCTATCTCCGCTGCCCGCTCGCCCATGGCGACCTGACCCCCACGGCGGAGCAGATCGAGGCCGCGCGCGCGCGTAAATACACGCCCCCGGCCAGATCCATCGCGATCATCCTCGCCGGCATGGCCATCGCCGTCACCGGGCTTCATCTGCTTGACGATGGCGGCGGTTACGGGCCGCTCGGGCTCGGGGCGCTGGTGATCGGCGTCTTCATCTTCTCGACCGAACCGAACCGGCTGAGCGTGATGAACGCCACGCGGGAGGTCATCGCCGCAACGGGCGGCAGCGAAACCAGATTCGCCTTCACCCGCAACCGGCTGATGAGCGCGCAGCGCACCCGCGCGACCATCGAGGCGGGGATCGCCGCCGTTCTGCTCGCGCTGATGCTCTATCTCTATTTCTGAGCCCCGGCCCCGGCTGAATCATGACGGATTTACGACGATTCGGCCTGTTTTTCGTTGACGACGCAGGGGACTCGGAATAGCGTCTGCGGTTAGAACTTGCCACGGCCGGTTCGACAGGGAGAGAGAAGAGACGGACAGTCTCGCAGGAAGGGCGCTCGCGAGAGCGCCTTTTCTATGTGACGGCCAATTCTGATGATCGGATTTTCAAACGGGCAGATCGGCCGCCTTGATTTCGGCAGGCTCACCCACCATCACTCCATCTTACGATTCGAGCGCCCAGTGGCGCAAAGCTGACAAGGAAACGTCAACGTGCTTCGCAAAACGACCGTCGCCCTTTTCGCCGCCACGCTCGGCTTCACGCCGCTCTTCGCCGCCGCGCAGGACCAGGCCCAGCAGCAGCAACCGCAGCAGCAGGCCGCCACGCTCAAGGAAACGCATGGCGCCTGGGAGATCCGTTGCGCCGCCGCCCAGCCCGAAGCCTGCGTGATGGCGCAGGTCGGCAAACGCCCGGACGGACAGGCGGTGCTGCGCGCCGCCATCCGCAAGACCGACGGCGCCAAGACCCCGAAAGGCGAGCCGATCGCCGCCCTGCTGCAGATCGACGCCCCGCTCGGCGTGCTGCTGCCCGCCGGGGTCGAGGTCAAGATCGACGGGCGCGAGATCGGCCGCGCGCAGTTCCAGGTCTGCGACAGCCGCGCCTGCGTCGCCAGCGAGCCGGTGGCCGAGGAT
>JBKECG010000435.1:0-3721 GCA_047974395.1 Pikeienuella sp. | reverse complement strand
CTCGCGATCCTGCGGCAGGCCGATCTCCCGCCCTTCAGTGAGCGATGCCCCGCCGCGGGCCCGTCTGGCCAGAAGGGCGGCGTTATGGCATGAGGTCGCAAGGCGGGCGGGGTGCGGAGATCCGCCGCCGCCCGGGGTTCGAAGCCGGAGAGGCCGCATGACATTCAATCTGCTGGGCGTTTCCGGTTCGCTGCGGCGCGCCTCCACCAATTCCGCGCTGGTGCGCGCCGCCGGAGAGCTGGCGGGCGAGGGCGTCGCCTTCGCCGTCGCCGATATCGACCTGCCGCTCTATACTGGCGATGTCGAGGATCAGGGCTATCCGCCTGAGGTGACGGCTTTCGTCGAGGCGCTCCGCGCCGCCGACGCCATCGTCATCTCGACGCCGGAATACAACAAGGGCGTCTCCGGCGTGCTGAAGAACGCGCTTGACTGGCAGAGCCGGTTTGCCCCCGGCCCGCTGGCCGACAAGCCGGTCGCGATCATGTCGGCCACGGGCGGCTACGCCGGCGGGCAGGTTTCGCAGTTCATGCTGCGCCAGTGCCTCGTCCCCTTTGGCGCGCGGGTGCTGACGCAGCCGCAATTCCATCTCGGCTCCAACAGCAGAGAGGGGCTGTTTGCGGATGGAGAGTTGCGGGACGAAAAATCCCGCGCGTCGATCGCGAAACTGATGGTGGCGCTGCGCGCGATCGCCTGAGCGCGCTCAGACATTCACGCCTTTCATGCCCTCGGCGGTGTAGCGCGCGCCCTCGAAGCTCCCCTGCGCATATTCGGCGTCAAGGCTGGCCATGTCCTCCGGCGTCAGCCGCAACCGCGCGGCGGCGATGTTCTCCTCCAGATAGGACAGGCGCTTCGTGCCCGGAATCGCGAAGACGCCCTGCGCCAGCGCCCAGGCGAGCGCGACCTGCGACGGCGTCGCCTCATGGGCGGCGGCGATGGCGCGAAGCCGTTCCAGCCGGGCGAGGTTGGCGTCCAGCGCGTCTTCGGCGAAGCGCGGCGCGTGATGGCGAAAATCATCCGCCGCCAGCGCCCTGCGGTCCAGCGCGCCGGAGAGCAGCCCGCGCCCGAGCGGGCTATAGGCAACGAAAGCGACGCCGAGCGCGCGGCAGGCCGGCAGGATCGCCGCCTCCATATCCCGCGTCGTCAGCGAATATTCGCTCTGCACCGCGGCGACGGGGTGGACGGCCTGGGCGCGGCGCAGGGTCTCCTCGCTGATCTCGCTGAGGCCGATATGGGCGATCTTGCCTTCGCGTTTCAGCGCGGCGAGGGTTTCCATCGCCTCCTCGATCGGGCGGTTCGGCTCCGCCCGGTGGAGGTAATAGAGGTCGATCCGCTCGCGCCCCAGCCGGCGCAGCGAGGCCTCGCAGGCGCTGCGGATATAGGCGGGGCTGTTGTCGATGCTGCGGGCGTAGCCGCCCGGTTGCTTGCGGATGCCGAATTTGGTGGCGATGAAGGCCCGCTCGCCAACCTCCGCCAGCAGGCGCGCCAGCAGCTCTTCGTTGCGCCCGTCGCCATACATGTCGGCGGTGTCGAACATGGCGACGCCGAGATCGACCGCGCGGCGCAGCACCTTGAGCGATTGCGCGTCATCGGTCGCGCCGTAGAATTCCGACATGCCCATGCAGCCGAGGCCGAGCACGGGAAGTTCGGGGCCGTCGCGGCCAAGTTTCGATATCGGGATCATCGGCTTCTCCTTCCTTCTTGCGCGGAGCTTTCTGCCAGTTCTCCGCCCCTGCGGGAATTGCGTGTATCGGCGCTTCATCTGTGCGAAAATGATCAGATGGACTGGCGCGATCTTCATGTCTTCTCGGTTCTGGCCCGCGAAGGGTCGCTGGCGGCGACGGCGCGGGCGCTCGGGGTGAATCACGCCACCGTCTCGCGGCGGATCGCGGCGCTGGAGCAGGATCTGGGGCGGCGACTTGTCCGGCGGCTCGCGCGCTCCACCCCGCTGACCGAAGCGGGGCGGGATCTGGCCGGGATCGCCGGAGAGATGGCGCGTCAGGCCGACAGCGCCGCTCGATTCGCGCGCGCGGGGCAGGGGGCGCTGGACGGGCGGGTGCGGATCTCAGCCCCGCCGGTGCTGGCCAGCGAGATCGTCATCCCCGCCATGGCCGGGCTGCGCGCCGCGCATCCGCGGCTCGGGATCACGGTTTCGCCTGATCCGCTGGTCGCCTCGCTGGACAGGGGAGAGGCCGATATCGCCCTGCGCATGGTCGCGCCCGGGGGGCGACGGCACATGATGCGCCGGCTCGGCGCGCTCGACTATGCGCTCTACGCCGCAACCGAGACGCCGCCCGGGGATTGGCGCTTCATCGCCTTTGACGAGACGATGGACCATGTGCCGCAACAGGCGTGGCTGCGCGCATTCGCCGCCGGCCGCCCGGTCGATTTCCTGACCGGCGATTTTCATACCCAGCTTGCGGCGGCGGAGGCGGGGCTGGGCGTCGCGCTTCTGCCGGTGATCATGGGCGCGAAAAGCCCGAAGCTGACCGAACTCGCAGCCCCGCGCCCGGCGGCGCGCCCGGTCTGGCTGGTCATCCATGCGGATCTGCGCCGCGCGCCGGCGGTTCGCGCCGTGGCCGACGCGCTGGTCGAGGCCTGCGCGTCGCTCGGTCGGGGGAAAAGCCGGTGAGCGGCGAGGGCCGCGCCGAGGCGGATCTGGACCGCTATTACCGGCTCCATCTCGCGCAGCTTGAGGCGCTATACACCGAGAGGGAGCGAAACGCGTGGTCCCACGCCCATGACCATCATCCGATGGATGAAATCCTCGTCCATATGTGGCTTCACTGGCGCGAGGCGCATGCGCTGGTCGATGCGCTGGAGGACAGCCATCTGGATGACGACCACCGGCCCGGCGGGAAATACCCTGTGACCCATGCGAAGGGCCCCCCGCAGCGTAAGGCCAGCCGACGGCGGGGGCCGGAAAAACCGGATGAGATCGTGCGGCGCGAAATGACCCGCGCCGAGATCCTCACCCGGCTGGCCGGGATCGCCAGTCTCGATTTCGGCGACGATCCCGATGAATGGCGGCGCTGGCTCATCGCCTTCGACGGGGACCGGTTCTTCCCGCCGCTGGTCCGGGGGCTGTAACCTTACCCGATCCCGCCGCCGCCGTCGCCGATCTGGGCGCGATGCGTCAGGACATGATCCATCAGCACGCAGGCCATCATCGCCTCGCCCACCGGCACGGCGCGGATGCCGACGCAGGGGTCGTGCCGGCCCCTGGTGGTGATTTCGGTCTCGTTCCCGGCCTTGTCCACGGTCTGGCGCGGGGTGAGGATCGAGGAGGTCGGCTTGACCGCGAACCGCACCACGATCTCCTGCCCGGTGGAGATGCCGCCCAGCACTCCGCCCGCGTTGTTGGAGAGAAAGCGCGGCCCGTCATTGCCCATCCGCATCTCGTCGGCGTTCTCCTCGCCGGTCAGCGCGGCCGCGCCCATGCCGGCGCCGATCCCGACGCCCTTGACCGCGTTGATCGACATCATCGCCGCGGCGAGATCGGCGTCGAGCTCGCCATAGACCGGCGCGCCGAGCCCCGCAGGCGCGCCGGAGACCGAGATCTCCACCACCGCCCCGACCGAGGAGCCGGATTTGCGGAGATTGTCGAGATAGGTGGCCCATGCCTCCGCCGCGGCGGCGTCGCCGGTCCAGAACGGGTTGCGTTCGACCTCGGCCCAGTCCCAGTTCTCGCGGCTGGCCTCATGAACGCCCATGCGCACCATCG
>JBKECG010000399.1:0-8798 GCA_047974395.1 Pikeienuella sp. | reverse complement strand
GGATCAACTGCCCCACGCAGCCCGACGTGGCGGCGATGATCTCCACCCACGCCGGCTACGCCAACGGCATCAGGGGCGGCGCCGAAGGCATGCGCGACGAGCTGAAGAACGCGCCGGAGATCAACATCCCCGAGGGCGTCCCGACCAAGCCGACCGAGACCTGCTCGACCCGCGGGAACGAGCTGATCGACAAGGTCTTCACCCAGCTTCTCCAGTAACCCCACCGGGCGCGGGCGGCGCCGGGCTCCGGCCTCGCCCGCGCCCACCTCATCACGCAGAAGGACGTTCCAGATGAGCATCGAACCCGTTGTTTTCGGCCGGTCCCCGGCCATCGAGAAACTCAGGAGGCCGATCGACAACGGCATGGAGTTGAATGTCGTCGGCGATCCGCAGTCCAATGTCGCCCGCTATGTCGATCATCCCTCGGGCGGTCTGGTCTCCGGCATCTGGGATTGCGAGGCCGGCAGCTGGAGCGGGGCGGGCCAGCCCTCGGCCGAGATCTTCACCATCATCGAGGGTTCGGTCTGCGTCACCAGCGAATCCGGGATCGCCTATGACCTGAAGGCCGGCGACACGATGTATCTGCCCAAGGGCGTGAAGACCCACTGGAAAGTGGATCACTATGTCCGCAAGGCCTTCGTGATCATGCCGCATATCGTGGCGGAATAAACAGTTCAGACATGGGCGAAGGCGCCGGGCGGCGCCTTCGCGACAACCCCCCGGACGGAGATCTCCGAGAGTGACGATGAACCCATCCTCTCCTGCTGGAGGGCCCGTCCCGGACGGGGATCGCCGGCTGCCCGATTCCTATTGGGCCGCGACGGCAGGGCCGCAGATCGAACTGATCCGCCCGGAGGGCGAGATCGAGGCCGACGCCGTCGTCATCGGCGGCGGATTCACCGGCCTGCGCTGCGCGCTGGAACTGGCGCTCAAGGGCGTCGCCGTGGTCGTCATCGACGCCGAGGAGCCGGGCTGGGGCGCCTCGGGCCGCAGCGGCGGGCAGGTGAACCCCCTGCCCCATCGCCTGCCCGAGGAGATCGCGAAGATCTACGGCCCCCGCCACGCCGAGATCTTCTTCGCCGCCGCCGCCGGCTGCGCGGACGAGCTTTTCGGCGTCATCCGCGATCATGGCGTTGATTGCGAGCATTACCAGCATGGCTGGGTCCAGGCCGCGCACAAGCCGGCCAGGATGCCGCTGCTGGAGACGCGCCAGCGCGAATGGGCGAAGCGCGGGATCGAGGTCGAGATGATCTCGCGGCGCGAGATCATCGAAAAGGTCGGCGCGCCGGGCTATCATGGCGGCGCCATCTTCCCGCGCGGCGGCGCCATCCACCCGCTCGGCTACACGCGCGGGCTGGCCCATGCCGCGATCCGCGCCGGCGCGCGGATCTTCGCCAAGACCCGCGCCGATACGCTGAGCAGGGAGGGGGAGGGCTGGCGTCTCGGCTGCAATCGCGGCGCGGCGACGATCCGCTGCCGGAACGTGGTTCTGGCGACCAACGCCTACACCACGGCCGAGCCGGTTCCGGCGCTGGCGCGGGCGGTGAACCCGGTCTGCACCATTCAGGCGGCCTCCGCGCCGCTGAGCGAGGAGCAGCTTCAGTCGGTCATGCCCGGCCGCACCACGCTCGCGGATACGCGCCGGGCGCTGTTCTACACCCGCCGCACCGGCGAGAACCGGATCACGCTCGGCGCGCTGGCGCATCATTACGACGCGATCCGGCCCGACGACCGGGAGCGCATCCATGTCGGGCTCTCGCAGGTCTTCCCGCAGCTCAAGGGGCTGAAATGGGATTATTACTGGCATGGCTGGGTGGCCCATACCGAGGAGATGATGCCCCATTTCCACGAACCGCTGCCCGGAATCTTCGCCGGGCTCGGCTTCAACGGCAGGGGCGTGGCGATGACCACGGTCATGGGCCGGACGCTGGCCGAAAGGGTGCTCGGCGCCGATCCGAAGACCCTGCCTTTCCCGACCCTGCCGATGAAGAGCAATCCCTATCGCCTTCTTGGTCGGCTCGGCATGCGGCTGGCGGTGAGCTATTTCGAGACCATGGACGCGATCGACAACCGCGCCAACCGGGAATGGCTGACGAAACCGGCCTGACGCGGCCCCTCAGCCCCGATGCGCCTGAAGCGTGAACTCGCTTTCCCGGTTCCGGTTGTCGATCATGGCGGCGACATATGAATCGACCGCGCCGGAGCCGGGCCGGAACAGGCCGCAACGGCGCAGCGCCTTGCGCGGATCGGCGTCGGGGCCGATGAACTCCAGCACCGAGCGCGCCGCGGTCGGGTGGTTGTCCGAACTGCTGGAGATCGAACAGCCGACCCCCGACATGAGCCGCCGCCCCGAGCGGATGATCGGGGCGTAGACCGTATGGCTGACCGCGCCCTGAACCGAGGCTTCATGCTCGACATGGAAGATGCGCCCGCAAAGCCCGAGCAGCAGGCCGTGATGCTTGAAGATCAGCGGCGCGGCGGTCGGCGCGTTGTTCCGGGGGATGCGCTCTATGTGCTTGGTGCAGTAATGGCCGCCGATCTTTCCGACCGAAACCAGGGTCTTGAAGACATAGCCGGGAAAGGCGAAGGCGTGCTGATAGCGGAAATGATAGCCGACATGGCTGTCCAGATTGGCCGTTGCGGAAGCCGAGAGACGGCGAAGCTCCTCCGCGATCGGGGCGGGAAACATGGTCTGGCCCGGCGGCGCGGAGATCGCCGCCGCGCGGGCGCGGAATTCCGCGTGCGGCATCACGATCTCATCGACCGAAACCCCGAAATGCCGGCATATACGCGTCAGGTTATAGACCGAGGGCCGGTTGGCGCCGTTGAGATAACGCCCGAATTGCTGCCGGTTGAAGCCGAGCCGCCGGCACACATGGGAAACCGACTTTTCCTTCCCGCAGAGATATCTCAGATTGCTGGCGATATTTTCCGTGGTCATCACACACCGTCCCCGCTCTTACGCCTTATTTAGCACTATAGATCAACTCCGCACAATTTCCTGTTTGCGCCAACTGCGCGCCCCGCCATTGCCCGCCCGCCGCAAATCCGCCAGAACCGGAGCCATGGCGAAGGGATGGGCATGAACGACACGGACGACATCAGGAGACGCGTCGAAGCCGGCGAGCGCCGGGCGCTCGCGCGGGCGATCACGCTGGTGGAATCGACCCGGCCCGATCATCGCGAAGCGGCCCGCGCCCTGATCGGCGCGCTCTATCCCGGCTCGGGAAAGGCGATCCGGCTCGGCCTCTCCGGCACGCCCGGGGTCGGCAAATCCACCTTCATCGAGGCGCTCGGCGCGCTTCTCACGGGGCGCGGGCTGCGCGTCGCGGTGCTGGCGGTCGATCCTTCCTCCGCCCGCTCCGGGGGCTCGATCCTCGGCGACAAGACGCGGATGGAGCGGCTCTCGCGGGACCCGAACGCCTTCATCCGCCCCTCGCCTTCTCAGGGCTCCCTCGGCGGCGTCGCCCGGCGCACGCGCGAGGCGATCCTGCTTTGCGAGGCCGCCGGTTTCGACGTGGTGATCGTGGAGACGGTGGGCGTCGGCCAGTCGGAAACCATGGTCGCCGACATGACCGATCTTTTCCTCCTGCTGATGGCCCCGGCCGGCGGCGATGAATTGCAGGGGGTGAAGCGCGGGATCATGGAGATCGCGGACTACGTCGTCGTCAACAAGGCCGATGGCGAATTGAAATCCACCGCCATCCGCACCGCCGCCGATTACGCCGGCGCGCTCCGGCTGATGCGCGCGCGCGAGGGCGACCCGGCGGGCGTGCCCGGCGCCGCCACCGTCTCCGCCCATAGCGGCGAGGGGCTGGAGGAGATCTGGGAGAAGCTGGCCGCGCTCGACGCGCATCGCCGCGCCGGGGGCCATCGCGACGCCCGCCGCGCCGCGCAGGCCCGGCGCTGGTTGCGTTTCGAACTGGAGGAAGGGCTTCGCGCCGCCTTCGCCGCCCATCCGGCCGTCGCCGCCGCCCTCCCTCGCGCCGAAGCCCGGATCGCGACCGGCGCCGCCGCGCCCGAGGAAGAGGCCGAGGCGCTGCTCTCGCTTTTCCTTTCGGACAGGCATTCCTGAACCGATGGCGTCAATCATCGCGTGACAAGCGTCAGGCCGCGCGCTACCGGATAGCGATGGACGATGAGAACATCCTCGACAGTCGCTATTCCTGGTGGCGGCTTTTCCTTTCGCTGATGACCGGTTCGGTCGCCAGCATCGGGATATGGTCCTTCATCGCCATCATGCCCGCGGTGCAGGCGGAATTCGAAATCAGCCGCGGGACGGCCTCTTTCCCCTATGTGGTCAGCATGGTCGGGTTCGGGCTCGGCAATCTCCTCGCCGGGCGCATGGTCGACCGGTTCGGGGTGACGATCTCGCTGATCGTTTCGGCGCTGGTTCTGGGCGCGGGTTTCTCGCTCTCGACGCTGGCGCCCTCGCTGACCGTGCTGTCGCTGACGCATCTCCTGATCGGGCTCGGCTCCGCGGTCGGATTCGGGCCGCTGATGGCCGATATCTCTCACTGGTTCATGCGCCGGCGCGGGGTCGCGGTCACCATCTGCGCCAGCGGCAACTATATCGCCGGCGCGCTCTGGCCCTGGGCGCTTTCCGACCTGCTGGACGTGGACGGCTGGCGCAGCTTCTATCTGACGCTGGCCGGGCTTGTGCTGGCGGTGGTGATCCCGCTGGCGCTGATGCTGCGCCGGCGGGCGCCGGCGGGCGCGCTCGCCGCCGCGGGGGCGCGGGCGCAGGCGGCGCAGATGAGCGCCGGGCTCTCGCCCCGGACCTTGCAGCTGTTGCTGGCGCTGGCCGGGTTCGGCTGCTGCATGGCGATGTCCATGCCGCAGGTGCATATCGTCGCCTATTGCGTCGATCTCGGCTATGGCCCGGCGCCGGGGACGGAGATGCTCTCGCTGATGCTGCTCGGCGGCGTCGTCTCGCGGGTTCTCTCGGGCTTTCTGGCCGACCTGATCGGGGGGTTGCGCATGCTGATCCTCGGGTCTTTCCTGCAATGCGTCGCGCTGATGCTCTACATTCCCTATGACGGGCTCGCCTCGCTCTATATCGTCAGCCTGGTCTTCGGCCTGTCGCAGGGCGGGCTGGTGCCGGCCTATGCGATCATCGTGCGCGAATACCTGCCCCCGGCCGAGGCCGGCGCCCGGGTCGGCGTGGTCATCATGGCGACGGTCATCGGCATGGCCGTGGGGGGCTGGGTCTCGGGCTGGATCTATGACCTCACCAGCTCCTACACTGCGGCCTTCCTGAACGGGGTGGCGTGGAATCTGGTCAATCTCGCGGTGGCGCTGACGATCCTGACGCGTTCACGCCCGCGGGCGCCGCTTGACGCTCGACCGCGAGGCGCATAAGAAGCGCACTCTGATTTCCGGCGGCGCCACGCGGGCGACGCCATGTTGTCTTGAACGCCGAGGAAAAAACAATGTCCCGTCGCTGCGAACTCTCTGGCAAGGGCGTGCTGACCGGCAACCGCGTCAGCCATTCCAACATCAAGTCGCGCCGGCGCTATCTGCCGAATCTGAGCCCGGTGACGCTGGAGAGCGAGACCTTGGGCCGCAATTTCCGCTTCCGCATCGCCGCCTCGGCGCTGCGCTCGGTGGACCATCGCGGCGGGCTCGACGCCTATCTCGCCAAGGCCCGCGACGAGGATCTCTCCCCCCGCGCGCTGAAGGTGAAGAAGGAAATCGCGAAGGCCCAGGCCTCCGCCTGATTCTTTCCCGATGATCATGCAGCGGCGCTGCGCCTGACCGGCGCGCGCCGTTTGCTTTTGCGCCTCCGGCCTCAGCCGGCCAGCGCCTCCTCGACCCAGGCGGGGACGATCTCGCTGGCCCTGCCGACGCGCGCCTCGTCGAAACAGCCGCCCGAAGGCTCCAGATTCAGCTCCAGCGTCCGGGCGCCCGCGCGCGCGGCCTCGGCCGCGAAACCGGCGGCGGGATAGACCTCGCCCGATGTGCCGATGGAGACGAAGAGATCGGCGCGCGACAACGCCGCGCCGATCTCCTCCATCCGATAGGGGATCTCGCCGAACCAGACCACATCCGGGCGCAGCGCCGCCGCGCCGCAGGCGGGGCAAGGCGATTCCGGCGTCAGGTCGCCGGGACAGTCGCGCCGATCCTCGCAGGCGGCGCAGAGCTGGCGCAGCAATTCCCCGTGCATGTGGATCACCCGGCGCGCGCCGGCGCGCTCATGGAGATCGTCCACATTCTGCGTGACGATCAGCGCCCCGCCCGGATGCGCCCGCTCCAAGCGCGCCAGCGCCTCATGCGCGGGGTTGGGCGCGGCCTCGCGGGCGATGCGCCGGCGCATGTTGTAGAATTCATGCACCAGCGCCGGATCGCGCGCAAACCCTTCGGGCGTCGCCACATCCTCCAGCGGATATCGGGTCCAGAGCCCGCCCTTGTCGCGAAAGGTGCCAAGCCCGGATTCGGCCGAGATCCCGGCCCCGGTGAGAATGACGATATTCATCAACGCTCCTCCGGCGGCCCCGTCTCAATATCGCGTCGTCATGCGGTAATCGCGGCGATAGGTCAGTTCGACCCATGTCACCATCTGCTCGCGCCATGTGGTTCGCCGCTGGACCTGAAACAGCGCGTCGCCCCGCGCGCAGCCGAGATGGCGCGCCTGCCGCTCATCGGCGGAAACCGCCAGAAAGCCGATCTCGACCTCGGAGAAGGGAACCTGCCGCACCAGCCATTCATTCGGACCGGAGGCGGTGAAATCCGCCTCGCGCGCGGCGGGGGTGGCCTCCAGATTGATCCAGCGATCCTCCAGTTGCCAGGGCTGGCCGTCGGCGTAATGCATGCAGACCAGATGCAGGGCCTCGGCCCCGGCCGGCAGGTTCATCCGCGCGCGCCGCCAGTCGGGCGGGGTGAGGATTTCCGAGCGCACCAGCGCGTAGCGATAGGCGGCGCCCTGCTCCTCGACCTCGGCCCGCACCAGCGGAATCTCGAAGCGCGCCTGCCGCTTCGGCGAGGGGCGCACCCGCGTGCCGGCCTTGCGCTTGCGCTCGACGATGCCTTCCTCGACCAGTTCGCGCATCGCCCGGCTGACCGTGGCCCGCGCGGCGCCGTAGCTTTCGGCCAGATCCAGTTCGCCCGGCAACAGCCCGCCGGGCGCCCATTCCCCGGCCTGAATGCGGCGCAGGAGGTCGGCTCTGATCTCGCGATAGGTCGCCTTCATGTCCCGCCCCGGATTGGCTTCCCGGAGCTTATAACGGCGTTATAGATGCACATATAGTTAAAAATGCACAGGCAAATGGGGCGATCAGACGCGCGCGGCGGCCATGAAAGTGGCGACCGCTCCCCGCGCCCGGCGCTCGATCTCCTCGGCGCCGGGGCGCTCGCAGCCGCAAACCACGGCGGTCATCGCCGGCAGGTTGCACATGCCCATGAAACGCCAGGCTGCGTCCTCGGGATCGTCGAGCTTCAGGAGGCCCTTGCGCTCCTGCGCGGCGAGATAGGCGGCGAGCCGGCTGGCCCCATAGGCCGCGCCGTTGCGGAAGAAGGAGCGGGAGATGTCGGGAAAAGCCTCCGCCGCGCCGATCACCATCCTGACCAGCGAGACATGGGCCGGCGCGGTCAGTTCATGGATGAAGCGGGTGGCGAAATCCAGCAGCGCCCGCTCCACGTCGTCATCCTCGGGGTCGAAGGCGATCAGACGTTCGGCGGTGTTGCGTTTCTGCTCTTCGATCAGCGACTGGAAAAGCGCGGTCTTGCTGTTGAAATAGACATAGAGCGTGCCCTTGGACACCCCGGCCGCGCGGGCGATCTCGCCCATGCTGGAGGCGGCGAACCCCTTGCCGAGAAAGACCTTTCGCGCCCCCGCCAGCACCTGGTCGCGCTTGGATTCGCCAGCGGCGGGATCGGCCGGCCCGGCCTGGCGCGGCGTCATCCGTTCAGCGCCCTGCATCATGCGTCCCCACCTGGCGCCGGAAGCCCATGCCCAAAAGGCGGAGCGGCCATGCCCGCGCATCATTGACCATACCGTTCAGTCATCTTGATCTGCGGTCTTTGGCCGGCTATGTCAAGAATTGACCGAACGGTTCGGTCATTCAAGCAAGGGTAGGCGGATGGCGCCCAGGGATATCGAGTTCGCGGCGCGTCGGATCGACGATGACGCGCCGGTCGCGAACCGGAGAGAGGTCGGCGCGCCCGCCCCGACAACCCCGCCGCCCCCCGCCCGGCGACCACGGCGCAAGGGCGCGCGCCCGGCCGTGCTGGCGCTGGCGGTTCTGGCCGGCGCCGGCTGGTTCGGCTGGAGCTGGTGGACCGTGGGCCGGTTCGAGATCGCCACCGACGACGCCTATGTCCACGCCGATTTCGCCATACTCGCCCCGAAGATCGCCGGCTATGTCGCCGCGGTCGGGGTCAGGGACAATGACGCCGTGAAGCGGGGCGATCCGCTGATCACCCTTGAGGATGGCGATTACCGCGTCGCGCTGGATCTCGCCGAAGCCGCGGTCGCGGCGAAACAGGCGGCGCTGACGAGGATCGACAGCCAGATCGGACAGGCCCGCGCCGCGATCCTCGGCGCGCGGGCCGATGTGGACGCGGCGAAGGCCGGCCTCGCGCAGGCCGAAGCCGATCTCGCCCGCTATGAAGATCTGGTCAAATCCGATTACGCCAGCCGCCAGCGGCTGGAAGCCGCCCGCGCGGCGCAGGGCACCGCCGTCGCCGCGCTTCAGGCGCGAGAGGCCGGGGTGAGGGAGGCCGAGGCCGCGCTGGACGTCGCCGCCGCCGGCCGGACCGAGGCCGAGGCCGCCCTGCGCGGCGCCGGGGCCGAGCGCGAC
>JBKECG010000350.1:0-29015 GCA_047974395.1 Pikeienuella sp. | reverse complement strand
GCCGGCCCGGCGCATCGCATCCAGCGCCTCCGGCGCGACCGCGGTGAACAGCACCTCATCTCCGGGGCGGAGCAGGAAGGGGCGCTCGGCTTCGGGTTGGAACAGTTTTGCGGCGGTGAGGCCGACATGACGCCAGCCGGTCGGCGCATCAACCGCGAAGAGCACGAACTGCCGGATCGCCACCACCAGCGCGCCTTCGGGAACACGCGGGGTCAGCACGGACTGGCGCGGAATGTCCCAGATTTCGGGCAATTCGCCCAGATAGGGCTGCCCGGCGGCGAAGCCCACCGCGCGCACCCGGCAGCGCGCGGCGGAAAGCGAGGCGACGGCTTCCTCCGGCGTCATCCCGGCCAGTTCCGCGGTTTCCGCGAGTTGAGGCCCCGCCGCGCCGCCATAGGCGCAGGGGAGGCGCCAGAAACGGCGCCCCTCGGGCAACGGCGCGGCGAACCAGTCTTCGGAATTGACGATCGTCTCCAGCGCCTGTCGCATCGCCCGATGCGGAACGCGCAAGGCGTCGAAGCGGATATAGCAGGAGACAAGCGTGCTGGAGCTTTCCTCCACCCCCGCGATCCCAGCCCGCTCCACCGCGCTGCGAAAGGCCAGGGCCGCCCGGTTCGCGGGTTCGGAGAGCTTCTCCGCGAAACTCACCAGAAACCCGTCGAGGCCGGCCGGGCGTATGAGCGGCCAGGGCTGCGCGGTCGAACGCTCTTCCATCATTTCCGCATCTTACCCCGCCATCGCGTTCGGCAACACGGTGACGATGCCCGGCGCTATGGTGATGATCAACACTTCGAGCAGCATCAGCAGGAAAAACGGCATCGCCGCATGGGCGATGGCGAGAATGTTCCGCCCGGTGAGCGACTGGATCACGAAGAGATTGAACCCGACCGGCGGCGTGATCTGCGACATCTCCACCACGATCACCAGGAAGATGCCGAACCAGAGCGGGTCGATCCCCGCCGTCTGCACCATCGGCATGATCACCGAAGTGGTCAGCACCACCACCGAGATGCCGTCCAGAAAACAGCCGAGCAGGATGAAGAACACCGTCAGCGCCGCAAGAAGCGCATAGATGGAGAGATCCATCCCCCCGATCCATTCCGCCAGATGGCGCGGAATGCCGGTGAAGCCCATCGCCACGGTCAGGAAGGCCGCGCCGGAGAGGATCAGCCCGATCATGCAGGAGGTCGCGACCGCGCTCATCAGCCCTTCGGAGAAGCTCTTCAGGTTGAGCGAGCCGGAGGCGGCGGAAAGAACCAGCGACAGCACCACCCCGACCGCCGCCGCGTCGGTCGGCGAGGCGACGCCGCCATAGATCGAGCCGATCACCGCGGCGATCAGCGCCACCACCGGGATCAGCCGGCGGGAGCTGGAGATTTTCTCACGGAGAGAAAACCGCTTCGCCTCTTCCGGGATTCGGCCGGGCCTGAGCATCGTCCAGCCGGTCACATAGGTGGCGAAAAGCGCTATCAGCAAAAGCCCCGGCAGGATGCCCGCCGCAAAGAGCCGGGCGATGGACTGGTCCGTGGCGACCCCGTAGACGATAAGAATGATCGAAGGCGGGATCAGGAGCCCGAGCGTCGCCGAACCCGCCAGCGTGCCGAGGACCAGCTTTTCCGGGTAGCCCCGCCCGGAAAGCTCGGGGATGGTCAGCTTGCCGATCGTCGCCGCGGTGGCGGCGGAAGAGCCGGAAACCGCGGCGAAGATGCCGCACCCGACGATATTCACGTGCAGGAGCCGCCCCGGAACCCGGCCGAGCCACGGCGCGAGACCGGTGAACATGTCGCTGGAGAGGCGTGAGCGCACCAGGATCTCACCCATCCAGATGAACAGCGGCAGCGCCGCCAGCGCCCATGAATTGCCGTGTCCCCAGATGGTGGAGGCGAGAACGGATCCCATCGGAGCGTTGGAGAAAGCGGCCATGGCCACGCCGCCGACGCCAAGAAGCGCGAAGGCGACCCAGAGCCCCATGCTCAGAAGAGCCAGCAGGACGACCAGAAGAAAGAGCGCGATCAGAGCGATGTCCATGGCGTCCTCACTCGCTCAGCAGGGAATCGCCGACGGCGAAGGAGGGCGGCGTCTCTCCTTTCCACAGGACCGCCCATTCGTCGATCAGCGCGATGGTGAATATCCAGAGGCCGAGTGCGACCGGCGCCTGCACGAGCCAGAGCGGCATCGAAACCATGCCGGAGCTGCGATCCCCGAATTCATGGGATTCGATGACCAGCGCGCTGAGATACCAGGCCGCATATCCGGCGATGAGCGCGGCGATCGCCAGAACCGCCAGCCCGAGCGGGCGCGTCGCGCGCGCGGGCAGGTGCGTCAGGAACAAGGTCACCCGGATATGCCCGCCGACCCGCAACGTGTAGGCGAGCCCGAGAAAGGTCGAAGCAGCCAGGAAGAAACCGGTGAAATCGGAATAGGACGGGATGGTGAGGCCGATCGCCGCCCCGGTCGCCAGCGTCGCGATCCGGTCGGTCAGGTTCAGACAGACCTGGGCGAAAACAAGAGCGGTTATGGCGACAATGAACAGGGCCGCGAGAATGCCGCTCAGGCGATAGATCAGGTTCAACGCCGGACGCATGACGCCCTCCATATAAGGGCCGCGGCCGGGCGATCCGGCCGCGGCGGGGAATGGTCGGGATCAGTTGCGATAGGCGTCGATGACCGCCTTGCCCTCCTCGCCGGCGGAGGCCAGCCAGCTTTCCAGCATTTGCGCGCCGATATCCTGCAGCGAGGCCTTCAGCGCCTCGCTGGGCTGGACCACGTTTATGCCGTTCTCCGCCATGGTGGCGACCTTCTCGGCGGTCTCGGCCCTGCTCATCTCCCAGCCGCGGGCCTCGGCGGCGGCGGCGGCTTCAAGAACCGCGTTCCGCGTCGCTTCATCAAGGGCGCGGAAGGCGCGCTTGTTCACCACGACGACGTTTTTCGGAACCCAGGCCCGGGTGTCGGTGTAATAGCTGAGGAAATCCCAGGCCTGCGAGTCGACGCCGGTGGTCGGCGAGGTCAGCATCGCATCGACCCGGCCGGTGGAGAAGGCCTGCGGGATATCCGGCACCTCGACCTGGGTCGGCGCGGCCCCGGCGAGCGAGGCGAACTGCTCCAGCGTCGGGCTGTTGGTGCGGAACTTGAGGCCCTTGAGGTCGTCGATGCTGTTGATCTCGACCTTGGTGTAGATCCCCTGCGGCGGCCACGCCACCGAGAAGAGCGCGACCATGTTCTGCTGGTCGAGCAATTTCTCGATCACCGGCTTCTGCGCCGCCCAGAGCTTTTGCGCCTCTTCGTAATTGGTGGCGAGGAAGGGCAGGCTGTCAACGCCGAAAACCGGATTGTCATTGGTCAGGAGCGGCATGAAGAATTCGCCGATCGGCACCTGGCCGCCGCGCACGGCGCGGCTGATCTCCGGGTGTTTGAACAGCGATCCGGCGGAGTGAACCGTGATCTCCAGCGCGCCGCCGGTGCGCTCGCTCACATCCCTGGCGAATTCGCGGATATTGGCCGTGTGGAAGGTGGCGTCGCCATAGGGGGTCGGCATGTCCCAGGTTTCCGCGGCGACCGATTGCGTCATGCCCGTCGCGATGGCGAGCAGGGCGGCGGTAAGCATCTTGTTCATGTCTTGTCTCCTTGCAGGGTTTTTATTTGTTTCGGGCTTGCGCCTCCCGGCCTGATTTCAGGCGTCGCCGGGTTTTGACTTCCATTTGAAGGGATGGCTTGCTCATCTCAAGCAGAACTTCCCGTCTCTTGCGATTTCCCGCGTCTGGTCCGGCGACGCCGTGGAAGGGATCGGCGCCGCCGGATTTCAAAGGGCCCTGGCCGGGCCTCAACCTTTCTTCAGCTCCTCCGCTTTCCAGGCTTCGTAACGCGCCTTGTTCTCGGCGTTGGCCGGATAAAGCCCGGGGAGCGGATGACCCGCATCGACCTCGCGCATGATCCAGCCCTCAAGCCGCTCCTGTTCGATCGCCGCCTCAATCAGTTCGGTGACGAATTTCGCCGGGATCAGCACCGCGCCGTCATCGTCGATAACGATAAGGTCGTCGGGAAAGACGGCGACGCCGCCGCAGGCGATCGGCTCCTGCCAGTTCACAAAGGTCAGGCCGGCCACCGAGGGCGGCGCGGCGACGCCGGCGCACCAGACCGGCAGACCCGTCCCCAAAACCCCGGCCGCGTCGCGCACGACGCCGTCGGTCACCAGCGCCGCGACGCCGCGCTTCATCATCCGCGCGCAGAGGATGTCGCCGAAGATGCCGGCGTCCTTCACCCCCATCGCATCGACCACGGCGATCACCCCTTCGGGCATCGCTTCGATCGCGGCGCGGGTCGAGATCGGCGAAGACCAGCTTTCCGGGGTCGCCAGATCCTCTCGCGCCGGAACGAAACGCAGGGTGAAGGCGCGGCCGACAATGCGCGGCTGGCCCGGTTTCAGCGGCGCCGCGCCGCGCAGCCAGACATTGCGCAGGCCCTTTTTCAACAGGATCGTCGTCAGCGTCGCGGTGGTGACGCTCCCGAGCGCCTCGCGCGCGTGCGCTTCGTCATAGGGAAGGGTGGTTTCCGTCATGTTTCTCACTCTGCTCGGGTGCTGGGTTCAGATGCTGGCGATCAGGCCGCCGTCGATACGGATCGCGCCGCCGGTGATGTATCCGGCTTTCGCGCTGGCGAGAAAGGCGACCGCGTCGCCATATTCCGCCGGGTCGCCATAGCGTCCGACCGGGATCGAGGCGACGCTTTCGGCGGCGACCTCGTCAACGCCGCGCCCTTCGCGCTTCGCCTTCTGTTCGTCCAGAAAGGCGATGCGCGGCGTGGCGATGCGGCCGGGCAGGATGATATTGGCGGTGATCCCGTCCTTGCCGACCTCGCGCGCCAGCGTCTTCGACCAGCCGACCAGAGAGGTGCGCAGCGCGTTCGAAAGCCCGAGATTCGGGATCGGGGCGATGACGCCGGAGGAGGTCGAGGTGATGATGCGGCCCCATTTCCGGGCGCGCATTCCGGGCAGGACCCGGTCGGTCAGCGCGATGACCGAGAGCACCATGGATTCGAAGCTCTCCCGCCAGAGCGCCGGGTCCTGCCCGGAGACGGCGCTGGGCTTCGGCCCGCCGGTATTGTTCACCAGAATGTCGATCGGGCCAAGCTCGGCCTCGATCCGGGCGATATTCGGTTCGATCTGGCCGATATCCCCCAGGTCCCAGGCCAGCGCCAGCGCCCGCCCGCCCCCGGCGCGGATCGCGGCCGCGTTCGCCTCCGCCGCCTCCAGATTGATGTCGCCGAGCGCGACGCGGACGCCCTCGGCGGCCAGGGATCCGGCGATGGCGCCGCCAAGGCCTCCGCCCGCCCCGAGCACCAGCGCGGTCTTGTTCGCGATTCCGAAATCCATGTCGGTTTCCTCTCTTTGGTCAGATCGGCCCGGCGCAGGCCCCGGCGATCCGTTCCATCGCCGCCCTGGTCGCGTCCCGGAGATGCCGGGGCGTATCGAAATCCGGCTCGCCCTGCGACAGGCCGATAATGTCCTTTCCGGCGCGTCGCAGCTCATTTGCGATCCGGGCGATGGCGATCGTCGGAGACGGTTTCACCGCCGCCATTCGCGCCGCAAATTTCAGATCGAGCATTGTAGCATCGTCCTTGTTCACGCCTCCGCGCCCGAGGCGAACCTGATCCCGGCTGCAATTCTTGCACTGCGATATTTTTAAGGGAATATAATGAATCCCTGCTTCAATATTCAGGAAAACTGAATGGAGACCCGCTTTCTCGGCACCTTTCTCCTGATCGTCGATCTTGGTTCCGTCGCCGCGGCCGCGCGGCGTTTGAACATCACCCCATCGGCGGTGACGCAAAGGATCCGGGCGCTCGAAGCCGAAATCGGACAGCCGCTGCTTCAGCGCGCCGGTCAACGCATGGAGCCCACCGCGATCGGCGGCGATCTGATCGGCCATGCGCGGCAGATGTTGATCCTGGCCGATAACATCACGGCCGCGTCTTCGCCCGGCGGAGAGCGCGGCCATCTCAGAATTGGCGTCATCCAGACGGCGCTGACCGGTCTGTTGCCGGCGATACTGGTCCGGGTGCGCCAGCGCCGGCCCGGGGTCGACATTCACCTGATCCCCGGCGCCTCCAGCGAACTTTACGCCCAGGTCAATCGAGGCGAGCTTGACGCGGCGATTATCGTGAAGCCGGAATTCGCCAAGCCCAAATCGCTCGACTGGCTCCCGCTGCGGCGCGAACATCTGCTTCTTGTGGCGCCGCCGGGGAGCCGCATGACAAAGCCGATGCGCCTGCTGCAGCGCGAGCCCTTCATACGTTATGACAGAAACAACTGGGGCGGCAGGATTGTCGAACGTTACCTGCGAAGGAAACGGGTTCAACCGCGTGAACAGTTCGAACTGGATTCGCTTGAGGCGATCGTCATCATGGTGTCGCGAGGGCTGGGCGTTTCCGTCATTCCCGACTGGCCAGCGCCATGGCCGCATGGCGTCGCTCTTGAGAAACTGATCCTTGAGGATGGGCCGCAACGCGAGATCGGCGTCATCTGGTCCCGCTCGGCGCGGCGCCTGCCGGTTCTGCGCAGCTTCCTGAACGAAGCTGGCGAAACCGGCGGGTGACGGAGGCCCGCCACCCCCGCGCGCCTCAAAGGCGCTGAAGGAAAGCGCGTTGGCGCCGGGCGGCGATGCGCTTCCGCCCCGAGAACGACCTGCGCGCCCCCTGATGTCGCCAAGCCCAACCATACCCCGGAAATCTGTGGGCCAATTTTTCAATAATGCTGAAATTAAATTCAGATGAATGAATTTGACTGAAATCAGTGAATGCGCCGAAAATCAAGGGGCAAGCATCAACGCCTTGCTTCACAAAACCATTGCCGGCTCTGGCTGATCGCTGACCAAGGCTGACGGAGCCACAATGCTTGACATGTTAGAGAATTGAAATGACCAGTCCCGATCTGCCCATCGTCGACGCCCTTCAATGCGGCAAATTCGATCGTGAAGTCTTTCAGTCCCTGATTGCGGGCGGCATCCGCTGTGTGACGCCCACATTGGGCTTTTGGGAAGGGGCGCTGGAATCCATGGACTCCATCGCGCGCTGGCGCGACATGGAGCGAGCCAATGCCGATCTGATCAGCATTGTCCGGAACTCGGCCGAGATCGACGACTGCATCGCCGCAGGCAAGCTGGCTGTTCTTCTGGGGTTTCAGAACACCAATCTCCTCGATGATCGCATCCGCTTTGTGGAGTTGTTCGCCGATCTGGGCGTGCGCGTATTGCAGGTGACTTACAACAACCAGAACGAGTTGGGCGGTTCCTGCTATGAGGATGAAGATAGCGGACTGTCTCGTTTCGGTCGCGAAGTCATCGAGGAAATGGCCAGTTGCGGCGTTCTTGTCGATTGTTCCCATACAGGCGACCGCACCACGCTGGACGCCATCGAATGCAGTCCGAAGCCGATCGCCGTAACCCACGCCAACCCGTCTTCGATCTTTCCGCACAAGCGCAATCGCTCGGATCAGGTGATCCGGGAACTCGCCGCCCGAGGGGGCGTGATCGGTTGCGCGGCCTATCGCAACATCACCCCTGAAGCGGCCTGCGCCAGCGCGCGCGGCTTCGCCGAGCTGATCGCCCGAACCGTCGAGATCGCCGGGGTCGATCATGTCGGCGTCGGCACCGATTACAGCTACCACACCGACGACGCCTATCGCGCCTGGATGCGCATGGGGCGCTGGTCGCGCAAGGTCAATTATGGCGCGGGCTCCGCCGCCGCGCCGGGCGCGGTGGCCAAACCTGACTGGCTTCCCTCCATCAGCAAATTGTCATCGCTGATTCCCGCGCTGCATGAGGTGGGCTTCACATCCGAAGACGTGCGCAAAATAATGGGCGGCAACTGGCGGCGGTTGTACCGGTCCGTCTTCGGCTGAGCGCGTCAGAAGGAAAGGCGAGCATATGATCAACACCCGTCACTATATCAACGGCGAATGGGTCTCTCCCGGGCGCAGGGAGATCGTGGAGGCGTTGAATCCCGCCACCAACGCCGCAGTGGCGCGAGTCGCGCTGGGGTCGGCCGAGGATGTCGATCTGGCGGCGCGCGCCGCCAAAGCGGCCTTTGAAAGCTACGCCGCCACGCCCGTCGCTGAACGCGCCGCGCTCCTGCGCCGCATAGCGGACGGGCTGGAGGCCCGGCGCGAAGATATGGCCCGGAGCATCACAGCCGAGATGGGCGCCCCCATCACCATGGCCCGCGGCCCGCAATCCGG
Source organism: Pikeienuella sp. (assembly GCA_047974395.1). Classification (GTDB taxonomy): domain Bacteria; phylum Pseudomonadota; class Alphaproteobacteria; order Rhodobacterales; family Rhodobacteraceae; genus Pikeienuella. The sequence goes on along the minus strand of JBKECG010000350.1, from coordinate 20,785 downwards.
GACGGCCCTGGCCCATTTCCGCTTCTATGCGGATCTCATCGAGCAATATGATTTCGAGGCGGAGCTTTCCTCCGCCCGGGTGATACGCGAACCGATCGGCGTTTGCGGCTTCATCACGCCCTGGAACTGGCCGCTGCATCAGGTGGCGCTGAAGGTCGCGCCCGCCCTGGCCGCGGGATGCGCCGTGGTTCTGAAGCCCAGCGAATTGTCGCCGCTATCGGCCATGTTGTTCGCCGAGATCCTGCACGAGGCCGGCGCCCCTCCCGGCGTGTTCAACATGGTCTTTGGCCTGGGGGAAGTGGCGGGAGCGGCGCTTTCCGCGCATCCGCTCGTGGATATGGTTTCGATCACCGGCTCGACGCGCGCGGGGATCGCGGTGGCCAAATCCGCGGCCGACACGATCAAGCGGGTGGCGCAGGAACTGGGCGGCAAGAGCCCGAATCTGATATTGCCCGACGCCGGTTTCACCCGGGCGGTTCCTGCCGGCGTCGCGGCCTGTTTCAACAATTGCGGACAATCCTGCAGTTCCCCGACGCGCATGCTCGTCCCCCGGGATCGGCTGGACGAAGTGATCGCGCTGGCGAGGGAAGCCTTGCCGGCGCTGAAAGTCGGCGACCCCGAAGACCCCGAGACCCGCATCGGCCCGCTGATCAGCGAGAGGCAATGGGCGCGCGTGCAGGACTATATCGCGCTTGGTGAAACTGAAGGCGCGCGCATGGTCGCGGGCGGCGTCGGCAAGCCCGAGGGCCTCGACGCCGGAAACTTCGTCCGCCCGACGATTTTCGCCGATGTGACGCCGGAGATGCGCATTTGCCGCGAGGAAATTTTCGGCCCGGTCCTGTGTATTCAGACATACGCCGATATTGATGAAGCCGTGGCTCTGGCGAATGACACCGATTACGGCCTCGTCGCCCATCTTCAGGGGAGCGATCCCGCGCTGATCCGTGCGGCTGCGCGTCGTCTGCGCGCGGGACGGGTTATCGTCAACGGCGCCGCCATCGGCACGGATGTGCCCTTCGGCGGTTACAAGCAGTCGGGCAACGGGCGGGAATATGGCGTCCATGGGCTTGAGGAGTTCTTCGAAATCAAGGCGGTCGTGGGGTACTGAGGCGCTCAGGGCGAAGGGCTGATCCATGTCGGTGCGCCCGGATCGCGCGGCTACCAGTAGCGTCGCCGCGCGGTCGTCAGCCGTTCAACCCCGGTTTCGGTGACCAGCACGGTTTCCTCGAAATCGCCCAGCAGTCCGCCACGGCGTACGGTGCGTTCGAAGCAGAGCACCATGCCCGGCGTGATTTCGGTCGGCTCGTCCGGTGTCAGCCAGGGTGCGTCCCAGCCCAGGCCGACGCCATGGCCCATGCCGGAAAATACGCCATCCATCGGGAAGCCCAGCTCACGCTGACGGCCCAATCCGGCCTCCGCGAGGCTGCCTGCGGTCGCTCCGGGGCGAACGGCCTCGATCCCGGCCTCCACGCAGGAAATCGCCGCCTCGAATATATCAACCTGGCGGTTGGTGGCCCGCCCGATCGACCGCGCCCGCGACAGATCGAACACATATCCGCCGACCATTCCGGAAACGCCCAGACGGAACCAGTCCCCCTCCACCAGCCGATTTGGCGACGACCAGGTGGGGAAGTTCATCCGCACGTAATGAGGCGGGTCGCCATCATGACCGTGCGCCATGAACGAGTTGTAGAGAATGCCCCCTTGCGGCGCGAGTTCGGCCATGCCCGCCGCCACGATCTCGCCATGGGTCGCGCCGGGCGCGACGGCGGCCATCATCGCGTCGATCATCCCGGAGCCGATCCGGCTGGCCTGACGCAACATCTCGATCTCGGCGGGGGACTTGATCTTTCGCAAATCGGTCAGGATCGTATCGGCGGGCGACAGATGCAGGTTCGGCAAGGCGCCGACTATATGATTGTGGAAGCTGAGCGGGATCACATCCGTCCCGACCAGGCCGACACGCGCCCGGGCGAGGCCCGCCCGCTCCAGCGCCTCCACCGTCGCGTCCAGCACGAAATCGGTGTAAATGATCTCGCCATCATCAAAGCGGATACGACCGTCATCGGGCACATCGGTGATCAGCGTCGGCGCGCCATTCACCGGCAATATGATGAAGCCATGCGCCCTTCCGTTCCAATGCCCCGCATGGTCGGGCGTATAGGGGAAGGATGTATAGAAATTGCTCAGATACATCACATCGCCGTAACGGTCGACCGTACCGCCGCCCCGGGCGCAGATCAGCAACCCGTCCAGATCCGCCGCGCGGGCGCGATCGGCCGCGGCAGACCTGCGCGTGGCGAATTCCTCTGCGGGTATGGCGACGGATGGTTCAGGCATGGGCGGAACTCCGGGCGGGGTAGGTGGGGCTGCGTCCTCTCGCGCATGCGCGGGCGGCTTATTTCGCACTGTCTTCCGGGAGCCGGTATTCAGTCAAACTCGTTTAGCTTAACATCGTTTCAATAAATCTATCACTTGCCCCGCGGGATTCGGACCATGAACGACCTTCGCGCTTTTCGCGTCTTTCTGACCACGTATGAGCAGGGTGGGATCAAGCCCGCCGCCGAGGTGCTGGGCCGTACGCCGTCGGCGATATCCATGATGCTCAAACAGCTTGAGGGCGAACTGGGCGGCAAGCTGTTCGAGGGAGAGCGCAAGAACCGGCTGAGCGAACTGGGCGAACTGGTGCTTGAGCAGGCGCGAGAGCTGCTCACCCATTTCGACGGCGCCAAGCGCCGCATGCTCGCACATGCCCGTCAACAGGCCGGGCATGTGCGCATCGCGTCGGTGACCTCGGTGTCATTGTCGATCATCCCCGAAGCCCTGAGACGCCTCTTCGCCGCGATGCCGACGGCGACGGCGGATATCGTTCAGGGTCTTTCGCGCGACGCGCACAAGGTCGTCCGGCGCGGCGCGGTCGATTTCGCCATCGTGTCGCATGTCAGCGTGATCGAGGATCTGGATTTCAAACCATTGTTCCAGGAGCCGATGGATGTCGTGGTTCCCGCGGGGGATATCCTGACGACGCTGGGCCGGCCGCTCCGATGGGAGGACCTGGAAGACCGGCCATTCATCCATAATGGCAGTTATTCGGCGGTTTCATCGAGCGCGCTGGCCTCGCTTGACCTGCGCTCGACCCTGCGCGGGAGCAGCGTCGCCAATGTGATCGCGCTCGCCCGGGCCGGGCTGGGCGTCTCCATTCTGCCCCGGCTGTGTGGCGACGGGGTCGAGGGCGTCGCGTTTCAGCCGCTGGAGGACGCCGGACTCAACAGGGTGGTCGGCCTGCTGAGCCGCAACGAGGGGCGTCGGACGCCGACGATCCGCAGGAGGGCGCACCTGGTGTGCGAGGTGATCGGGGATCGCGCGCCAGAGCTCGGCGATCAGCTGCTGTGAGGTCTGTCGCGGCGACCGGCCGGCCGTTCGCGTGCGCCGCGGAGGCGGGATTTTGCACTATTGGGCACAGAGGTGCTCTCGGCCAGAACATTCAGCCGATCAAGCCGGTCATTTGGAACGAGGGGGCGGCCGGCGGCCGGCGGCGGCGCGCGCAGGTCGGCGGGCATTTCCTGAACGGGCCGCAAGCGAAGCCGGATATGCGCTGCGCCCTCAGGCAGGCTACCCGGCGAATGTACGTGGCCATCATGCAGCCATAGCCCGAATTCACCGATTTCGACCGCAGCCGACAGATGGCGCGACATGACGGCCAGAAACGCCAGTTGCCATGGGAGGCAGGCCTCCGTTTCGCCGCGCGCCCAATCGCTCCCGGACGCGCAGCGCAGGTGATCGGCCAGACGCAGACCGCAGCGCAAGGCAGGGGCCCCGGCGGCGAGATCGGCCTCAAGCAACGCCGACCAGTCGAACCCATGCCGGGCCAGCCAGCGCGCGGCGAGCGCGGCGTCCTCGGCCTCGCCCCATTCCAGCCCGGCGCCGCGGGCCGCCTTCAGCGTCAGGGTCTCGACTTCGTTCAACGAGAGTTCGATCATCTCAGGGTCCCTACCACATCCCATCGCCCAAACCGGCTGAAGGATCATCCGGAAAGGGCGCGCCCTGAAAGAAGCGCACCTTGACGCTCATTTCCGAGGCGGGATCGAAGAAATCCGCCCCCAGAAACGAGAGCTTCGCCCGCATCATGTCACGGGGGCGGATTGAAGCATCGAGCAGATTGTCGCGAATCTCGGCATAGGGATGCGCGTCGGCCATGTGCAGCCGCCGCAGGCTGTGGCGGCATTCGGGATGGGCGGCGAGAAAAGCGTCAAGCTCCTGCGAAGCCGGGCGGGACCGCAAGGCCGCGGCGAGCCGCTGGATATCCCGCGCCACGCCGAGCGGTTGCTCAAGCTCCTCGCCCTCGTCATCGCCGCGCCAGCCGATGCGCGGTTCGATCTTCTCCTGCGACGTGTACCAGAACCGCGCATCGGCGTCGGCCGAGGTGAAATCGTAACGCATCGCCCAGTCATAGCGCCGCAGCAAGGCGTCAAGCGCCCGCGCGCAGCCGCCCGACGCCGCCGCGGGATGAAGCCCCGGACCGTCATCCGCCATATCCGCAAGCCTATCGCCATCGTCATCGGTCGCGCTGTCGATCAGAAGCGAAATCGTCAGTTCCTGCGCCTCGACGCCAAGCTCGGCCTCGGCTGCGGCCAGCACGGCCTGAGGATCGGTCGCCGCGGCGACGATCTCGTTCAGTCGCCGCAAATCCTGATCCAGTCGGGCGATCGCCTCGGTCTGTTCGGGGTTCTGCGTCGTCCAGAAACCGATCTTGCGAAGCCAGGTTGTCATGAGCCCTTGCAGGGAGCCGCGCCGCGCTTCATCCAGCGTTCCTGATCGCAGCGCGTTCGCCAGCGCGTTTTCACGCGCCATGATCCAGCGATGCAGCAACATGGGGTGGCGCACGATGAACGGCGCCATGCCCAATCCGGTGGAATTGCCGATACCGATATCGCGGCGCAGTTCGGCTGCAAGCCGCGCCGCCCGCCCGCCCGCCGCCGCCGCCCGCGCCGCCGCGCAATGTTCGGCCAGGTCCACCGAAAAACTGCGGATCAACCAGACGGTCAACAATTCGGCGGTGAAGGCGCCGGCGAGACCGGGGATCGACACCACATCCTCGCGATCGGCGATGCCGAACTTGCCATTGCCGTATACGGCCGAGGTGCGCAGCAGATATCCGGCCTCGCGAAGCGGCTGGGCGTCGGGCTGGCGGCCGCGGGAAAGAGCGTCAACCACATCCCCGAAGCTGCGAACCGATTTGTTGGCGCGGGCGAGGATCAATTCCTTCCGGCTGAAGCGCCCCGCCTCCTGCCGTGGGACATTGGCCCGGAGACGTTCGATCTCGGCAGCGTCGGGAACGCCATCGTAAAGCACATAGCTCGTGTCCCACGCCGTGGCGATGACCCGATCCATGCGCAACTCGTCGGGCAGATATTGCGAGAACGCCACCAGAGAGACGATGCGCCCGCCCAGATCGACCGCATAGATCGCGACGCCATGGCCCTGCGCGTCCAGAGCGAAGCGTTCGCGCCACATGCGCCAGCCGAGCCTGCGCGCCCGTCGGACCACGCTGCGCGAGACGCTGAGCCGGGACATGTGCATCGACCCAAGTCGCGACAGCCGCATCACCTGATCGGGCGCGCGCAGGTTGGGAGGCGTCTTCATGACGACCCTTCATTGAAACGAACCATATCCCGGTCATCCCAGCCGAGCCGGATTTCCCGCCCTGGCGAAAGGCTGCGCGCAGCGTGGCGGTGCAATCGCGCCTCCACCCGGCCGGCCGGCCCCTCGGCGGTCAGACGCATGGCCCCTCCGGGGAATTCGACCTGCGTCACCGAGGCGGTGACGACATGGTCGGCCGCTTCCTCAGGAGAGAGAAGGCGGACATCTTCGGGCCGCACCATGACGGGGGCGCCGCTCGCGTCCTCGGGGCCTATCCCATGGGACCCCAGGGTGAAGAAATTCGAATCTCCGAGAAAAGCCGCGACAAAGGGATTATGCGGTCGTTCATATATGCGTTCCGGCGGGTCGATCTGTTCGATCCTGCCATGCGACAGAATGGCGATGCGGTCGGACATGGTCATCGCCTCTTCCTGATCATGGGTCACGTAAATCACGGTGATGCCCAGATCCTTCTGAATGCGCTTGACCTCGCGCTGCATCTGCTCGCGCAAGCGGCGGTCCAGCGCCCCCATGGGCTCATCCATCAACAGGACCGAAGGTTCGAACACCAGCGCGCGGGCGAGGGCGATGCGCTGCTGCTGGCCGCCGGAGAGCGCGGAGATGCGATCATCGCCGCGATGCGCAAGTTCGACCATCTCCAGCACGGCCGTCACTCTCTGACGGATCTCCGCCGCCGGGCGACGTCGCATCCGCAGGGGAAAGGCGACATTCTCGAAGATCGTCATATGCGGGAACAGGGCGTAGCTCTGGAACACCACGCCGATATCGCGCTTTTCCGGCGCCAGGACGGTGATGTCGCGGTCGTTGATCGCGATGTCGCCCATGGTTGGGGTGATGAAACCCGCGATCATCATCAGCGTGGTCGATTTGCCTGACCCGGATGAGCCAAGCAGGGTCAGAAACTCGCCGCCCTTCGCGGTGAAGGAGACATCATCGACCGCCTTGACCTCGCCATAGTGGCAGGAAAGATTGCGCACCCTCACCTCCGCCCCGGCCAGGTGGTGAAGTTTGGATGTGGTCATGGGCGCAACTCCTGCGGCTGTGGCTCCGGGCGCTGAATCACGATGCGCCCCTGGCCTGCCTGCGCCGCAAAAGGCCCATCAGGCCGACTACCGCGCAGGACAGCAGCACAAAGACCGTCGAAGCGGCGGCGACGGTCGGATTGATCTCGAATCTGATCCCCGACCACATCTGCACCGGAAGCGTCATGGTGGGGCCGGAGGAGAGGAACAGCGAGAGCACGATCTCGCTGAATGAAGTCAGGAAGGCGAAAACGGCGCCGGCCGCTATGCCCGGCCAGATCATGGGCAATGTGACCAATACAAAGCAGCGCAGGGGGCCCGCGCCCAGACTGCGGGCGGCGTCCTCCAGACGGCGATCCATCTGCTGAAGACTGGCGACCACGTTCACGATAACGAAAGGCATGGTGATGATCACATGCCCCAGCACGATGGCGGCTATGCCGCCGCGCCCGCCTATCCAGGACAGAAAGCCATAGAGCGCGACAGCGGTCACGATCGTGGGCAGGATGGTCGGCAGCAGGAACAGGCTCATCGCCAGGCTGCGAAAGCGAAGCGGCAGGCGCGACAGGCCAAGCGCGGCCATGGTCCCGACCGCCGAAGCGCCGAGCATGGTGAAGAACGCCGTCACCACGCTGTTCCAGGTGGCGTTCCGCCAGGCGGGATCGGTCAGGAACCGCTCATACCATTTGGTCGAATAGCTCTGCGGCGGGAAGATGATGTAATCGGATCCGCCGAACGAGGCCGGGATGATCACCGCATTGGGCAGCACCATCATCGCGCATGCGAAAATGACGCACAGGGTCACCGCCAGATCCAGCGAACGCGGCCGTTTCATGTCCGCCCCCACAGCGTGTCGACCCCGAGCCACCGGACGCCCACCGCATAGAGCAGCATCGTCACGACAAGAACCAGCGTCGACAAGGCGGCGGCGAAGCCCCAGTTCAGGCTGGCGTTGATGTTTATCTCGATCATCTGGGCGATGAAGATGTCGCGCACGCCGCCCAGGATCGCCGGGATGACAAAAAAGCCGATGCTCATGATGAACACCAGAAGGCAGCCGGCGATCACCCCGGGCAAGGTCAATGGCAGATACGCCTTCAGAAACACCTGCAATGGCGGGGCGCCCAGGCTGCGCGCGGCCTGCTGGATACGCGGGTCGATGCGCGACATCGCGGCGGCGATCGGCAGGACCATGTATGGCAGCATGGTTTGCACCATGCCGATAATCACGCCGGTCATGTTGCCGACCAGCGCCAGCGGCTCGGAAATCAGGCGCGCGCCCATCAGCGCGCTGTTCACCGCGCCCTGAGGCCCCAGTAGGATCAGCCATCCGTAACAGAGCACCAGAAGATTGGTCCAGAACGGCACGAGTATCAGCGCCAGGATCAGCAATTTCTGCCAGGGCGGCGCGGTGCAAAGCCTGTACGCCACCGGATAGGCGATCACGGCGCAGATCGCGACCGTGATCGCCGAGGTCAGCAAGGTGCGTTGCAGCACCAGCATGTAGGCCGGTCGGGAAAAGATGCGCTCATAGTTGTGGAGCGGGCCTTCCGGGTTCTGGAAGCTGAGCCCCACGAGTTCAGTCACGGGCCAGACGAAGAAAACAGCCAATAGAACGACAGCAGGCGCCAGCAGCATTGCGCTGCCGTGGCGGCGAAGGAAAGCGGCGCTCATCATGTGGGATTCATTGACGCTGGAACAGGGATATCATGGGGCGCCTCCCCGATTGCGGCGGAGAAACGCCCGCGCGACATTACATCAGCCGCCATTCGACAAGACGCTCATTGGCCTCATCGAGATTCTCGGCCCACCATTTTTCGTTGACCATGATGAATTTCCCCTGCTGATGAGGCCCGCCAGACAGGATCGCCGCGCGTTCGGGCGAAATCAGATCGAAAGCCGAAGGAACGACAGGCCCGTAGGTATAGGCCTCGGCGATCGCGGCCTGCGCTTCCGGCGTCATCAGATAGGCCAGCAGCTTCATGGCGTTGTCGCGGTTGGGCGCGCCTTTCGGCACCGTCATGCACGACCATGTCATGATGCTGTGCTGATATTGAATCCTGACCGGCGCGCCGCCGTCGATCGCCGACATGGCCCGACCATCCGGCATGATGCACAGGCCGACAGAGCCGTCGGTGATGGATTGCTGGGCTTGCGCGTTGGTGTCGTAAAAGCTGAGTTGGTCCTTCACCTCGTCCCATTTGGCGAAGACCCTGTCCAGATCCATCGGGTAGAGCGCATCCGGCGCGACGCCAGCCCCGACAAGCGCGGCTTCGAAAGCGCCGGAATTGGGCTTCGCGTAGATGAGGCGCGGCGTGGCCGGCAGCGCCGGGTTGAACAGGTCGGCCAGGGATTCAGGTTCGGTCGAGACCTTGTCGGTGTTATAGGCGAGCACGCGCGACCATAGCACCTGCGGCACCGAATATTCGGTGACGACGCCCTCTCCGGGCATGATCGGCTCGCGATTGATGACGGAAAAGTCCAGGGGTTCAAATAACTCCTTGGCCATGCCGAAATACTGGAAGTCGGGATTCGACTCGACCACATCCCATTCGACGCTGCCGCTTTCGACCATCGACTGGTATTTGCCGTAGGTGTTGTCCTGAACCGTCAACACCTTGATGCCCGTGGCCTGGGTGAAGGGCTCGAACCACGCCTTCTTCATGGCCTCTTCCCATGATCCCCCCCAGGTCGCGTAAACGACCTCGCCGCCGCTCTGCGCTCCGGCTGGCCGGATCAGGGCGGGGGCCGCCAGCGCGGCCGCGCCAAGGCTAAGCCCCGAGCGAAGTAGTGATCGGCGGGAGACTTTCACATTGCTTTTTCTGTTCTTTGTATTCATGAGTAGATCTCCACTGTTAAAGAGCGCCAATATTAAGGCGCATTAATGCATTGCTTGGGTCGACATCCGGGCCACATGGGCCAAGGCGGCGGCGCAAGAAGATCTTCGGAGAATTTGAGCACCAGCCTAAACTTCAATCAATCCTAAAATCACTTAATTTTAATACAGATATATTGAAATGAAATTGGATTTCTGAATGCGATCCGTCCGGTTTGGGTCGCCCTTCGGGAAGCGGAGCTTGACGAAAGCCGCGATCCGACCCGCGCCAGTCCTGCAGGACGAAAAGCCCGACCCGATGACGGCTTGTGTCGCCTCATGCGCGCCCTGAGCGCCGATAAGCGCGTCAGCGTATCAGACTTGGCAGCCAGAGCGTCGCTTCGGGCCAGGCGACCAGAAAGACCAGCAGCGCCAGATCGACGGCGATGAACCAGCCGACGCCCTTGAAGATCGTGGTCAGGCTGACCCGATCTCCGAGCGCGCCCTTGATGATATAGACGTTCAGGCCGACCGGCGGGGTCAGAAGCCCGATTTCCAGAAGTTTGACCAGAATGATGCCGAAGAAGATCAGATCGACATCGGCGGCCCGCGCCATCGGCAGGATGATCGGCATGGTCAGCAGCAGGATTCCCATGGAATCCAGGAACATCCCGAGGAAGATATAGAGCACGCCGACCACCAGCAGCACCGCCACCGCCGAGGTGCCAAGCTCGACCAGTTGGCTCGCCGCCCAGGTCGGGACGCCCGAGAGCGCCATGAACTTGCCCAGAAGCGAGGTGCCGATGATGACGAGGAAGATCGACGCCGTTGAAACCAGCGTCGCCTCGATCGCGCGGCCCAGCACCTGCAGGCCGAGCTGGCCGCGGGCGGCCCCCAGAAGAATGGTCAGCGCTGCCCCGACCGCGCCCGCCGCCGTGGGGCTGAAATAGCCCATGAAGATCCCCATCAGGACGCCGAGGATGATCACCGGCAGCGGCCAGGTCTCCTTCGTGGCGGACCGGATCTCCTCTCCGGTGAAATGGTCGTCTACCTTTGGCGCCAGCGCCGGGTTGACCATGCAGCGGATGATGATCATCGACGAGAAGGCCAGCGCGGTGAGAATCCCCGGGATGACGCCGGCGGCGAACAGCTTGGCGACCGAGACTTCGGCCAGAAAGCCGTAAAGCACCATCAGGATCGAGGGCGGGATCAGCGCGCCAAGCGTGCCCGCCGCGGCGATGACCCCGGTGGCGAGGCCGGGATGATAACCATAGCGCAGCATCTCGGGCGTGGCGATGCGGGCGAAGGCCGAAGCGGTGGCGACGGAGGAGCCCGAAGCCGCCGCCAGAACGGCGTTGGCGCCCACGCTCGACACCGCCAGCCCGCCGGGCATCCAGGACAGCAGGATCCGCATGGCGCGGAAAAGGCCGGTGGACAGCCCCGCTTCAGAGGCGACGAACCCCATCAGCAGGAACATCGGTATCGCCGTCAGGTTCCAGTCGCCGACGAAATTGAACGGAATGGCGGTGATGATCCCCCAGGCGGCCTTGAAGTTCAGCAGGACGCCGATGCCGATGAACGAGACCAGCCCCAGCGCCGCCCCGATCTGCACCCGCAGCGCGAGAAGCGCGAGCCCGACGCCGATGCCGATGAAGCCGATTGCGATATTGCTCATGACCGCGCCTCAGATATGAGCTTCATCGGATTGCGGCGCGAAGGACCCGATCGGGTCGCGCAGGGCGCGGATCGCGTGGCGCAAGGTCACCAGCGTGATTGCGGCGAACCCTGCCGGCAGGGCGAATTTCGCCGGCCAGATCACGATATAGACCGCGGCCATCATCAATTCGTTCTTTTCCTTCGAGGCGAGCGCGTCGATCGCGGTCTGCCGGGCGAGCATCGCGAAGAAGGCCGCGCAGATCAGATAGCCCAGCACCAGAACCACGCGTTGCAGCCGGGCCGGCATCATCAGGAAGAAGAGATCGACCTGGATGTTCTCATGTTTCCATTCGACCAGCGCCAGCGGCAGGAAGACGACCAGCACCATGTGATAGACCGAGATCACCTCCAGATTGCCCATGATCGGCTTGCCGAAGAAATTGTCGGCGATCACATCGGCGACGGTCTGCGCCATCATCAGGAAGAGGGCGATTCCGGCGATTGCGGCCAGCAGGCGCGACATGCGGCGGAGAAAGGTGTCAATCATCGGAAACCTCGTGGGGCAGGGCCGGCGCCCCGCAGGGCGCCGGCGGCCGGATCATTGCAGACCGTAGCTCTCGACATCCACCTTGGAATAGACCTCGTCCATCATCAGTTTCTTCAGCGCCGCGGCGTCCTTGCGATCGACGCCTTCGAGGAGCTTTTCCCATTTGGCGTAGGTGGCGGTGAAGCGATCGACGACGCCCTGCGCATCCTGAACGCCGAGCTGGGCGCCCGTCTCCAGCGCCATGTTCTTCATCCTCGCGGCCAGAAAATCGTCGAGGCTGGCGCGAAGCTCGGGCGAAGGATCGGAGATCTTCACGTCATGCTCGGCGGCCTCCGCCACGCCTTCATCGGCCGAAGCCTGATAGGCGATCGACGTGGCGATGGTGTTGTCCGAAATCGCGTCCAGCAGAACTCTCCGGTGCTCGGGGCTGAGGCCGGTCCAGGCGTCGCGGTCGATGGCGTATTGCCAGCCGGCGAAATAGGGGCCGAAAGTCAGCCGCGTCGCGAATTTCGCCACATCCCAGAGCGAGCGGGATTTCAGATCGTTCAGCGCGTTGATGGCGCAGTCGATCTGGCCTTTCTCAAGCCCGGTGTACATTTCCGAGGAGGGCACGCTGACCGAAACCGCGCCAACCGCTTCCGCCCATGCCGAGTGGATCGGCGAGGGCATGCGCAGCTTCGCGCCCTGGATCTGCTCGACCGTGGCGATCTCCTTCGAGCACATCATCTCATATTGCGGGGAGGCGTAGGCGCCGAGGAACACGACGCCATGCCTGTCGAACATCGCCTTGATCGCCGGGTCGTTGATATAGAAATCCGCCACCGCCATCACGGTCGTCATTGAATCGCCAAGCCCGATCGCCAGCACCGCGGCCACATTGTCCTCCGGCAGGTCCGAAGGCGTGTAGGTGCCGGCGTGGTAGGTCATCTGCACGATGCCATCGACCAGCCCGGAGAGATGCGCCACCGGCGGCAAAAGGGCGGTGCCGGTATAGACCTGAAGCGTGAGATCCCCGTTGGTGCGGGCTTCCAGATCCTTCGCCAGCGCGAGATAGCCGTCGCGGGTCAGCGGATGCGTGTCCGGGAACCAGATGCTCGCAGTGATCTCCTCCGCCGCCAGCGGGGCCGAGCAGACCGTTGACAGCAACGCCGCGGTTCCCAGGAATTTTCCGAACATCTTCATTGTTTTTTCTCCTTGTCTGGGGTGGCGCGGCTTCTTCGCCGCGTCTTGGTCTGTCTCTCGCCGGGGTCGCCCGCCGGCCGGGTTTTCGATCGTCTTTACGCCGCTACGGAAGGCGAGGAGGTCGAAAGGGGCGGCGCGGTTTCACGGCGTGGGCGGTTCGGGCGCGCGTCACGATGCGAACCCCATCCTGTCCTTCAGCCAATACCAGCGGATGCCGAGATTCATCACCGGCTCCCGGACGCCATGCCAGGCGATGGGGGAGATCGGCGTGATCGGGAAGACCGGCTCGCGCCCCTCCGCGATCCAGGCGGCGATCATGCGGCCGAAGGCGGTGGCCATGGCGATCCCGCGGCCGTTATAGGCCAGCGCGATGTGCAGTCCCGGCTCGGGCTGATGGAGATGCGGCAGGCCGTCCATGGAGAGGGCGAGCTGGCCCGACCATTGATGGTCGGCGCCAACCCCCTCCAGATCAGGGAAGAGCCGCAGCAGCCCGGCCTTCAACTCGGTCATCAGTCGGGGGCTCTCCGTCGCCCCGACCGAGCCGCGGCCGCCGAAAACGATCCGGCCGTCGGCGGATTGGCGCATGTAGAAGGCCAGCTTCCGGGTTTCGGACAGGACGACGCCGCCCGGCATCAGCCTGACGCGCAGATCCTCCGGCAGCGGTTTCGTGGCCACGATCATGCTTTGCACTGGCAGGATCGAGCGGGCGAGGCCGGGCATGAGGTCTCCGCTATGGGCGTTGGTCGCCAGAACCACCCGTCGCGCCGTCAGGCGGCCTTTGGGCGTTGTCAGCTCCCAGTCCGATCCCTTGCGCGTCAGGCCGGAGACCGGCGCGCCCTCATGGATCGTCGCTCCCGCCGCGCGGGCGGCGCGGGCGAGACCGCGCGCATAGTCCAGCGGCTGCACCGCGCCCGCGCGGGGATCGCGCCAGCCGCCGTGATAGACGGAGACCCCGGTGCGCCGCGCCAAGGCTTCGCGGTCGAGGATCTCGACCGGAACGCCGCGATCCCGCCATTGCCCGGCCCGCGCCAGAACCGGGCCGAGCGCGCGTTCCGAATGCGCCGCCTGGATCCAGCCCGCGCGCGCCGGCGCGCAGTCGATCTGATGGCGCGCGATCGTGTCGAAGACCAGATCGGCCGCGCCGCCGGCGAATTCGATCAGCCCGGCCCCGCGTTCCGTCCCGTATTTCGCAAGCAGCGTCTCGGGGTCGTATTTCAGTCCCGGGATCACCTGTCCGCCATTGCGGCCCGAAGCGCCGAAGCCGATATGGCGGGCCTCCAGCAGCACCGGTTTGCAGCCGGCTTCGGCGAGAAAGAGCGCCGTGGAGAGGCCGGTGAAACCGCCGCCGATGATGGCGATATCGGCCTCGGCCGCGCCGCGCAGGGGCGCGGCGTCCGGCGCCGGCTCGCGGCTGGTCCGCCACCATAACGCCCGCTCGAAGCTGTCGGCGCTGGCCGCCATCAGTTTGCTCCGGTCCCTGCGGCGTATTGCGGATAGAATTTGCGGGCGGTCTCGATCGACAGCATGCCATTGTCGATATCCGCCTGGATTTCCCCGAGCGCGCGGGTTCCGGGGTCGCCATAGCCGCCGCCGCCGCCGAGGCGGAAGACGACCAGATCGCCCTTTTGCAATTCGCGCATGTCCTTCGAGCCGAGCCTGATCACCTGATCGCCGCGACGGATCTCGCATGAACCGGTGGTGCCCGGCGTGCCGCCGAACAGCGGATCGGGGGTGGAGCGGAAGCGGTCGGAATAGAGCGCGACCTGCGCGCCGTCCTTGAGGATGCGGAACGCCTTGACGAAACCCGCCCCGCCGCGATGCGCGCCATGGCCATAGGCGTCCGGCTCCAGCGCATATTCCTCGACCCGGAAGAAGCTGTAATCCTGGTCGATGGCTTCGACCGGCGTGTTGGCGCAATTCGCCATCGGCATGTCGATGGCGTCGCAGCCATTCGCCGTGGCCGAGGCCCCGTATCCGCCGCCATAAATCTCCAGATAGACTGAATAGCCCTTGTCGCCCAGCCAGGAGAGACAGCCGGATGTGGTGGTGTCGAAGCCGCAGGCGATCACCCTCTCCGGCACGGCCTGCGCCAGCGCCTTCATTGTGGCGTTGAAGGCGCGATAGCAGATGTTCATCCGCGCGCGCACCGGGGCTGGATAGCGCGGGTTGAGGATCGAGCCCTTGGGCACGTTGATCTCGACCGCGCGGTTGACGCCGGCGTTGAAGGGGATGTCCGGGCTGGTCAGCACGCTTTTCACGCATGACAGCGTGGCCGACATGGTCGCCGCCAGCGGCGCGTTCATGAAGCTGCGCACCTGCTGATCTGTGCCCTCGTAATCGACCCTGATCCGGTCGCCCTTGATCGTGACGGTCGAACGCACCCGCACCGGCGCGTCGTCGATGCCGTCATCGTCGATGAAGTCCTCTCCATGATAAACGCCGTCAGGGGCCGCGGCGATGCCGACGCGGAACCGGCGTTCCGAATAATCCTGAAATTCGCGCATCACCGCCATCACCGTCTCGGCGCCGTATTTCGCGCAAAGCTCGATCAGGCGGCGCGCGCCGACCTTGTTGGCGGCGATCTGCGCGTCGCAATCGCCCATGGTCTGGAGCGGGGCGCGGACATTGGCGCGCAGGAACTGTTCGACGACGCCGCCATTCCAGTCGCGGCTGTAGGAGAATTTCATCGGCGGGATGATGATGCCCTCTGAATGGACGTCGCGCGCATTGGGGCTGAGCCCGGGCGCGCCGCCGCCGATATCCAGGTGATGCGCGACGGAGGCGGCGAAACCCACCCGCACCCCCTCGTGGAAGATCGGGCTGAAGAAGAAGATGTCCTGCAGATGCTGGCCGCCGGAATAGGGATCGTTGATGATGAAGAAATCATCCTCGGTCAGCGCGTCGAGATCATGGGCCTTCGCGCAGGACTGGAAGACCGAGCCGATGGTGCCGAGCTGCATGGGGATCAGCTCCGCCTGCGCGATGGTGGCGCCGTCGCGATCCAGAAGCGCGGCCGAGCCGTCGCGCGCCTCGCGCAGGATGGTGGAGAAGGCGGAACGGATCAGTTTTTCGCCCATCTCGCGCGCGGCGGCGGCGATGGCCTGGCTGATGACGGCGTAATCGGTCGCGTTGAGAGCC
The DNA here is from genome assembly GCA_047974395.1 of Pikeienuella sp. Taxonomy (GTDB): domain Bacteria; phylum Pseudomonadota; class Alphaproteobacteria; order Rhodobacterales; family Rhodobacteraceae; genus Pikeienuella. Next base: position 4,764 of record JBKECG010000350.1, on the reverse strand, counting down.
ATGGTTTCAGCCTTTCCTGCGCACGATGAGATTGTCGTTGGACTGGCGCACCGCGACCCAGCCGCCCGGCACCCAGGTCGAGGTCGAATAGCCCTCGATCAGCGCCGGGCCGGCCATCTCGGCCCCGACCTTCAGCGCCGAAGTGGTGTAGACATCCACCTCGAAACTGCCTTCCTCGCCTTCCATGATGGATTTGAGATGATCGGGGCGGTCGGTCAACTCGCGTTCGGCGAGTTCGGGCAGGCTGCCGATCGGCCGCGTGACCTCCAGCCGGAAACCGACGATCTCGATCTCCTGCTCCGCCGAGGCGCCATGCATATAGACCCGGTGATGCGCGGCGATGAAATCCTTCACCAGAACGCCGCGCGTCAGATGGGGCAGGGCATCGGTGTCGATCTCGACCGCGATCTCGAAGGCCTGGCCAACGAAGCGCATGTCGGCGAAGAACTTGAATTCCAGCGCGCCGGACAGGCCGAAACGGTCGAAATCGGCCTGACCGTCGGCCATCATCCCGGTGTGAACGCCGCGCACGATATCGGCGGCGCCGTCATCGACCGGCGTGCGCCGCGTCAGCGTGTAGATCTTCGAGAAATCCGAGGCGATCAGCCCATAGGCGGACAGGACGCCGGCGTTGGGCGGCACCAGAACTTGCGCCAGCCCCAGTTCCTCCGCCACATCCACCGCCATCAGCGGCCCGGCCCCGCCGAAAGGGGCCAGCGCGTAATCGCGCGGATCATGCCCCTTTTCGGTCGATATCAACTGGATCGCCCGGACGATATTGGCGGCGCCGAGCCGCAGCGCGGCGTTCGCCGCCTGCGGGACGCTCATGCCGAGCCTCGTCGCGACGGGCGCGAAGGCCGCGATCGCCTTTTCGCGCAGGATCTCCATCGTGCCGCCCAGAAAGGCCTCGGGCCGGATCGTGCCGCGGATCACATGCGCGTCGGTGATCGTCGGCGACTCGCCGCCGCGATTGTAACAGGCCGGCCCCGGCGCCGCGCCGGCGCTGCGCGGGCCGACGCGCAGCATCCCGCCATCGTCGATCCAGATCAGACTGCCGCCGCCGGCGCCGATCGTCGCGATGTCCAGGACCGGCGTGCGCACCGGAAGCCCATCGAGAACCGTGTCGGGGGAAAGTCCCGGCCGCCCTTCGGTCACGAGACAGACATCGGTCGAGGTTCCGCCCATGTCGAAGGTGATCAGATTGCCGACGCCGGAGCGCAAGGCCTGACGCGTCGCGCCCACGACGCCGGCCGCCGGCCCGCTGAACAGCGCCGAGATCGCGTTGCGCCGCATCCCCTCCACCGGCAGGCGCCCGCCATTCGATTGCATCACCGAGAAGCGGGAGCCGAAACCGCGATCCGCGAGCCTGGTCGCCAGCCGGTCGAGATATGCGTCGATCACCGGCTGGACATAGGCGGCGAGCGTGGTGGTGGAGGCCCGTTCAAATTCGCGGAACTCGCGGCTGACATCCGAGGAGCAGGTGACGAAGACGCCGGGCAGCGCCTTGGCGAGCGCGGACTGAAGCGCGCGTTCATGCTCGGGATTGGCGTAGGAGGACAGGAGACAGATCGCCACCGCCGCATAGTCGCCGCCCTTCAACGCCGGCAGCAGCGCGGCGCTCGCGGCCGCCACATCCAGCGGTTCGATCACCTCGCCCAGGGCGTCGATCCGCTCGGCGACCTCGAAACAGTCGCGCCGCTCGACCACAGGCGTCGGCCGCTGATAACGCAGGTCGTAGATGTTCAGCCGGTCATGGCGCTGAAGGATGAGGATGTCGCGAAAGCCGCTTGTGGTGACGAAGGCCACCCTGGCGCCCTTGCGCTCCAGCAGCGCATTGGTCGCGACGGTGGAGCCGTGAACGAAATCGGCGATCCTGTCCAGCGCGAGGCCGGCGTCCTCCAGAGCGTCCATCACCCCGATATCCGGGCTGTGGGGCGTGCTGGGCACCTTGGTCAGCACGATGCGGCCATCCTCGACCGCCACGAGGTCCGTGAAGGTTCCGCCTACCTCAACCCCGACTCGCATACCGCCCCCTTTCGATAAAATGAAGCCTGCGGCCAACGATCTTCATTTTTTGGTAATTTTCAAACAAAAATTTTATCAAAATAAAAACTTTATGATTTTATTTCATTTTTATGCCTGTATCCTGAATCAGAGGCGCATCGCTTGTTCAGGGTGGACGCCCTGCATTAATGACGGAGCCGACCGGCAAGCCGCTTTCGGCGTGTATTGCGGCCTCTCGGAACCCGGAGCGACCTGAATGCAAGCAAATACAATGATCGGCGCCAGATTGCGGCAGACCCGAAAGGACATGGCGCTGTCGCTGGCCGATCTGTCCGAGCGTTCCGGCGTGTCGATCGGAACGCTCAGCCAGCTTGAGCGCGGCATCGGCCGCCCTTCGCTCCGCACCATCGAACGAATCGGCAATGCGCTTGGCGTGCCGCTCTACTGGCTGTTTGACGTGCAGCCGAGAGAGGGCGACGGCGCCGACGACATCGTGGTGCGCGCGGGGCAGGGCGCGCCGCTGACGGTTCTGGTCGAGGGGATGAAGAAGACGCTGGTCACTCCCCGCAGTTTTGGCGCGATGCAGTTGATGCTGGTCGAGATGGAGCCCGGCGCAAGCTCCAGCGCGGGTTATTTCCAGCATGAGGGCATCGACGTCGGCTATATACTCTCCGGCTCGCTGCATCTTGAGGTTGACGGCAAGATTCACATCCTGGCGGCCGGCGATTGCTTCGCTTTCGACAGCGGCCTGCCGCATCGCTTCGAGAATCGCGGCGGCGGCAGGGCCGAAGTGCTCTGGGTGAACACCAAGAGAAAACTACAGGGCCTGGATCCATCGCAGTGACGGGCCGGGTCGAGCGGGTGGGTCTGACCCGGATTCAAGCCGCGGCGGCAACGGGGATGGCCATGAAGGCTTGGGAGTGCTTCGCGCCGCGCGATGCGACGCGCCGGAGGGTTTTCGACATTCCACTCGCCGGTCCGGCCTCGACGAGAGGCGGGGAGGGGAGCGCGACGGCCTTGCTGAAATTCACATATGTGTTGCGGCGAGGCCGAAAACGCCGGGTGAAGCGGGTGGGAATTCACACCTGTGAAAGTGGTGTTCCCGCAAGGGTTTTCTTTTGACACTGAGCCGGTGAGCTAGCGACCATCGCCCGCATGGGACGGCCCCGAGACCGTCCTGCGGGAGGAGAAATCAATGCGTGGTCTGATGCAGGACCGCGCGCTGCTCATTTCGTCGCTGATCGAGCATGCGCGCCGTTATCACCCCGAGGCTGGGATCGTCGCGCGGACCTGCGAGGGGCCGGTCTTGCGGCTGAATTGGCGCGCCGTCGCCGAGCGGGCGAAGAAGATCGCGCAGGCGCTGGTCGCGCTCGGGGTGAGGCCGGGCGACCGGGTGGCGACGCTGGCCTGGAACACGCATCGGCATCTGGAGCTTTAGTTCGCGGTTTCGGGTATCGGCGCGGTTCTGCACACGGTGAACCCGCGGCTCTTTCCCGAACAGATTTCCTTCATTCTGAACCATGCCGAAAGCCGGGTGCTGCTCTTCGACATCACTTTCGCCAGGCTGGTCTCCGACCTGCGGCCGGCGCTCGACCACGCCGAGACTCTCGTCGCGCTTACCGATCCGGCGCATATGGGCGACATGCCCGAAGGCAGCCTCTGCTACGAGATGCTGATCGCCGGGCGGGACGGCGATTATGACTGGCCGGTCTTCGACGAGAACCAGGCCTGTTCGCTTTGCTACACCTCCGGCACCACCGGGAATCCGAAGGGCGTGCTCTATTCCCACCGCTCCACCCTGCTGCATTCGATGATGCTATGCCAGATGGACGGGATGCGGCTTTCCAGCCGCGACAGCACCCTGCTTTGCGTGCCGCTCTTCCATGTGAACGGCTGGGGCGTTCCCTACGCCTCCGCGCTCTGCGGTGCCAAACTGGTGCTGCCCGGGCCGCATCTGGACGGGAAGAGCCTCTTTGATCTGGCCGAGGCCGAGCGCTGCACCTTTTCGCTCGGCGTGCCGACCGTGTGGTTCGGTTTTCTGGATCATGTAGAGGGCTTGGCGCCGGGCGTCGCCGACCGGCTTTCGCTGGAGCGGGTGATCGTCGGCGGCGCTTCCGCTCCGCGAGAACTGATGCGGCGGTTCGCGGCGCTTGGCGTCGATGGCCGTCAGGCCTGGGGCATGACCGAGACCAGCCCCGTCGCCACGGTGGGCAATCCGTTGCCCAAACATGAAGGACTGGATGAAGAGGCCACGCTCGGCATGCGCTGCATCGGCGGGCGCCCGGTTTACGGGGTCGATCTGCGGCTGGTTGGCGATGATGGCGGAGAACTGCCGCGCGACGGCGAGACGCCGGGCGAGTTGCAGGTGCGCGGGCCCTGGGTCGCTTCGGGCTATTTCGGTCATGACGGCGCCAGCATCGACGCGGAAGGCTGGTTCGACACCGGCGATATCGCGACGCTCGATGCGGATGGTTTCGTACGGATCACCGACCGCACGAAAGACGTCATCAAATCGGGGGGCGAGTGGATCTCCTCGATTGATCTGGAGAATGCGACGGTTGCGCATCCGGATGTGGCCGAGGCGGCGGTGATCGGCCTGCCGCATCCGAAATGGCAGGAGCGCCCGCTGCTGGTTGTGCTGCCGCGCGCCGGCGCCAGGCCGGATCCGAAGGCGCTGCGCGCGTTTCTGGCCGGGCATGTCGCCAAATGGTGGCTGCCGGACGATATCGTGTTCGTCGACACCAGTCCCCTCACCGCGAC
>JBKECG010000348.1:0-7155 GCA_047974395.1 Pikeienuella sp. | reverse complement strand
GTCGCGGTGATTCGGGGCGCCGCCGAACCGCGGATCAGGCGGATCCACGAAGCGGCGCAGAGCCTTGTCGGCGGCGGCGCGCCGCTCGGGCGCGACGCCGCTCAGGGGGAGCCGCTGGTCTCCCCCATGCGGGCGCCGGCGCTGATCGAGGCGGTCGAGGACGCGCTGACCGTCAATGCGCCCCGCGCGATCGAATTCACCCTGATCCGCGCCCGGGCCGAACGCACCCTGCGCGCCCAGATCCGGGCGCTGGACCCGGCCGGCCCGCGCGACCCGGCGGCGCTGATCCTGATCGAGGACCAGACCCGCATGCGCCAGATCGAGGAGATGCGGCAGGATTTCATCGCCAACGCCAGCCACGAGCTGAAGACGCCGCTGGCCTCGATCATGGGCTTCATCGAAACGCTACAGGGCCCCGCCCGCGCGGACGAGGCGGCGCGGACGCGCTTTCTCGGCATCATGGCGACGCAGGCGGAGCGGATGAAGCGGCTGGTCGAGGACCTGATGTCGCTCAGCCGGATCGAGATGAACCAGCATGTCCGCCCCACCGGCGCGGTCGATCTGGGCGCGCTCGCCCATGCGACGGCGGCGGCGATGGAGCCGGTCGCGGCCGACAAGGGCGCGCGGATCGAGGTGCTGACCGAGGCCAAGGGGCCGGTGACCACCGGCGATCATGACCAGCTTGCGCAGCTTCTGACCAATCTGATCGACAACGCCGTCAAATATGGCGGCGAAGGCGTGACGATCACCATCCGCGCCGCCGAGCCCGCGCCGGAATGGCCGGGCATGGTCGGGATCACCGTCGCCGATGACGGGCCGGGCATCCCGCGCGAACATCTGCCGCGACTCACCGAGCGGTTCTACCGGGTCTCGGCCGCGCGAAGCCGCGCCGTGGGCGGCACCGGGCTCGGCCTCGCCATCGCGAAGCACATCCTGCAACGCCACCGGGGCCAGCTCAGCCTGCGCTCGACCCTTGGCGAAGGCAGCGCCTTCACCATCTGGCTGCCGCCCCGAAACGACTCGCCCGCCGCCTGAGATTCTGTGACGAAAAAAGCCGCGCTGAATCGGATTCTCAGCCGACATGATGATATTTTCATTATAAATTACAAATTGTTGAATGTCATAAAACCGTATTCCTATCGTCATAGAGATAGGGCGCGCAGGGCGTAGGCAGCACCCTGAGTGAGAGCGGAGACGTTCTGCTCGCTAGAAACGTCAAATACGATCCAAGATGGAGAGAGCATCATGAACAAGCGCATCGCAGTCGTGACGCTTGCCGCCGGCGCGATGGTCGCCGGGGCCGCGACCGCCCGCGACCAGGTTCAGATCGCCGGTTCGTCCACGGTTCTGCCCTATGCGCAGATCGTCGCCGAGGCCTTCGGCGAGACCTATTCGAACTTCCCGACCCCGATCGTCGAATCCGGCGGCTCCTCGGGCGGTCTGAAGGAGTTCTGCAAGGGCGCCGGCCCCGACACGATCGACATCGCCAACGCCTCGCGGCCGATCCGCGAGAAAGAGGTGAAGGCCTGCGCCGAAGCCGGCGTGACCGAGATCATCGAAGTCCGCATCGGCTATGACGGCATCGTCTTCGCCACCGACATCAACGGCCCGGACTTCGCCTTCACCCCGTCCGATTTCTACAAAGCCCTGGCCGCGCAGGTCGTCGTTGACGGCAAGCTGGTCGACAACCCGAACAAGACCTGGGCCGATGTGAACCCGGATTTCCCCGACTGGCAGATCGCCGCCTATATCCCGGGCGAAAAGCACGGCACCCGCGAAGTGTTCGAGGAGAAAGTGCTCGCCGCCGGCTGCGAGGCCACCGGCGCGCTTGAGGCGATGGTCGCTTCGGGCATGTCCGAGGACGACGCCGAGGACGCCTGCATCCGCGTGCGTAAAGACGGCGCCTCGGTCGATATCGACGGCGACTACACCGAGACCCTGTCGCGGATCGACGCCAACCGCACCGGCGTCGGCGTGTTCGGCCTCGCCTTCTACGAGAACAACACCGACAAGCTGAAGGTCGGCACGATGGACGGCGTTTCGCCCTCCACCGAGTCCATCGCCTCCGGCGAGTATCCGGTCTCCCGCCCGCTCTTCTTCTACGTGAAGAAGGCGCATCTCGACGTGATCCCGGGTCTGCGCGAATATGTGGACTTCTTCACCGCAGACGAGATGATCGGCCCGGCCGGCCCGCTGGCCGCCTATGGTCTGGTCGCCGCGCCGAAGGCCGAGCGCGAGGCGCTGCGCGCCCGCATCGCCGCCGGCGAGACCATGTGATCCGCTGACAGGACCACAAAGGCCGGGGGCGGCCCGCCCGCCCCCGGCCCATGAAGGAAACCCGCAAGGGACAAGCTGGGAGCGCCGCAGATGGGCCTTTCGACATTAATCCTCGTCATTCTCGCCCTCGCGGCGGCCGGCTGGCTGCTCGGCCGCGCCAAGGCGACGGCGATGGCGAAGACCGGCCCCCGGCCCCATTCGCGCCACGGCTTTCACGCCGCCCATGTGATGAGCTGGACCCTGATCCCCGCCATCGCGGTGATCGCGCTGGTGGTCATCGCCCGGCCGATCATCATCGACAATGCGGTGACCGGTCATTTCCCGCCCGAAATCCGCGAGGACGCGACCCGGAGCGCGCTGACCTCCGGCGTCGTCGACGCCGTCGCCGACGGCCTCACCCGCCTTTCGCCCGAGGAGCGGGACAAGCTCCGCTTCGGCGTCGTCGCGATCCGCCCGCTTCTGGCGGAAAAGGGCGTCGCCCTCGGCGGCGGCGAGATCGCGCCCTTCATGGTCGAGGCGGCGGAGACGCGGAACCGGCTCGCGGATCTCTTCTCCACCGGGCTCTGGATCTTCGCCATCGCCGCCGCCGTCGCCGGGCTCGCCATCGCCTGGCTGCAGGTGAAGCCGGAGATGCGCGCGCGCAACCGGGTCGAGCGGGTGGTGAAGGTGGTGCTGATGGCCGCCTCCGCCATCGCCATCCTGACCACGGCCGGCATCGTTCTCTCGATGCTGAACGAGAGCCTGAAGTTCTTCTCGCAGATCTCTCCGCTCGACTTCTTCTTCGGGACGGTCTGGGACCCGCGCTTCGCCGCCGCCGGCTCCGATGGCGAGCAGGGCCAGTTCGGCATCCTGCCGCTGGTCTGGGGCACGGCCTATATCTCGCTGATCGCGCTCGTGATCGCGACGCCGATCGGGCTTTTCTCCGCCATCTACATGGCCGAATACGCCAGCCCGCGGGTGCGCGGCTTCGCCAAGCCGCTGATCGAGGTTCTGGCCGGCATCCCGACCATCGTCTACGGCTTCTTCGCCCTGATCACGGTCGGCCCGTTCCTGCGGGATTTCATCGCCGACCCGCTTGACTGGGGCCAGTCCGGCTCTTCGGTGATGACCGCCGGGATCGTGATGGGGATCATGATCATCCCGTTCATCTCCTCTCTCTCCGACGACATCATCAATTCGGTGCCGCAATCGCTGCGCGACGGCTCGCTCGGCCTCGGCGCGACCAAATCCGAAACCATCCGCCAGGTGGTGCTGCCGGCGGCGCTGCCGGGCATCGTCGGCGCGGTGATGCTGGCCGCCTCGCGCGCCATCGGCGAAACCATGATCGTGGTGCTCGCCGCCGGCGTCGCCACGCGGATCTCGCTGAACCCGTTTCAGGAAATGACGACGGTCACCGTCAAGATCGTCAGCCAGCTGACCGGCGACACGGAATTCACCTCGCCGCAGACCCTGGTCGCCTTCGCCCTCGGCCTCACCCTTTTCGTGGTGACGCTCGGGCTCAATATCTTCGCGCTCCGCATCGTGCGCAAATACCGGGAGCAGTACGACTGATGGCCGATCTTTCCGTCAATCCGTCCACCACCCCGCCGCAGCGCCTTTCGCTGAGCGAGGAGACCCCGCGCCTGCGCCGCCGGCGCGCGGCCGAGGCCCGGTTCCGCATCTACGGGGTCGTCGCCATCGTCATCGCGCTCTCCTTTCTCGGCGCGCTGCTGGTCTCCGTCGTCTCCAAGGGCTATCCGGCCTTCCAGCAGACCATGATCGGCCTTGAGGTCGATCTGAAGAAGGGGGTGATCGACCCGCAGGGCCGCGGCACCGCCGAGGCGGTCATGAGCGGCAACATCTTCCGCTGGAGCGGGCTGGTGAACGACGCGCTGCTGACGGAGCTCGGGATCGACCCCGATGACGAGATGGTCGCGGCCAAGGCCACGAAGCTGATCTCGGACGGCGCCCGGATCCAGCTTCGCGACATGGTCGCCGCCGACCCCGCGCTGATCGGGACGACGCAGAAGATCTGGTTCCTGGCCAATGGCGTGGTCGATTCCTTCATGAAGGGCTCGATCAGCGCCGAAACCCCGGAATCCCGCCGCCAGATCAGCGACCGGCAGATCGCCTGGGTCGATCAGCTGCGCGAAAGCGGCGACCTGAAGAAGAGCTTCAACTGGGGCCTTTTCACCAATGGCGCCTCATCGCGCGCGGAGACGGCCGGCGTCGGCGTCGCCATCATCGGTTCTCTCTACATGATGGGGATCGTGCTGGTCCTGGCGCTGCCGATCGGCGTCGCCGCCTCGATCTATCTGGAGGAGTTCGCGCCGAAGAACCGCTGGACCGATCTGGTCGAGGTCAACATCAACAATCTCGCCGCAGTGCCCTCCATCGTCTTCGGCATTCTCGGCCTTGCGGTCTTCATCAACTTCGCCGGGCTGCCGCGTTCGGCCTCCATCGTCGGCGGTCTGGTGCTGACGCTAATGACCCTGCCGACGGTGATCATCGCCACCCGCGCGTCGCTGAAGGCGATCCCGCCCTCGATCCGCGAGGCGGCGCTCGGCGTCGGCGCCTCGAAAATGCAGGCGGTGTTTCATCATGTGCTGCCGCTCGCGGCGCCCGGGATCATGACCGGCACCATCATCGGCCTCGCGCAGGCGCTGGGAGAGACCGCGCCGTTGCTGATGATCGGCATGGTGGCCTTCGTCGCCGACACGCCGGCGACGCCGATGGACCCCTCGACCGCGCTGCCGGTCCAGATCTACATGTGGGCGAACCAGGCGGAGCGCGCCTTTGTCGAGCGCACCTCGGCGGCGATCATCGTGCTTCTCCTGTTCCTTGCGCTGATGAACATCGCGGCCATCATCCTGCGCAAGCGTTTCGAGCGGCGCTGGTGAGAAGGAGCGGCCAGAAAATGGATTATCCCGTCGAAGGAAATAACATCATGAAGGACGAGAACAGGCCGCTCCTGGCCGATTCCAAGGTCTCGGCGACCAATGTCAACGTCTTCTATGGCGACACCCACGCGATCAAGGATGTCTCCGTCGAGATCGGCGACAAGGCGGTCACCGCCTTTATCGGCCCCTCGGGCTGCGGGAAATCCACTTTCCTGCGCTGCTTGAACCGGATGAACGACACGATCGACATCTGCCGGGTGACCGGCGACATCCTGCTCGACGGCGACGATATCAACGCGAAATCGGTCGATCCGGTGCAGCTTCGCGCCCGCGTCGGCATGGTGTTCCAGAAGCCGAACCCGTTCCCGAAGTCGATCTATGACAATGTCGCCTATGGGCCGCGCATCCATGGACTGGCGTCAAGCAGGGCCGAACTGGACGAGATCGTCGAAACCTCGCTTCGCCGCGCCGCGATCTGGGAAGAGGTGAAGGACCGGCTTGACGCGTCCGGCACCGGGCTTTCCGGCGGCCAGCAGCAGCGGCTCTGCATCGCCCGCGCCATCGCCACCTCGCCCGAGGTGCTGCTGATGGACGAGCCCTGCTCCGCGCTCGACCCGATCGCCACCGCGCGGGTCGAGGAGCTGATCGACGAATTGCGCGGCTCCTTCGCCATCGTCATCGTCACTCATTCGATGCAGCAGGCGGCGCGCGTCAGCCAGAAGACGGCCTTCTTCCATCTGGGAATCATGGTCGAGTACGACGACACCGACAAGATGTTCACCAATCCCGAGGACAAGCGGACTCAGGATTACATCACCGGCCGCTTCGGCTGAGGGGGGGGACCATGGGCGAACATATCGTAAGCTCCTTCGACGACGACCTGATCGAACTCAGGGCCCGCATCTCCGAAATGGGGGGGCTGGCCGAAAATCAGCTGGCGATGGCGCTGGACAGCATGGACAAGCGCAATATCGAACTCGCCGATCAGGTGATCGAGAAGGACAAGCGCATCGACGCGCTGGAGATGGAGGTCGAGCGGCTGGCCATCAGCACCATCGGCCGGCGCCAGCCGATGGCGCAGGATCTGCGGCTGGTCGTCTCCACCATGAAGCTCTCGACCACGCTGGAGCGGATCGGCGATCTTTCCAAGAACATCGCCAAGCGCGGCAGGGCGCTGTCCGCCGCCAGCCCGATGAGCGTCTCCAATTCCGCGGTGCGGATGGGCCGGCAGGTGCAGGAGCAGCTGACCGAGGTGCTGGACGCCTATATCAAATCCGATGTCGAGACGGCGATTTCCGTCTGGCGGCGCGATCTGGAGATCGACGAGGCCTATAACTCCATGTTCCGCGAGGTGGTCACATACATGATCGAGGACCCGCGGATGATCACCTATGGATCCCAGCTTCTGTTCATCGCCAAGAATCTGGAGCGGATCGGCGACCACGCGACCCATATCGCCGAGATGATCTACTACACCGTGAAGGGCGAACCCCTCGGCGACGACCGGCCGAAGGGCGACCCCGGCGACATAGCACCTCATAACTGACAGGGCCGGCCGGATGAGCGCGCGCATTACCGTTGTCGAGGATGAGGAGGCGCTCGGCGCGCTTCTCGAATACAATCTCACGCAGGAAGGCTATCAGGTCCGGCTCTGCATTGATGGCGACGAGGGCGTCATGAGCGTCGAGGAGGAGGCCCCCGACCTCCTGATCCTCGACTGGATGCTGCCCGGCGTCTCCGGCATCGAGATCTGCCGGCGCATTCGCGGGCGGGCGGAGACGCGCGATCTTCCAATCGTCATTCTCAACGCCCGCGGCTAGGAGGAGGACCGCATCCGCGGACTCGACACCGGCGCCGACGACTACCTGACCAAACCCTTGTCGAGGACCGAGCTTCTGGCGCGGGTCCGCGCCGTGCTGCGCCGCGCCCGTCCGACGCTCGCCGGCGACGTGGCGACCTTCGGCGACATCACCCTCGACCGCGAGACGCGCCGCGTCCA
>JBKECG010000304.1:0-5512 GCA_047974395.1 Pikeienuella sp. | reverse complement strand
TGGCTGCGGGCGCATACCGGCTCCGCGCGCGGATTGATCTTCGCGCCCGGCAAGGCGCCGGAAGGGGCGGACTCGGTGTTGCGCGCGGCGGGATTCGCGGGCGTTCTGCGCTTCGTCAGCCCATGAAACCCGGCGGAAAGGAACAGGCGATGCGCGATCATGGCGGCGATCTCGACCGGGCGGCGGCGCATCATGGCGGGGCGGTCGAAGACTGGCTGGACCTTTCGACCGGAATCAATCCGCGTCCCTATCCCCCGCCCCGCATCGCGCCCCGCGCCTGGGCCGCGCTGCCGACCCGGGCGGAGATCGAGGCGCTGAGCGCCGCCGCCGCCCGCGCCTATGGCGCCGCCGCGCCGGTGGTCCCGCTGGCCGGGGCGCAGGCGGCGATACAGTTGGTCCCGCGCCTCCGCGCGCCGGGCGCGGCGCGGGTGCTGGGGCCGACCTATAACGAACACGCCGCCAGCCTCTCCGCCGCCGGCTGGCGGGTGGAGACGGTCGCGGCGGCCGATGATCTCGCCGGCGCGGATATCGCGGTTCTGGTCAATCCGAACAATCCGGACGGACGATATCTCCCCCCCCGCGGCGCTGAGCGCCCTCGCCCCGCGCGTGGGGCTGCTGGTGGTGGACGAGAGCTTCGCCGACCCGCAACCCGAAGCCGCCTTCGCGCCGCAGGTCGCGGCGGAGGCCGGCAATGTGGTCGTCCTGCGCTCCTTCGGCAAATTCTACGGCCTCGCCGGATTGCGGCTCGGTTTCGCCGTCGCCCCCCGCACGATCGCGGACCGGCTGGCGGAGATGGCCGGGCCATGGGCGGTCTCCGGCCCGGCCATCGCCATCGGCCGCGCGGTGCTGGAGGATGCGGAATGGGCCGCGCGCACGCGCCGGCGGCTGGCGCGGGACGCGACCCGGCTCGACCGGCTGGCTGCGCGCGCCGGCTGGAGCGTGGCCGGGGGGACGACGCTCTTTCGGCTCTATGACATGGGCGACGCCGCCCCCGCGCGCGCGGCTGGCGGAATCGCAGATATGGACCCGCATATTTCCCTGGTCAGCCAGCATGTTGCGGATGGGACTTCCCTTCGGGCGCGAAGACTGGTCGCGGCTGGAGGCGGCGCTTCGCTAGAGCGTTTCCCGTTCAGACTGGATCGCCAGTCTGAACGGGAAACGCAGCAACTTGACCGGCCCGCCTGTCCTGGTTTCCGACCTAACACGCGGCGGCCAGCAGGCCCTCCACGTCCAGATGCGCCTCCAGATGATCGGTGAGCGCGTCCAGCGCGCGCTCGACCCCCTCGCCATAGGCGAGCGTTGAGGGCGCGGCGCCGAGCCGGGCGAGGAACGCGGCGCGGAAGGCGTCGTCGCGGAACATGCCGTGGAGATAGCTCCCCTCCACCAGCCCATCGGCGGAGATCGCGCCCTCCGCCCGCCCGTCCACATGGGCGAAGGGGCGGGCGCGGTCCGGGCCTTCGGTGCGGCCGATATGGATTTCATAGCCTTCAAACGGCAGACCGGTGGCGACATGGACCGCTCGCGTCTCCGTCAGGCGTTTTTCGGGGGTCATCAGCGTTTCGACATCCAGCAGCCCGAGGCCGGGAACCTCTCCCGCCGGCCCCTCGATCCCCTCCGGGTCGCGGATCGCGCGGCCGAGCATCTGATAGCCGCCGCAAAGCCCCAGCACCCGCCCGCCGCGCCGTCGATGCGCCAGAAGGTCCAGATCCCAGCCCTGCGCGCGAAGATAGGCGAGATCGCCGCAGGTGGATTTGGAGCCGGGAACGACCACCAGATCGGCGTCGCCCGGAATCGCCTGTCCGGGGCCGAGCATGGTCAGGGAGACGCCCTCCTCCTGCGCCAGCGGGTCGAGATCGTCAAAATTCGCGATCCGCGACAGGGCGAGGCAGATCACCCGCAGCCCGCCGGCGCGGGCGGGACGCGCCAGATCCAGCGCATCCTCCGCCGGCAGCCGCCATGCGTCCCTGAACCATGGCGCGACGCCATAGCCGCGCCAGCCGGTACGCGCCGCGATAAAGGCGTATCCATCGTCAAAGAGTCGAGGATCACCCCGGAACTTGTTGATGATGAACCCTGAAATCAGCGCGACATCCTCCGGGTCCAGCACCGCCTGCGTCCCGACGATCTGCGCGATCACCCCGCCACGGTCGATATCGCCGACCAGAACGACGGGAACCGAAGCGGCCCGCGCGAAGCCCATATTGGCGATGTCGCCGGCGCGCAGATTCACCTCCGCCGGGCTGCCCGCCCCTTCGACGATCACCAGATCATGGGCGGCGCGCAGCCGGGAGAAGCTCTCCAGCACCGCGCCCATCAGCTTCGGCTTCAGCGCCGCGTATTCGCGCGCCCGCGCCGTGGCGACGCGCCGCCCCTGAACCACGACCTGCGCGCCGGTGTCCGTCTCCGGTTTCAGCAGGACCGGGTTCATGTCGGTATGCGGGGCCAGCCTGGAGGCCAGCGCCTGCAACGCCTGCGCGCGGCCAATCTCGCCCCCGTCCGCGGTCACGGCGGCGTTGTTGGACATGTTCTGCGGCTTGAACGGCGCGACCGAAAGCCCGCGCCGGCGCGCGGCGCGGCATAGCCCGGCGACCAGCATCGACTTGCCGACATTGGAGCCGGCGCCCTGGATCATCAGCGCCCGCGCCACGGGCTCAGAACTCAACGCCCGGCTGCGCCTTCACCCCGGCGCGGAACGGGTGCTTGACCTGCGCCATCTCGGTGACGAGATCGGCGGCCTCGATCAGCTCGGGTTTCGCATTGCGGCCGGTGAGGACGACATGGGTGGTTTCGGGTTTCTCTTCGTGGAGGAAGGTCAGGACCTCCCCGATATCCAGATAATCATAGCGCAGCGCGATGTTGATCTCGTCCAGCAGCACCATGCGGATGCGGGGGTCGCGGATGAAACCCTTCGCCGCCTCCCAGCCCTTCGCGGCCATCTCCTTGTCGCGGGCGCGGTCCTGAGTCTCCCATGTGAAGCCTTCGCCCATGGCGCGAAAGGCGCAGAGATCGGCGAAATGCGTCTCGATCAGCCGGCGCTCGCCGGTCTCCCACCCGCCCTTGATGAACTGGACGACGGCGGAGGGCATGCCATGGGCGATGCAGCGCATGATCATCCCGAACCCGGCCGAGGATTTGCCCTTTCCGGGGCCGGTATGGACGATGATCAGGCCTTTCTCGACGGTTTTGCCCTCCATCATCCGGTCGCGCGCGGCCTTGATCTTGCGCATCTTTTCCTTGTGGCGATGATCCTGATCTTCCATGGTCCGCTCCCGCTTCTTGACAAGACGCGCCGGGATCGCGCATCCCGATCCCTGCTGGCCCTGCCTAGCGCAGGTGAAAAGGGAATGCGACAGGGGTCATCCCCGAAGCGCAGCCGCCCCCGCGACCGTGACCGGAAAGGTCGCCCGCAGCCACTGGCCGCAAGGCTGGGAAGGCAGGGCGACCGAGGGAGGGAAGCCCCCCGAATCCGCAAGCCGGGAGACCTGCCAGCGAGAGACGTGACGCGAACCGGACGGGGTGATCCGGTGACGGGTCCGGTCCCGGCTGCGCCGGGGGCGCCCGCCATCCGCCCGGTCCCCGACAAGGGACAGCCGATGACGAATGACGAACCGGAAAATGCGCCCGCGCCGGTGGAGCTGCTGATCTGCGCCACATGCCGGCGGCCGGAGGCCGACCCGGCCGAGGAGATCCGCCCCGGCGCCCGGCTTCTGGCCGCGCTGGAGGCGCGCGGCCTGCCGGCCGGGGTCAGGCTCCGCGCGGTCGATTGCCTTTCCAATTGCAGGCGCGGCTGCTCGATCGCGCTCCGTGGTCCGGGGCGCTGGACCTATGTGTACGGAAATCTCGACGAAAGGTCGCATATCGACGCCATTCTGGACGGCGCCGCGCGCTATCATGACGCGCCGGACGGGCTGGTGCCATGGCGAGAGAGGCCCGAACATTTCCGCAAGAACTGCATCGCGAGAATCCCGCCGCTGGAGGCGCTGAATGACTGATCTGTCCAAACTCCCCGTCACCGTGGTCACCGGCTTTCTCGGCTCCGGCAAGACAACGCTGATCCGCCGGCTGATGACGGAGACGCAGGGCCGCCGGCTCGCCGTCATCGTCAATGAATTCGGCGATGTCGGCGTCGATGGCGAGATCCTGAAATCCTGCGCCATCCCCGATTGCCCGGCCGAAAACATCGTCGAACTGGCCAATGGCTGCATCTGCTGCACTGTCGCCGATGATTTCATCCCGACGATCGAGGCGCTGATGGCGCTGGAGCCGCGACCCGATCACATCCTGATCGAAACCTCCGGCCTCGCCCTGCCGAAACCCCTGCTGAAGGCGTTCGACTGGCCGGCGATCCGCTCGCGCATCACCGTAGACGGCGTGATCGCGCTGGCGGACGCGGAGGCGGTGGCCGCCGGCCGTTTCGCCCCGGATGTCGGGCGGGTGGAGGCGCAGCGCGCCGCCGATGACAGTCTCGACCACGAGACCCCGCTTTCCGAAGTGTTCGAGGACCAGATCTCCTGCGCCGATATCGTGCTGCTGACCAAACCCGATCTCGCCGGGCCGGAGGGCGTCGCCCGCGCCCGCGAGGTGATCGCGGCCGAGGCCCCGCGCCCGATCCCGGTGGTCGAGGTCGCCGAGGGCGCGATCGACCCGAAGGTGATCCTCGGCCTCGGCGCGGCGGCGGAGGATGATCTGGCCGCCCGCCCCTCGCATCATGACGGCGCCCCGGATCACGACCATGAGGATTTCGACAGCGTGGTGATCGAGATCCCCGATATCGAGGATCCCGACGATCTTTCCGCCCGGATCGAACGGCTGGCGCGTGAACAGCGGGTGTTGCGGGTGAAGGGCTACGCCGCCGTGCGCGGCAAACCGATGCGGCTGCTGGTGCAGGCGGTCGGGGCGCGGGTGCGCGCGCAAGATGACAGGCCATGGGCCGCGAACGAAGACCGCCGCGGGCGGCTCGTCGTCATCGCCGCGCATGACGACATAGACGAGCCCGCGCTTCGCGCGGCGCTGACCGCCTGAGCCACCGATGCACATCGTCTTCCGCGAGCGCGCCGGACTGGAGGAGACGGAGATCCCGACCGATCTCGGGCAGAGCCCGAGCGATCTGGCGGTGCTCTCCTTCTCCGACAGCGATCTCGGCGCTTTCGCGGCGGGCTGGCGGATGCTGGGGGATGGCGCGCCGACGCTGCGGCTGGCGAATATCGCTTCGCTGAAACATCCCGTCTCCGTCGATACCTATATCGAGAACACGCTTTCCGGCGCGAAGGCGATTCTGATCCGGCTGATGGGCGGCGCGGCCTATTGGTGCTAGGGGTTGCAGGAGGGTTCCGCGCTGGCGCGCCGGCGCGCCCTGCCGCTCGCGGTGGTGCCGGGGGACGGGCGCGCGGATGCGGCGCTGGATGCGGCCTCGACCCTGCCCGAACCCAGGCTCCGCCGTCTCGCGCGTCTGGCGGAGGCCGGAAACGCGGGCGCGGCGGCCGCGGCGCTGGGGGAGCTCGCCCGCGCCGCG
>JBKECG010000303.1:0-7641 GCA_047974395.1 Pikeienuella sp. | reverse complement strand
GGCGGCGCGGGCGGCGCGTAGCGCGGGGCCTGCCCGGCGGCCGCTTCGCCCTCGCCCTCGCCCTCTCCGGCCATGACTTCGGCCACGGCGGCGGCGACGGCGGCGGCGAGCGGGTCGCCCTCCGCGCCGGCGGGGGCGGAGGTCTCTCCGGGCGCGGTCTCGGTCGCGGACGCGTTCCCCGTCTCGGCGGTCGCGGCCGTCTCCGGCCCGGCCGGCGCTCCGGCCTCCGGCGTGGTCGCGTTCGGGCGGGGCGAGGGATTCGGGGAGAGCGAGGAAGGGGCCAGATCCTCCACCGCCAGATCCTGCGGCGCGGGGGCCATGGCCGCCGCCGGCGCGTCGGCGCCCTGCCCGCCCGAGATCACGTCATAGACCACGCGATCCTGATGCGCGACATCCTGTCCGCCCGGCTCTTCCGGCCGGACCCGTGTCGGGCCGGTCTCGGCGCGGATCACGGGGATGTCCGCCGCGTCGCGCATGCCCAGCCGATATGTCCAGGTGACGACGCCGACCAGAATGGCGAGCGAAGCCAGCGCGCCCGCCGCGGTCAGGGCGCCGTTCCGCCATTTCCGGACCGCCGCTTTCGCGGCGACGCCGGATTCCAGATAAGAATCATCCCGCATCGGGTTTTCGCCTGTAGTTTCACGCCACCTTATATGGTGGTCGCCTGCTGCTCAAACCCCAAATATGCCTGCGTTCACCGCATTTCGGTCACCGGGGCCACCCCTAGGATACCAAGACCGGCCGAGATGACAACCGAAACGGCGCGAATTGCGGCCAGACGGGCCGGCGCACCGGCCTCGTCGCCCTCCTGCAGGAAGCGCAGGCGCGTCTCGTCGCGGCCCCGATTCCAGAGCGCATGGAACACCGAAGCCAGATCATATAGATAAAAGGCGACGCGATGCGGCTCATGATGATGCGCCGCCGTCTCCACCAGCCGGGGCCATTCGGCGAGCTTTTTCGCCAGTTCGACCCAGGCCGGATGATCCAGCCCGGAAAGATCCGCCGCCGCCAGCGTCGCCTCGTCGCAGGCGATCCCCTGCTCCGCCGCCGCGCGGAGCACGGAATGCACCCGCGCATTGGCGTATTGCACGTAAAAGACCGGGTTGTCCTTCGACTGCTCCTGCGCCTTGGCGAAGTCGAAATCCAGCGGCGCGTCATTCTTGCGCGTCAGCATGGTGAACCGGGCGACATCGGGGCCGACCTCGTCCACCACATCGCGGAGCGTGACGAAGGTGCCGGCGCGCTTGGACATCTTGTAGGGTTCGCCATTCTTGAACAGCTTCACAAGCTGGCAGAGCTTCACGTCAAGCGGGGTCTTCCCCTCGGAAAGCGCCGCGACCGCAGCCTTCATCCGCTTCACATAGCCGCCGTGATCGGCGCCGAACACGTCGATCAGCAGATCGTAGCCGCGTTCGATCTTGTCATAGTGATAGGCGATGTCGGGGGCGAAATAGGTCCAGGAGCCGTCGGATTTCTTCACCGGCCGATCCACATCGTCGCCATAGGCGGTGGAGCGGAACAGAGTCTGCTCGCGCGGCTCCCAGTCCTCCGGTGTCTTGCCCTTGGGCGGAGCCAGCACGCCCTCGTAGATCAGGCCCCTCTCTTCGAGCGCCTTCAGCGCCGCGTCGATCTTGCCGGCGCTGTAGAGCGCCTTTTCCGACTGGAACAGATCCATGCGCACGCCGAAGGCGGCCAGATCCTCGCGGATCAGATCCATCATCCGCCCGATCGCGAATTCGCGCACCAGCGGCAGCCATTCCTCCTCCGGCGCGTCCAGCAGGCTGTCGCCGAATTTCGCGCGCAGGGCCTCGCCGACCGGGGCCAGATAATCGCCGGGATAGAGGCCGGGCGCGATCTCCACCTCGCGGCCATGGGCCTCCTGATAGCGGTGATGGGCGGAGCGGGCGAGAACGTCCACCTGCGCGCCGCCATCGTTGATGTAATATTCGCGCGTCACCTTCCAGCCGGCGAAATCCAGCAACCCGGCCAGCGCATCGCCGAAAACCGCGCCCCGCGCATGGCCGACATGCAAGGGCCCGGTCGGGTTGGCGGAGACATATTCCACATTCACCCGCCGCCCCGCGCCCGCGTCCGAACGCCCGAAATCCGCCCCCGCCCGAAGCGCGGCCGAAACCGCGCCGAGCCAGAGCTCGGGAGAAAGCCGCAGATTGATGAAGCCCGGCCCGGCGATCTCCGCCGCCTCGACCCGGGGGTCGGCCTCAAGGAGCGGCGCCAGCAGCCCGGCCAGCGCGCGCGGGTTCAGCCCGGCGGGCCTGGCCAGCGCCATCGCGGCGTTGGTGGCCATGTCGCCATGGGCGGCGTCGCGCGGCGGCTCCACCGTCACCGCGGCGCGGTCGAGGCCGGGTTTCAGCTCCCCCTGCGCGACAAGCGCGTCCAGCACGGCTTCGACAAGGGTCTGGATCTCGGCGAATAGATTCATGGCGTTCGTCACTCGGCAGAAGGGTTCGGCGGCCCGAAGCCGCGCCTTGGCGCGCGCTCTAGCACAGGCGCGCGCAAGCGGCCACTACCGGGCGCGCGCCATCGGGTCGGTCAGCTTGCGATGCTCGTCGAGCGCGAAACGATCGGTCATCCCGGCGATATAGTCGGCGACGACGCGCGGGCGATGAACCGCGTCGGCGGCGCGGGCGGACTCGCGCCAGTCGTCGGGCAGGAGCGCGGGCTCTTCGAGGAAGATGGCGAACAGTTCCCGCACCACCTGCGCGGCCTTGCGGCGCATCCGCAGCACGTCCGGGTGGCGATACATGCGGGCGAAGAGGAAATCGCGCACCACCCTCAGATCCCGCTCCAGCGCCGCCGAGAAAGCCGCCATCGGCCGGTCCAGCCCCCGCAGCGCCGCCGCGTTTGCGGGCCGGGCCGCCTTCAGCCGGGTCTCGGTCTCGGCCAGAAGATCCTCGACCATCATCCCGAAAACCCTGCGGAAGGCCTCATGCGCCAGCCGCTGCGCGTCCAGCCCCGGCCAGCGCCCGCGCACCTCGGCCAGGGCCGGGCCGACCAACGGCAGATCGTCGAGATCGGCGAAGCCGAAAAGCCCGGCCCTCAGCCCGTCGTCCAGATCATGGGTGTTATAGGCGATATCATCGGAAATCGCGGCGATCTGCGCCTCCAGCCCGGCATGGGTGTGAAGCTCCAGATCATGGCGGGAATCATATTCGGCCAGGGCGAAATGCAGCGCCTCGCGCCCCTCGCCCGCGCGAAGGAGCGGGCCGTTATGCTTGGCGATGCCCTCCAGCACCTCCCATGTCAGGTTCAGCCCGTCAAACTCGGCGTAGCGGCGCTCCAGATCGGTGACGATCTTCAGCGCCTGCGCGTTATGGTCGAACCCGCCATGGGCGGCCATGGCCTCATGCAGCGCGTCCTCTCCGGTATGGCCGAAGGGCGTGTGGCCGAGATCATGGGCCAGCGCCACCGCCTCGGCCAGATCCTCGTCGGCGCCGAGCGTGCGGGCGCAGGTCCGGGCGATCTGCGCCACCTCCAGACTATGGGTCAGGCGGGTGCGGTAATGGTCGCCCTCATGCTCGACGAAGACCTGGGTCTTGTGCTTCAGCCGGCGAAAGGCGGAACTGTGGATGATCCGGTCGCGGTCTCGCTGGAAAGGGCTCCGGTGGGCGCTTTCCTCTTCCGCGTGCAGCCGCCCGCGGGTCTTCGCCGCGTCGGCGGCGTAGGGGGCGAGCGGTTTCCGGTTCATCATCGCGCGCCCGCTCCCTCTCGCCGCTCTTGCCCCGCTTTCCGGCGGAGCCTACATTCCATGGGCCTATACAGTATGGAAGGCGAAGAGAAAACGCATGGAACTGACGCTGCCGATCAAGGTGACAGAGGCCTGCGCCGCGCGGCTGAACGCGATCTCCGCCGCCGAGGGCGCGGTGAAGAATCTCCGCGTCGCGGTGCTCGGCGGGGGCTGTTCCGGCTTTTCCTATGAATTCACGCTGGAGGACGAGGCCGCCGAGGACGATCTAGTGATCGAGGCCGGAGAGGCCGCAGTGCTTATCGACCCGGTCTCCCTGCCCTTCCTCTCCGGCTCGGTGGTCGATTTCAAGAATGAACTGATCGGCGCCCGTTTCGCGGTGGAGAACCCCAACGCGACCAGCTCCTGCGGCTGCGGCACCAGTTTCTCGGTCTGAAGACCGGCCGGGCGCGCGGGACGTTCTGGCGCGGATCGCCTGACAGACTGGGGCAAGCGGCTCTACAAGCGACGAAAGGAAACCGTCGAGCGATCCTTCGCCGACGCCAAACAGCTCTTCGGCCACCGATAC
Organism: Pikeienuella sp.; assembly: GCA_047974395.1. Lineage (GTDB taxonomy): Bacteria > Pseudomonadota > Alphaproteobacteria > Rhodobacterales > Rhodobacteraceae > Pikeienuella. Next base: position 3,370 of record JBKECG010000303.1, on the reverse strand, counting down.
GCAAGGTTCCGAGGCATCGAAAAGGTCCAGACCCAAGCCCTCCTCGCCGCAACCGCACAGAACATCAAGAAGATCGCAATGGCGCTATGGACAACAGCGCCAAACCCGGCCTGAGAGCAGGTCATTCCAAAACGTTCATGCAAAACAACGAAAACCCCGCCAAAAATGACGGGGTTTGTCAGCAGTCTGGGCCGCCCGAGGGCGGCCCGCTTCCCGTCGCGCTCCCCATCGGGGCGCAGATCCTATTCCTGCGGGGTCGCGCCTTCCTCGCCGCCCTCCGCCGGCGCCTCCTCATTGGCGGCCGGCTCTTCGCCGCCTTCGGCCGGCGCGGCGCCGGGCTGGGGCAGCGGATCGGGCGTGCCGTCGGTCTCGTTCAGATAGGCGATCAGGTCGGCGCGGTCCTGCGGGCTCTTGATGCCGGCGAAGCCCATCTTGGTGCCGGGCGCGACCTTGCGCGGATTTTCGAGGAAATGGAACAGGGCTTCGGGCGACCACTTGTCGCCGACCGCGGCCAGCGCGCCGCTATAGGCGCTATAGCCGGCCGCCGTGTCCACGGCGCGATCGACCACGCCGTAAAGGAACGGGCCGGTGCCGTTGGCGCCGTCTTCGGCCTTGTGGCAGGCGGCGCATTTCTTGAAGACCTTCTCGCCCTTCGCGATATCGGCCTCCGCGAAATAGGTCCCGATATCCACGACCTCGGCCTCGCCGCCGCCCGATTCCTCGACCGCCAGAGCGAAGGCCAGCTCCCCCTCCTCATGCGCCGGCGCGAAGACAAGCTCGGCGAAGAAATTCAGGCCCAGAAACACCAGCAACGTGGAGCAGAACGCCCCGACGATCTTGTTGAGCTCCATCTTGCGCCCTCCTCTGGCGGACCCGGCCGATTGTGCGTTCGGATCGCGTATGCTCGATTTCGCCTTAGGCTATACAATCTTCCCGCCGCGCCGGGCAAGGCGTATAAGGCGCGACCCGTTGACCGGAGAGGAAGCAGACATGGGCGATCACGCCGCCAGCCGCATCGCGTTCCAGGGAGAGCTGGGGGCCTATTCCCATCAGGCCTGCCGCGAGGTCTATCCGGAGATGGAGGCCCTTCCCTGCGCGACCTTCGAGGACGCCATGGCGGCGGTGAAGACCGGCGAGGCCGCGCTGGCCATGCTGCCGGTCGAGAACTCGACCTATGGGCGCGTCGCGGACATTCACAGCCTGCTGCCGGAAAGCGGGCTCTACATCATCGCCGAACATTTCGTGCCGGTCAGGATCGAGCTTCTGGGCGTCGAGGGCGCGAAGCTGGCGGATGTGAAGGAGGCGCAGAGCCACACCGTCCTTCTGGGCCAGTGCCGGAAATTCCTGCGCGAGCACGGGATTCGCGCCGTCACCGGGGCCGACACGGCCGGCTCGGCCATGGCGGTGGCGAAAAGCGGCGAGAAAAGCCGCGCCGCGCTGGCCTCGCCGCTCGCGGGGGAAATCTACGGGCTGAAGCCGCTCGCCTCCTCGATCCAGGACGCGGATCACAACACCACCCGCTTTCTGGTGATGTCGCCGCGCAAGATCGAGGCCGACCCCAATGGCGGCCCCGCGCTGACCACCTTCGTCTTTCAGGTCAGGAACCTGCCGGCCGCGCTCTACAAGGCCATGGGCGGTTTCGCCACCAATGGCGTGAACATGGTGAAGCTCGAAAGCTACATGGTCGACGGCTCCTTCACCGCGACCCAGTTCTACGCCGATATCGAGGGCCATGTCGAAGCGCAAAACGTGCGCTACGCAATGGAGGAGCTGGGTTTCTTCACCTCCTATCTGAAGATCCTCGGCACCTATCCGCGCAGCGCCGCCCGCGACGGGCGCTGAAGGATCACGCCGTTCCGAAGGCCTCGCGGGCCTCGGGCTCATCCCAGATCTTCCTGATCGTCGCCGCGCCCTCACGCGCCAGCGCGGCGCTGTCGGCCGGTTGCAGCCGCCCTTCGTCAACCAGCAGCCGGCCATCGACGATCACCGCGTCGATATTCGCGCGGTTGGCGAGCGCGATCAGCGCGCGGCGCGGGTCGTGATGGGGCTGAAGATGCGGGTGGCTGAGATCCACCACCGTAAGGTCGGCCTTCGCGCCGGGGCGGATATGGCCGAGATCGGGGCGGGAGACAGCGGCGCTCCCCGCCGCGGTGACGCTGGCGAGAAGCGCTGGCGCCGTCGCCGGGCCGGGATCGGCCGCCGCCAGCTTGGAGACCATGGCGGCGGCGTTCAACTCGCCGAGCAGATCCATGTTGTAGCCGTCCGTCCCCACCATGGTTCTCAGCCCTGCGGCCTCGAAACGGCCGAAAGCGGCGGTCTTGCCGTTCCGGGCGAAGACCCGCGGGCAGTTCATCACCGTCACGTCGCGCGCGCGCATCAGCGCCAGATCGGAATCGCTGCAATAGACGCAATGCGCCGCCAGCAGGTCCGGCCCGAGAACGCCGAGCCAGTCGAGATATTCGGCCGGGGTCCGCCCCTCCCATCGCCTGCCGATCGTCGCGACCTCGCCCGCGCTCTGCGCCAGATGGATGGTCAGGGGAACGCCCAGATCCCGCGCGCGCGAGGCCGCCGCGCGCAGGAGGTCCGGGTCGCATGTGTCGGTCGCATGCGGGCTCATCGCCAGGCCGATCCGCCCTTCCTCCCGCCCCTGCCAGCGTTCATGCAGCGCGTTCCAGGCGGCGAGATCGACGGCGTTGTCGTTTCCACCGGCCGAGGCGGCGTTGTAATCCACGCCCGATGCGCCGACGCGCGGATCGGAGGCGGAGAAGAGATAGGGCGCGCCCCAGAATCTGATCCCCAGCTCCGCCGCCGCGTCGAACATCTCCGGCAGGCTGTTGCGGAAGGGCTCCATCACCGATGTCGCGCCGCCGAGCAGCAATTGCGCGATCCCGAGCCGGGCGATGGCCAGCCGCTCCTCCGGGCTCACGATCTCCAGCCCCTTTTTCGAGAGCGGCAGCAGCACGGTGTAGACCACGCTCTGATCGTCGCGCTTGCCGGCGCCGTCCTCGACATGGCTGCGGGCGATCGCCTCGCTGAAGCAGTGATTGTGGAGATTCATCAGCCCCGGCAGCACGTAGCGGCCCGGCCGGTCGATCACGATTTCCGCCCCGTCCGGCCGGTCCGGAGAGATCGCGGCGATCCTGTCGCCGTCCAGAATCACCCAGCGGTCGGTCTGCACCTGCTGTCCGCCCTCGCCGGGGACCAGCACATAGGCGCCGAAAACGGCGGTGGTCTCGCCGTACATGTCGGGCAGAGGCCGGATCGGGGAAAGCTTCATTCGCGAACCTCTCGGGTCAGGGGGGCGCCGGCGCGGCTGAGGGCGAGGCGCCCCGCCGCCGCAACCGGGTCGATCACCGGAAAACCAAGCTCG
>JBKECG010000294.1:0-3467 GCA_047974395.1 Pikeienuella sp. | reverse complement strand
GGCGGCGCTCGCCGCCCTCGCCGCCCGTCACGGCGCGCCCCGGCTGCGGGTCCTGACGCCGGGAGAGACCCCGACCGAGACGCCCGACGCGATCTTCCTCGGCGCGCCGGACGAAGCCGCGCTCGCCGCCGCGCGGGGCGCGCCGCGGCTGGTCGTCCTGACGCGGGCGGAGGGCCCGCGCCCGGCCGCGCTCGAACAGCCGCCGGCGATCCTGACCGCCGCCGGCGAGGCCTACGCCCTCTGGCGGCTCGCCGGCGGCGGGAATATGATCCGGCCATGAGCGACAAGCCGATCAATCTCCGCCTCGCGCGCAAGGCGACGGCCCGCGACGCCGCCCGCCGGGAGGCCGACGCCAACGCCGCCCGTCATGGCCGCTCGAAAACCGAAAGACGGGCTGAAGAGGTTGAGATCCGGCGCGAGGTCGCGCGGCTGGACGGCCACAGGCTGGAAGAAGAATGAAAGTGTCGGAGGCGCTTCGCTCGCGCATCTCATGCCGCGCCTTTCTGCCCGACGCGCCGGACAAGGCGGCGATCCTGCGGCTGCTGGATCTCGCCCGCCATGCGCCCTCGGGCGGGAATCTCCAGCCATGGCGGGTCCATGCGCTCGCCGGCGCGGCGCTGGAGGCGCTGAAGGCGGAAGTCGCGGCGGCGCGGGAAAGCCATCCGATGGGCCATCCGGCCGAATATGCGGTCTATCCCGCGCCGCTGATCGAACCCTATCATTCCCGCCGCCGGAAATGCGGCGAAGACCTTTACGCCGCCATCGGCGTCGCGCGCGAGGACCGGCCCGGAAGGCTCCGGCAGTTCGCGCGGAATTACGCCTTCTTCGGCGCGCCGGTCGGGCTTTTCCTCTATCTCGACCGGACCATGGGGCCGCCGCAATGGGCAGATGCGGGTATCTTCCTCCAGAGCCTGATGCTCGCCGCGCGCGAGGAAGGGCTGCATAGCTGCGCGCAGGAGGCATGGGCGGTCTGGAGCGATATCGTGCGCAAACATACCGGCGCGCCGGAGGGACTGATGCTCTTCTGCGGTCTCGGCCTCGGCTATATGGACGTGAACGCGCCGATCAACGCGCTGAGGACCGGGCGCGCGCCGGTCGGGGAGTTCGCCGAATTTCACGGTTTCGATGACTGAGGCCCGGATACGCCGCGCCGGGGCGGAGGAGGACTGGACCGCGATCCGCGCTCTGGTCGCAGAGGCGTTCGCCTTCATGGCGGGCCGGATCGACCCGCCCTCCTCCATCCATCGCTGGACGCCCGGCATCTTCCGCGAGGAGGCCGGCGCCGGCGCGGCCTTTCTCGCGCATCGGGGCGGGCGACTGATCGGCTGCGTCTTCACCAGACCGGAGGGCGACGCGCTGCATCTCGGCAAGCTCGCCGTCGCCGGGGACCAGCGCGGGCGCGGGATCGCGCGGGCGCTGGTCGAAGCGGCGGCGGAAGAGGCGCTCGGCCGGGGTCTCGCCCATCTCCGGCTCCAGACGCGAATCGAACTGGTCGAGAATCACGCCGCCTTCGCCGCCATGGGCTTTCTGAAGACCGGAGAGGAGGCGCATCCGGGCCTTTCCCGCCCGACCTCGATCACGATGACGCGCGCCCTGGGAGGCTGAAACTTGCCAAAGGCGCGGAAAACGCCGATCCCCGCCTTTCAATCGCCTTCGAGATTCGTCCAGATAGGCGCGATGAAATCTTTGCCGGCCCGCGCCGGACGGAGGAAAGACCATGGCCGAATATGAATACAAGACCGTCGCCGCCCCGCGCCGGCTGAGAAAAACCCGCGGCGTCAGGGGGCCGGAGGCGCTGATCGCCCATGCGATAGGCGAGATCATCTCCGCCGAATCGGCCTCCGGCTGGGAATATCTGCGCGCCGACAGCCTGCCGGTGGAGGAAGGCGGGGGGATGTTCTCCCGCGCCGCCACGGTCTGGCGCGCGGTGCTGGTGTTCCGTCGCCCCATGGAGAAACAGCAAGAGGCGCCGGCCGCCGCCGCGTCCAGGGCCAAGCCCATGCCGGAATTCGAGCTGCGCGACCCGAACGAGCCGCGCGAGCCCTTCATGCGCGTCGCCATGACGACGCCGGCTTCGCCCGGTTATCAGACGCCGCCGGTCGGCGGCGCCAGCCGGGAATGAGGCGGGCGCCTATTCGGCGCCCTTGATCGACCAGACCACGGAGACGTTGGTGAACAGCGTCATCTCCCCGGCCTCGACCGGAACCGGAGCCATTTCGTAGACGGATTGGGCCGCCATGGCCCCCATCATCCCCTGCGACCCGCCGCCCCATTCGGCGATCGAGATGATCGGGCCAAGCGTGACCCCGGCGGCCTCGGCGTAGAGTTCGGCCTTGCGCCGCGCATCCGCGACCGCGGCGCGGCGCGTCTCGTCCATCGCCGCGCCCATATCGGCCACGCCGAATTCGATTCCATTGATCATGTTGGCCCCGGCGCCGACCAGCGCGCCCAGTATCTCGCCAAGCGCATCGACCTTCCTGACCCGCACCGCGACTTCGTTGGAGACCGAAAAACCGGCGAGCTTCGCTTCGCCGCCGTCGCGCCCGTTGACGTAGAACGGTTGAAGCGACAGGCCCGAGGTCTGGATATCCCGCGCCTCCACGCCCCCGTTCCTCGCAGCCATGATCAGCGCGTTGGCGGAGGCGGAATTCCGGTTCAGCGCGGTGGTCGCCTCTTCGGCGCGGGTCTGCACCCCGATGCGGACCAGGGCGACATCGGGGGCGACGCCGACACGGCCCTCACCGGTCATCGAAAGCGTCGGCTCGGCGAAAGCGGCCGTCGCGAACAGGATCGACCCGATCGCGGCGGTAAGGAGTTTCTTCATATCTTCACCTCTTCCACGTGGCGCGCTTGTCGGCATCGCCATGCGCGCTCATCTATGCCAGATAGAGCATCCCTATCGGACAGATAAGAGGCGGGTCGATGGATTTCCTGAGCGCGGACTTCTTCAGCGCAAATATCTTCGTCATTGTTTTCGTGGTTTTCGCGCTGATCGCGATCAGCCGCGGCGTGCGGTCGGTTCCGCAGGGCGAGGAATGGACGGTGGAGCGTTTCGGCCGCTTCACCCATTCGCTGAAGCCGGGCCTGCATTTCATCATCCCGGTCGTCGATCAGATCGGGCGCCGGGTGAACATGATGGAGACCGTGCTCGACATCGAGGGGCAGGAGGTCATCACCCGCGACAACGTCATGGTCCGCGCCGACGCCATCGCCTTCTATCAGGTGATCGACGCCGCCCGCGCCTCCTATGAGGTGCGCGATCTGGAAAGCGCGCTGGCCAATCTCAGCCAGACCAATATCCGCACCGTGCTGGGCGCGATGGATCTCGACGACGTGCTCTCCAACCGCGACACGATCAACACCAAGCTGCTGACGGTGATCGACCAGGCCTCCACCCCCTGGGGGGTGAAGGTGCTGCGCGTGGAGATCAAGGACCTCGCGCCCCCCGCCGACATCACCGAGGCGAT
>JBKECG010000282.1:0-6218 GCA_047974395.1 Pikeienuella sp. | reverse complement strand
GGCGGCGGAGATCGGGGCCGAGGCGCTCTTTCCCTTCGGCGGCCCGCCCTATCAGCCCTTCATCCGCTGGACCTTCGCCGGCGAGCCCCTGCACCAGTCGCGGCTTGGCATGGCGGAGCATGAGGCGCGCGGGCTCTGGCCCGGCTGGCGCGGCGCGCTGGCGCTTTTCGAGCCTATCGAGCTGCCGCCCGTCATCCGCGGCCCGCATCCCTGCGCGCCCTGCGCCGCGCCCTGCCGCGCCGCCTGCCCGGTCGGGGCGTTTTCCGACGCCGGCTATGACGTCGCGCGCTGCGCCGCGCATCTGAACACGCCAGAAGGCGCGGATTGCCGGCGGCGGGGCTGCCTGGCCCGGCGCGCCTGCCCGGTCGGGGCCGAATTCGCCCAGTCGGCGGCGCAGGCCGCCTTTCACCTCGAAGCTTTCAGGATCGCCAGATGACCCTACGCCTCATCCTGCTGCGCCACGCGAAATCCGACTGGACCGCGGGGCTCTCGGATCATGACCGCCCGCTCAATCAGCGCGGCCGGCTCGCCGCGCCGCTGATGGGGGCCTGGCTGAAGGAGCGGGGGCTTCTTCCCGCGCTGGCGCTGGTCTCCTCCGCCCGCCGGACGCAGGAGACATGGGAGCGGCTGGGGATCGACGCGCCGATGGAGATCCGGGGCGCGCTTTACGAGGCCGAGGCCGAAACGATCCTGGAGGAGATCAACCTGACCGAAGGCGCGGCCTCGCCGCTTCTGGTCGTAGGCCATAATCCGGGGATTCAAGATGTCGCGAACCGGCTGCTGCGCGATCCGGCGATCCTCGAATACCCGACCGCGCAGGCGGCGGTGATCGGGTTCGGGGCCGAAAGCTGGGCCGATCTCCGTTTCAGCTCCGGCGAGCTTCTTGATCTCGCCGCGCCCAAGGGGCTGGTCTGATGGAGAAACATCTCTCCGCGCTCGGCGGCGTCGCCATCGCGGTGGCGCGGCGCAAACACCCGGACTGGGCCTTCGCCGCGCTGGTTTTCTCGGGCGGCGAGACCATGGCCCATGTCTTTCAGGGACGGGCCTATCAATCCACCATCCGGCTGAAGAACGGCGCCGAGCCGGACGCGCATTTCGCCGCGCTGGCGAAACTGACGGCGAAAAAGACCGGCCTGTTCAAACGCGCGCCCTTTCACGCCGCCTGCGTCGCGGTCCGGCGGCGGGGACAAAAGGCGAGCTTGCGGCTCGATTTCGAGAATGAGGAGGCTTTCGCCCCCCTGGGCGACAACCCGCGCCGGGATTTCGGCCGCGTCATCGGCGACGCCTTCCCCGACGAGGCGCGCGCCATGTTCCGCGAGAATCTCCCGCCCGGAGACTGCCGCGCCCTGGTCGGGGCCTTCATCCGCGACTACAAGCTCTGGAACGATTACGCCTTCGCCGAGAGCAGGGCGGACGACCCCGAAGCCGGATGGAATCAGGGACAGTCCTATGACAACCTGATCCTGCGCTATTGCAGTTCGGACAAGACCTATCAGGGCCTCGCCTTCAGTTCGGATTCGAGCCATTGTCCGGCGCAGGAGGCGATCACCGGGATCGACGAGACCGGCGACGAAGCCGAGGTCAGAACCCGCTTCCGGAACGCGAATTTCGACTTCATCAGCCACGGCTACGCTTATCAGCTGAAGCGCCGGGACGGCGCCTGGCGGCTGAGCGAGCTTTGGCTATGCGACGAGGATGGCAGGCATCCTTGCCTCTAGGCGCGGCGGGGCCAGAAGTTGGAGGCCGGATCTGGAATCATGGCCGCCCCTCGTCCCGACATGATATGAGGCGATCATGACTTCACGCCAATGTCTCTTCCGCCTCCGGGCGCCCGCGCCACATGTTCGCGGCCGCATCCCCATGCGCCTGAAGATGGCGACGGTTCTGCTGGCCCTTTCCGCCCTCGCGCCCCCCGTCCTTTCGCAGGGCCGGTTCGACGACTGGCGGAGCGGCGATCTCATCTTCCATGAGTCGCGCGGCGCGCAGGCCGCGGCGATCCGTGTCGCGACCGGCAGCCCCTACACCCATATGGGCATCGTGGAGGTCGCCGAGGACGGCGTCTTCGTCGTCGAGGCCGCCCGGACGGTTGGGGCCACGCCGCTGCGGGAGTTCATCGCCCGCGGCGCATCAGGGGAATACGCGGTCTACCGGCTTCCGGGGCTCGCGCCGGAAGAGGCGACTGCGGTCCTTTCCGCAGCCCGCAATCATTTCGGCCAGCCCTATGACATCTTCTTCCGGCTGGCGCCCGACGCCATCTATTGCAGCGAGTTGCCCTATTACGCTTTCCGCAGCATCGGCCGCGACCTGGGCGCGGTCCAGCGGCTTGGCGCGCTGGCCGTCAGTCGCCCGGAAGCGCGCGAGATATTCCTGTCCCGCTGGCGGGATCACCCCGATTGCGCAGGGATCGACCAGCAGGCCTGCTGGAATGTGATCCAGTCGCAAGAGATCGTCACCCCGGTCAGCATCGCCGGGGATGCGGCGCTGGAGCAGGTCTTTTCGAACATGAAGCCCTGAACGACAGGCAACCCCCGTCGCCGCCCCTCTCAGTGCCCGAGGATCTGGCTGAGGAAAAGCTGCGTGCGCGGGCTTTTGGGGTTGTTGAAGAACTCTTCCGGCTCGTTCTGCTCCACGATCTGGCCGGCGTCCATGAAGATCACCCGGTTCGCCACCTGCCGTGCGAAGCCCATCTCATGGGTGACGCAGAGCATGGTCATCCCCTCCTCGGCCAGTTCGATCATGGTGTCGAGCACCTCCTTGATCATCTCCGGGTCAAGCGCCGAGGTCGGCTCGTCGAAGAGCATGATCCGCGGCTTCATGCAGAGCGAGCGGGCGATGGCCACGCGCTGCTGCTGACCGCCGGAAAGCTGGCCGGGATATTTGTTGGCCTGTTCGGGGATCTTCACCTTCTCCAGGAAATGCATCGCCGTCTCCTCGGCCTCCCGCTTCGGGGTCTTGCGGACCCAGATCGGGGCGAGGGTGCAATTCTCCAGAATGGTCAGATGCGGGAAGAGGTTGAAATGCTGGAAGCACATGCCGACCTCGGCCCGCACCTTGTCGAGATTCTTCAGGTCGGAGTTCAACTCCGTCCCGTCGACGATGATGTCGCCCTTCTGGTGTTCCTCCAGCCGGTTGATGCAGCGGATCAGGGTGGACTTGCCGGAGCCCGAAGGGCCGCAGATCACGATCCGCTCCCCCCGGTAGACGGTCAGGTTGATGTCGCGCAGCACATGGAATTCGCCATACCACTTGTTCATGCTGCGGATTTCGATGGCCACCTCGTCGGAGACCTGCATCCGGCTGCGGCTCGCGGCCGCTTCTGTGGCGAGTTCGGACATGGATCGGCTCCTTATCTGTGGTCAGTGGCCAGCTTGCGTTCGAGACGCTGGGAGTATCGGGACATGCCGAAGCAGAAGATGAAGAAGAAGAGGGCGATGAAGCCGTAAAGCTCCCAGACGATGCCGTTCCAGGCCGAGTCCGCGCGGATGGCGGAGGAAAGGCCGAGCGGATCCATCAGCCCGATCACCACCACCAGCGTCGTGTCCTTGAAGAGGCCGATGAAGCTGGAGACGATGTTCGGGATCGAGATCTTCAGCGCCTGCGGCAGGATCACCAGCCGCATCGACTGCCAATAGGTCAGGCCCATGGCGTCCGCCGCCTCGTACTGCCCTTTCGGCAGCGCCGCGATGCCGCCCCGCACCACCTCCGCCATATAGGCGGAGGCGAAGATCGTCACCATGATGCAGACGCGCAGGATCAGGTCGAAATTCGTGCCCGGCGGCAGGAAATAGTTCAGCAGCGTCGAGGCGACGAAAAGGAGCGTGATCAGCGGCACGCCCCGCATCGCCTCGATGAAGCCGACCGAAAGCGACTTGACGATGAAGAGATCCGAGCGCCGGCCAAGCGCCAGCGCGACGCCGAAAGGCAGCGAGGCGGCGATGCCGACCACGCCGATGATCAGCGCCAGAAGGAAGCCGCCGATCTTGTTGCTGAGCACGTCGCGAAGCGAAATCGGCAGCAGGTCCTGCAATGCCGAGGCGAGCGGGCCGGTGACGAAGAACAGCCAGAGGATCGCGACCGCGGCCGCGGCGATCTGCGTCATCAACGGGCCGAAATCCTCGCCGACCACCCGGGCGACGATCCCGCCGCAGCGGGTCGCGATCAGATAGAAGACGACCGGCGCGAGGGCGATGGCGACCGGATCCCAGACCGGGCCGCCCCAGATCAGCCAATAGGCGAGGAAAGGATAGGCCGCCGTGACCGCCAGCAGCGCCCGCGGCGCCCCCGCGAACAGCACCGGCCAGAGCGAGACCAGCAACAGCACGAAGGCCAGCGAGGGCCGCCAGTACTGGTCCGCCGGGTAGAAGCCGAAGACGAACTGCGGCAACCGCTCGGTCAGCACCGCGAAACAGGCGCCCGAGGCCTCGGCCCGGCAACCGGCCAGCGACATCTGCTGCGGAAACCAGGAACTGTCGATCAGCCATGGCAGGATCGCCGCCAGGATATAAAGCACGAAGGCGATGGAGATCACCGTGAGGACGGAGCTCACCACGCCGGAGAAGAGATTCTCCCGCGCCCATTTCACCGGCCCGACCGCGTTGACCGGCGGGGGCGCGGCGGGGATCTCGCCGCTGGCGACGAAGGCGACCGTTCCGCGGCCGGCGGCGTTTTCAGTGTCGCTCATCTCACCGCTCCCTCAGCTTGACGCGCTCGTTATAGACATTCATCACGAAGCTGATCAGCAGAGAGAAGGCGAGATAGAAGCCCATCAGCAGGATCAGGCATTCCATCTCCCGCCCGGTCTGGTTCAGCGTGATGCCGCCCAGCGTGCCGGTCGCATCCATGTAGCCGACCGCGATGGCGAGCGAGGTGTTCTTGGTCAGGTTGAGATATTGCGAGATCAGCGGCGGCACGATCACCCGCATCGCCTGCGGCAGGACCACCAGCCGCATGGTCCGTCCGGGCCGGATGCCGAGCGCATAGGCGGCCTCGGTCTGTCCGTGGGAGACGGCCTGAATGCCGGCCCGCACATTTTCCGCGATAAACGCGCCGGTATAGAGCGACAGCGCCACCCAGAGGCCGACGAAACTGTCGCGGATGTAGGTCCCGCCCTGGAAGTTGAAGCCCTTCAGCTCCGGATAGCCGAGATGGAAGCCGAGCGCGACAAGGATCGCGATCAGCGGCAGGAAGATCGCCGCGAGGCGGAACCAGAGCACTTTCGGGCGCTCGCCCGTCTCCTCCTGCCTGTGATCCGCCGTCCGGCCGATCCAGCGGGAGACATAGATCCCCGCGCCGAGCACCAGGGCGATGGCGAGGAAATCGAGCGAGACCTTGAAATAACCGAGGTCGATATCGCCGAGCCCCTGGGAGAACAGCGCCTCCGGCATGTAGAGCCCGCGATTGGTCAGCACGAAGGCGCCGGTTTCGGCCCCGCGAAAATCACGCGGCGCCGGCAGGCTCTCGTTCACCACCGCGGTGACGATGATGATCCAGAGCAGCACCGGCACGTTGCGGAACCCCTCCACATAGACCGTCATCAGCCGGGCGATGATCCAGTTCTTCGACAGCCGCGCGACGCCCGCCAGCACGCCGAGCAGCGTCGCCGTCACGCAGCCGACCAGCGCGAGGATCAGCGTGTTGAGAATGCCGAGCACCGCCGCCCGCCCATGCGTGGACTGTGAGGAATATTCCAGCAGGCGCTGGTTCACGTCATAGCCCGCGGTGCTGGACAGGAAGCCGAAGCTGAAGGTCTTGCCCAGGGCTTCGAGGTTCTGGATCGTGTTGTTCACCGCCCAGCCCACGGCCAGCATGAAGGCGAAGAGCGCGACCACCTGGATCGTCGTCGAACGGTAGCGCGTATCGTAGATAAGCTGGCTGAGCCGGAACCCGGATTGCGAAGTCTCCGCGGCTGATGCGGACATGGGCACCCCCTGTCAGGTGGCTGTTCTTATTATCGAAAGGGGCGCGCCTCCGGTCCCGGAAACGCGCCCCCGTCAGTTTCGCGCCCGGATCAGCGGAAAGGCGGCGCGTAGAGAACGCCGCCGGCGTTCCACTGCGCGTTCAGCCCGCGCTCCAGACCGATGGGCGTGTCCGGGCCGATCGTGGCGTTGAAGATCTCGCCGTAGTTGCCGCCGGCCTGAATCGCCCGCATCGCCCATTGCGCGTCCAGCCCGATCATCGGGCCAAGCTCGCTCTCGACGCCCAGAAGGCGGCGGATCTCC
>JBKECG010000276.1:0-21731 GCA_047974395.1 Pikeienuella sp. | reverse complement strand
TCGACGCTCTCGACCTCCAGATCGGAGATCGCGGTCTCGAAATGCGGGTCCCAGTTCACCAGCCGCTTGCCGCGATAGATCAGGCCCTTCTCATAGAGCCCGACGAAGACCTTCAGCACCGCTTCCGACAGGCCCTCATCCATGGTGAAACGGTTGCGCGACCAGTCGCAGGAGGCGCCGAGCCGCTTGAGTTGGCCGATGATCGTGCCGCCCGACTGCTCCTTCCACTCCCAGACCTTCGCGACGAAATCCTCGCGGCCCATGTCGGTGCGCTTGACGCCCTCTTTCGCCAGTTCCCGCTCCACCACCATCTGCGTGGCGATGCCGGCATGGTCCTGCCCCGGCTGCCAGAGCACATCGAACCCCTGCATCCGCTTCCAGCGGATGAGTATATCCTGAAGCGTGTTGTTCAGCGCATGGCCGATATGGAGCGAGCCGGTGACGTTCGGCGGCGGGATGACGATGCAGAAACTTTCCGCGCCGGGCCTGGCGTTGGCGCCGGCCGCGAAGGCGTTCGCGGCCTCCCATGCGGCGCTGATGCGGGGCTCGGCCTCGGCCGGGTCGAAGGTTTTCTCAAGCGTCATGTCGGATACCGCGATCGGAAGCAATTTCGGGTCGCGGGGTGCATAGCGCGCCCGGGCGCGCGAGGAAAGCGCCGCGGGGCGCGGGCCGCTCAGATCAGCGGCCCATCATCCTCGATGGTGCGGCGAACCTCGTTGCGGATCGAGGCCTTGACCTTGCGGCTGATCTCCAGCCCGATCGGGCCTTTCAGTTCTTCGCGAATGACCCGGCGGACGATCTCCTCGATCTCGGCGACGCGGGCCGGCGACAGGGTGGAGACCGGCGTGAAGACCGGCTCCGGCGGCGCGCTCGCCGCCGCGGCCGGCGCGGCGCGCATGCTCTCGGTCAACTCCAGCACGAATTCGCCCTCGCCCTCGCGCCCCTCATCGGCCGCGCGGCGCGCGCGCTCTTCACTCGTCACGATCTTGCGGATCGAGGCGAGGATCTCGCTCATCGCGCGATCGTCGCCGCCCTTTTCCTCGGCCAAGGTTTTCTCTCGCTCAATGCTGGAATGTCAGGGGGAAACCGGGCCCTTCCACTCGGTCAGTTCGTCCTGACGGAAACCGATGAACCGGTCGTTGACATCCTCATAGTTCTCGTTCGGGTCATAGGGCGCGACATCGACCCCGATGCCGGCGACGGTCAGCCGCCCCATCGAGGACAGAACCGCATAGACGGCGACATATTCGTCACGCTCGGAGGCGACGAGATTGGTGCGCGCGTCCAGCAGCTCCTGCTCCGCGTCGAGCACGTCGAGCGTGGTGCGCGAGCCGAGCTTCGCCTCCTCGGCGACGCCTTCATAGGCGAGCTGCGAGGCGGCGACCTGCGAGCGTTGCGCGCGGATCGCGGCCCGCGCCGTGATCAGATCGGTCCAGGCGTTCTCCACCCCCTGCCGCACCAGACGGGAGGCGTCATGGATCTGCGACATGCGCTGGCTCTGCACCGCCTGCGCCCGGCGGATGTCGGAATAGGCCGCGCCGCCCTGATAGAGCGGGATCGAGGCCTGAAGCTGCACTTCGCTCGTGGTCTGGCCGTTGCTCAGGGTGGAGGTCAGATCCTCCCCGTAGTTCACCGAGCCCGACAGCGTGACGGTCGGCAGAAGCGCGCCCTGCGCGGTGGCGATGTCGCTGCGCGACTGCTCCTCGTCATAGCGGGCGGCGACGACGGCGGGATGCAGGTCCAGCGCCTCGGCCACCGCGTCGGCCATGGTCGGCGGCAGCGGCGGGTAATCAGGCGGCGGCGCCAACTCGCCCGGAGGCGCGCCGACGACGCGGGTATAGGCCTGAAACGCCTGCGCCAGCAGCCCTTCGCGATTGGCCAGCGAAGCCTGCGATTCCGCCAGCCGCGCATTCGCCTGGCTGACATCGGTGCGGGTCACCTCGCCCACGGCGAAACGGTCCTCGGCGGCGCGAAGCTGCTCGCTGATCACCTTGACGTTGTTCTTCGCCAGCATCACCGCCTGCTGAAGCGCGCGCACGTCCATATAGGAGGTCACGACCTGCAACAGCACGTTCTGCTCGGTGTCGGTCAGGCGCGAACGCGCGGCGCTGACGCCGGAGATCGCAGAATCGACAGAGTTCCACGTCCGCCCGCCGTCATAAAGCACCTGCGACGCGTTGACGCCCACCGAGCGCGGCTCGTTCTCGCGCGAGGGGATGCCGCCATCGACATCGGTGCGGGTGTAGCCGACGGTCGCCGTGGCGAATACGCTCGGCCGCATGCCGGCGCGCGCGCGGGGCACGCCCTCATCGACCGCGCGCACGCCCGCGCGGGCCGCGATCAATGTCGGATTGCTGGCGTAAGCAGTTGCAAATGCTTGCTCAAGCGTCTCAGCCGACGCGCCGGCGGCCATCAGCGCCATCAGCGCCGTAGCCGCGAAATTGGTTGAATATATCCTCATAAGTCCGTCGCCTCTCACGGTTTCTTACGCCGGGAAGGTACTGGAATTCGCCCAAAAAGCAAATTTATTCGCCCTAGAGCGCAAATTCCTCCACTTTCTCGAAACCGGGCAGGATCAGCCCGGTGGCGTTGAACAGCGCCCGGGGCTGGAAACCGGCCCCGTCGCGAATATAGGCCATGGCCCTGCCATTGGCCCCGTTCATCTCGATCGCCACGATGCGCCCGCCCTCCTTGACCTGCCCGTGCAGCGACATCGGCGGCGCGCCCACCGCGCCGTTGATGAAGATCGCGTCATAGGGGCCATGGGCCGGATCGCCGGCGGCGGCGGCGCCCTCGCTCAGAAGGGCGTTGTCCACCTCCTGCGCGATCAGGATCTCGGCCCCGGCGGCGGCCAGCGCGGGGTCGGGTTCGATGGCGATGACGGCGGCGGCCATGCGCGCGATCACCGCGGTCGAATAGCCGAGGCCGGGCGCGAGATCGAGCACCAGATCGTCCGGGCCGATATTCGCCCCGTCCAGCATCTTGGCGAAGACGCGCGGGTCCAGCATCTCCCGCCCCGGGGCCAGGGTCAGCGGCGCGTCGGCGTAGGCGACCGCCCTCAGCGCGACCGGCGTGTAACGCTCGCGCGGCACGCCCAGCATGGCGTCGATGATCGGGAAACTGGTGACGTCCGAGGGCCGAACCTGCCGGTCAACCATCGCCACGCGGGATTTCGCGAAATCGGTCATCGCCTGCGATCACCTCCCTGAGGCGCCGAAGGGGCGCGGTTGGATCCCCGTCCTATTGCCACAGGGCGCCCGCGCCCGCAACGCCGCGCGCCGCTCCGGCGACGAAGACGCGCAATCTTCACAAACGGCCGATCCGGGCTTCCCAGCCGGCCGCGCCATGATAAGAAGCGGGTGATTACTTATTCGGAGACAGCAGCATGCCTCTCGCCAATGGCCGCCATTTCCTCGCCATTCCCGGCCCTTCAGTGATGCCCGACGAAGTTCTTCGCGCGATGCATCGCCCGGCGGCCAACATCTACGAAGGTCCGATGGTGGACATGACCTTCGGGATGCTCCCGGATCTGAAGCGCCTGGCGCGGACCGACGGGCGGGCGATGATCTATATCGGCACCGGCCATTCGGCCTGGGAGGCGGTGATCGCCAACACCATAGACCCGGGCGAAAAGGCGCTGGTGCTCGAATCCGGCCGTTTCGCCACCGGCTGGGGCGAGGTCGCCTCGGCGCTCGGCGTCGATGTCGAGATCCTGCCCGCGCCCGAGCGCCGCGGCGTCGATCCGCAGATGGTGGAGGACCGGCTGCGCGCCGATGTGAATCACGAGATCAAGGCGATACTGGTGGTGCAGATCGACACCGCCTCCGGCGTCTGGAACGATATCGCGGCGATCCGCCGCGCCATCGACGCGACCGGGCATCCGGCGCTCTACATGGTGGACTGCATGGCCTCGCTCGGCTGCGTCCCCTACGAGATGTACGCCTGGGGCGCCGACATCACCACCGCCGGTTCGCAGAAAGGGCTGATGACGCCGCCGGGTCTGGGCTTCGTCTGGGCCTCGGAAAAGGCTTGGGACAAGACGAAGACCATGACCCGCGGCCGCGCCCATTGGGCGTGGGAGCCGCGGGCGGAGCCGGAGCATTACTACCAGCTTTTCCACGGCACCGCGCCGGTTCACCATCTCTATGGGCTGCGCCAGGCGCTGGACATGATCTTCGCCGAGGGGCTGGAAGGGGTCTGGACCCGCCACGCCGCCATCGGCCGGGGCGTGCGCGCCGCTGTGGAGCGTTGGGGCGAAGCCGGGCCGATGGAGCTGAACATCCTCGACCCGGAGGCCCGCTCCGATTCCGTGACCACGATCCGTTCCGGCGCCATCGACGCGAAGGAACTGCGCCGGATCACCGAAACCAAGCTGAACGTCACCCTTGGCGTCGGGCTTGGCGCGCTGGGGGAGACGACCTTCCGCATCGGCCATATGGGCCATGTGAACGCGCCGATGATTCTGGGGACGCTCGGCTCGATCGAACTGGCGCTGGCGCATATGAACGCGCCCTTCGCGCCGGGCGGGGTCGAAGCCGCCATCGCCGCGATGAAGGACGCGGTGGCCTGAAACGTGAAACGGGCCGCGAAAGCGGCCCGTTCTCATTCGATCTCCGGCCGGCTCAGCCGACCAGTTCAAGCCCGGAGAAGAAATAGGCGATCTCCACCGCCGCCGTCTCCGGCGCGTCGGAGCCGTGGATCGAGTTTTCACCCAGCGACAGCGCGAATTCCTTGCGGATCGTGCCCTCGGCCGCCTCGGCCGGGTTGGTCGCGCCCATCACTTCGCGGTTCTTCGCGATGGCGTTCTCGCCCTCCAGCACCTGCGCCACGATCGGGGCGGAGGACATGAAGTCGCAAAGCTCGTCATAGAAGGGCCGCGCGGCGTGGACCTTGTAGAACTCCTGCGCCTGCGCCTTGCTCAGATGGATGCGCTTCTGCGCGACGATGCGCAGGCCCGCAGCCTCCAGCTTGGCGTTGATGGCGCCGGTGAGGTTGCGCCGGGTCGCGTCCGGCTTGATGATGGAGAATGTGCGCTGAGTCGCCATGGGGTCCGTCCTTCTTGTCTGGGCCTCCGGCCCTTTGCGGTTCGGCGCGTCGCCTAGCATGGGAGACGAAGCCGTGAAAGCGCATTTCGAGATGTTCGCAGCCTATAACGCATGGGCGAACCGGCGGCTCTACGCCGCCGCGGGCGAGATGGACGACGCGGCGCGAAAAGCGCCGGCGGGGGCGTTTTTCGGCTCATTGCACGGTACGCTCAACCATATTCTGGTCGCCGACCGGATCTGGATGCGCCGCTTCACCGGGGAGGGAGAGACGCATGACCGGCTGGATGCGATCCCCTTCGACGATTTCAAAGCGCTGAGCGACGCCCGCGCGGCGATGGACGCCCGAATCGCCGGCTATATCGCCGGGCTGAGCGAAGCCGATCTCGCCGCTTCCTTCACCTACAGCCCGATCAGCAACCCCGCGCCCGTCACCCTGAAGCTGGCCACGGCGCTGGCGCATGTCTTCAACCACCAGACCCATCACCGCGGCCAGTGCCACCATATGCTGACCGCCGCCGGGCGCGCCGCGCCGCCGCTGGACCTGATCTATCACCAGCTTGAGACGGCATGAAGCCCGGCGGCATCCTCGAAGCCGCGCTCTACGCCGCCGATCTCGACGCGGCGGAGGCCTTCTATGGCGGCGTTCTGGGGCTGGAGCGGGTGCTCCGCGCCGGAAACCGCCATGTCTTCTTCCGCTGCGGCGAGACGATCCTGCTGATCTTCAACCCCGAAGAGACCGCAAAGCCCCCCGCCGGCCCCTACCCCGCGCCCAGCCATGGCGCCCATGGCCCCGGCCATCTCTGCTTTGCGGCGACGCGCGAGGAGATCGACGGATGGCGCGCGAAGCTGGAGGCGGCGGGCGTCGCCATCGAGGCGGATTTCGAGTGGATGAACGGCGCCCGCTCGATCTATTTTCGCGATCCGGCCGGCAATTCGCTGGAATTCGCCGAACGCAGGCTCTGGTTCGACTGAGGGAGGAAGAGAATGGCCAGGGGTTACATCATCGCGCGGGTCCGCATCGACGACGCGGAACGCTACAAGCAGTACATGGCCGAAAGCCCCGGCGCGCTCGGCGCCTTCGGCGGAAAATTCCTCGTCCGCGGCGGCCAGCATCAGACCGTCGAGGGCGAGACCGAAACCCGCCGGCTGGTCGTGGTCGAATTCCCCAGCTACGCCAAGGCGCAGGAATGCTATGCTTCCGACATCTACCGGAAGGTGAAGGCGCTCCGCGACGGCGCCGGCGAGGCGCAGTTCATCCTCGTCGAGGGCTATGATCCCTGAGACGCCCCGCAAGGAGGAGTTCCGAAATGAAGATCGAGTTCTTTTTCGACTTTGGCAGCCCCGCCGCCTATCTCGCCTGGACCCAGTTGCCGCGACTTCAGGCGGCGGGCGAAGTGGAGATGCGGCCGATGCTGCTCGGCGCCGTCTTCAAGGCGACGGGCAACGCCTCGCCCGCGCAGGTCAAGGCCAAGGGCGACTGGCTGATGGACGATCTTCGCCGCTGGGCCGCGCGTTACGGCGTTCCGCTGAAGCTGCCGCGGAATTTTCCGGTGAACACCATCGCGCCGATGCGCGGCGCGGCGGCGCTGGAGGGGGATGAGCGGTTTTCGCTCTATGTGAAGACGGTCTTTGAGGCGATCTTCGGGCGCGGCGAGGATATTTCCGAGCCGGAGGTCCTGCGCGCCGCGCTGAAGGGCGTGGGGCTGGACGCCAAGGCGATCCTCGGCTCGATGACCGCCGAGCCGGTGAAGAAAAAGCTGAAGGAAACCACCGAGGAAGCCGTGTTTCGCGGCGTTTTCGGCGCGCCGACCTTCTTCGTCGGCGAGGAGATGCATTTCGGGAACGACCGGATCGACTGGGTGATCCGCGCCGCGTCCTGAACGCGCGACGAAAAAAACCGCCGCGCGCGGCGCGGGGCTAACCCGATGTTAAGCCCCGGCGTCGCATCGTCCCCCCCGCGACCAGAATGGCGGGCGGCGGGAACGATCGCGACGTGAACACAACATTGTCCAGACTGATGCTTTCATGGGGCGCGATGGAGCCGCGCCGGCGGGCGACGCTCGCCGTCGGCCTTGTCGGCTTCGTCCTCGCGGCGGGCTTCTTTCTCCGCCTCGTCTCTCAGCCGACCATGGCGCTGCTTTATTCCGGCCTCGACGGCGCCGCGGCCAGCGGCGTGATCGAGAGCCTTGAGCGGCAGGGCGTTCCCTATGAGGTGCGGGGCGACGCGATCTACGCGCCCTCGGATCTGCGCGACCGGGCCCGGATCACCCTGGCCGGCGAAGGGCTGCCCGCCGCCGGCGCCGCCGGATACGAGCTTCTCGACGGGCTTTCCGGCTTCGGCACCACGGCGGAGATGTTC
Source organism: Pikeienuella sp. (assembly GCA_047974395.1). Taxonomy (GTDB): domain Bacteria; phylum Pseudomonadota; class Alphaproteobacteria; order Rhodobacterales; family Rhodobacteraceae; genus Pikeienuella. Next base: position 14,327 of record JBKECG010000276.1, on the reverse strand, counting down.
GACGCCGCCTATTGGCGCGCGAAGGAAGGGGAGCTGGCGCGCACCATTCTCGCCTCTCACCGGGTCGTGCGCGCGCGCGTGCATATCGCCCAGACCAAGCGCCGCCCCTTCGAGCGCGCGACCCCGGTCACGGCCTCGGTCACCGTCTCCACCTCCAGCGGCGGGCTGAACCGGCGGCAGGCGGAGGCGATCCGCTATCTCGTCGCCTCCGCCGTCTCCGGCCTGTCGCTGGAGAATGTGGCGGTGATCGACCAGGAGAACGGCGTCGTCCTGCGCTCCGGCGAGACCGGAGAGGAGACCGCCATCGGCGACGACCCGGACGCCCGCGCCCGTGCGCTGGAGGAAAGCGTCATGCGGCTTCTCGAAGCCCGCGTCGGCGCCGGCGCCGCGGTGGTGGAGGTGGCGCTGGAGACGCGCCGCGAAAGCGAGACCCTGCGCCAGCGCCTGATCGACCCCGAAAGCCGCGTCGCCATCCATACCGACACCGAAGAAAGCAGCGACAACGCCGACGGCGCATCGGGCGCGGTCACCGTCGCCTCCAACCTGCCGGATGGCGATGTCGAGGGCGGCGACAAGTCCAGGCGCGAGGCCGCGCGCACCCGCGAGAAGGTGAATTTCGACGTCTCCGAAACCGTGCGCGAAACCGTCACCCCGCCCGGCGCGATCAACCGGATGACCGTCGCCGTGATGGTGGATGGCGTCCGCAGCGAAGAAGGCTGGGCCCCCCGCCCCGCCGAGGAGCTGGAGACCCTGCGCCTGCTGGTCGAAACCGCCGTCGGCTATGACGAGGCGCGCGGCGACCGGGTGACGATCGAAACCATGGAGTTCTCCGCGCAACCCGCGCTTGGCACGGCGGCCGAATCCGGTTTCGTGGACCTGATCGCGGCCAACGCCATGTCGCTGATCCAGATCGCGACGCTGGCCATCGTGGCGCTGATGCTCGGGCTCTTTGTGGTGCGGCCGGTCCTTTCCGTGTCCGGGCCGGCGCCGGTCGGCGACGAACCGCCGCTTCTCGGCGGGGTCGATCCGGGCGAGGCCCTGGCCATCCCCTCCGGCGACATGATCGACGCCGAGGCGCTCGGCGTGGACCGGCGCGCGCTCCTTGAAAGCGCCGTCGCCGAAAAACCTGAGGAGGCGGCGCGCCTGCTCGGCCACTGGCTTGACGATGAACCGGCGGAGGCGGCGTGAGCGTGGTCAGATACGAGGATTTCGCCCGCATGGACGCGCCGATGCGCCGGCGCGCCGGCGACCCGGCCGGCGATCAGGTGGAGATCCTGCTCGCCCGCGCCCGCGGCCAGGCCCGCGCCGACGGTTTCGCCGAGGGCGTCGCCCAGACCGAAGCGCGGGCCGAACGCGAAACCGCGGCCCGGCTCGACGCGATCCTCGCGGCGCTCAAGGCGGAGCACGCCGCGCGCGCCGCCGCCGCCGCCGATGCGCGCGAAGCGGCGATCAGCGTCCTGTCCACCTTCCTGCGCGCCGTCGCCCCGCGACTGGCCGAATTCAACCTCGCCGGCGGAATCGCCGGCGCGCTCGACCGGGTTTTCGCCGACGCGCCCGAGGCGCGGCCGCTCGTGGAGGTCGCGCCCGAAGCGCGAGAAAGCATCGCCGCCGCGCTAACCGAAAGCGTGGAGATCGCCGCCGCCGGGGATCTCGGCCCGACCGAGGCGCGGATCCGCTGGCGCGGCGGCTTCGACCTGATCGACGCGGGCGGCGCGATGACGCGCGCCCTCGCCATTCTGGACGCCCATCTCGCCGGCGGCGCCCCGCCCCGGCCGATCAGCAAGACGGAGCCCGACACATGAGCGAAGACGCGACCGCCGAAGCGGTGACCGAAACCGCGACAGAACCAGCGCCCCATCTCGGCGATTTGACCCCGGTCGGCGCAGCCGGCGGCGCGCCCGACCGGCGACGCAAGGCGATGCTTTCCGTTCCGATCGAGGTTGTGGTCTCGGTCGGCAAGGCCCGGCCGATGCTCAATGAGCTGGTGGCGCTGAAACGCGACAGCGTGCTCACCCTCGACAGCAAGATAGAGGACCCGGTGGAGATCATGATCGGCGATCGCGTCGTCGCTCGCGGCGAATTGCAGGAGATCGACAGCGAGACCGGGCGTCTCGGCGTGCGCCTGACCGAAGTCGCCGACCTCTCGCAGTCGCTCTGACGCCCATGTCGCGCCGCGCCGCAGCCTTCTTCGCCCCGCCCCTCGCCGCCGTCCTCCTCGCGGCGGGAGGGGCGGCGGCGCAATCGGTCAGCGTCGATCTCGGCGGCCAAGGCGCGCTGACGCTTCAGGTCGTGCAGCTTATGGCGCTGCTGACGGTGCTCAGCCTCGCGCCCGGCATCGCCATGATGGTCACCTGCTTTCCCTTCATGATCACGGTGCTTTCGATCCTGCGTCAGGCGGTCGGCGTGCAGCAGGCGCCGCCGAACATGATGATCGTCAGTCTCGCGCTCTTCCTCACATATTTCGTCATGGCGCCGGTCTTCGACGAGGCCTGGGACCGCGGCGTCGCGCCGCTGATGGAAGGGCGCGCGACGACCGATATCGCCTTCGCCGAGACCATGGCCCCGATCCGCGCCTTCATGGAGCGCCGCGTCGATCCCGCCACCGTGGAGGCCCTGGCCGAGGCCGCGCCCGGACGCGAAGCCCCGCCGCCGGGCGCGGAGGCGCCGCTTTCGCTGCTGATCCCCGGCTTCCTCCTCAGCGAGATCAAGCGCGGTTTCGAGATCGGCTTCCTGATCTTCATTCCCTTCCTCATCATCGACCTCGTCGTCGCCTCGATCCTCATGGCCATGGGCATGATGATGGTGCCGCCGGCGGTGGTCTCCTTGCCGTTCAAGCTCGCCTTCTTCGTCCTCGCCGATGGCTGGACGCTGCTGGCGGGCGCGCTAGTCAGGGGTTATGGACCATGAACGATGCGCAGATCGCGCCGGCGCCCGCGCCGTCAACGGCGCTGACCAGGCCGGCGGAGACCTCTCCCGCCCGCGTCGCGGCGCGCGGCGCCGACCGGCTCGGCCCGGCCGAAAAGGCGGCGATCGTGCTGATCGCGCTTGGCCCGCAAACCGCATCGCGGCTGCTGGCCGGGCTCGGCGAGCGGCGCCTGCGCCGTTTCGCCCGCGCCGTCAGCGACATGCGCGAGACCCCGGCGGATGTGGTCGAACGGGTGCTGGCCGAATTCCTCCAGAAGATCGAGGACACCCGCTCCGTCGGCGGCGGCGCCGACGAGGCGCGGCGCTTTCTTTCCGAGGCGCTGGACAAGGAGCAGGTCAACCAGATCATGGGCGATCTCGACACCATAGGGCGCTCGGTCTGGAGCCTGCTCGGCGACATCCCCGACAACCGCATCGCCGACTGGCTTCGCGGCGAACACCCGCAGGTGGCGGCGATCACGCTCTCGCGGCTGACCTCGGTGAAGGCGGCGAAGATCCTGGAGCGTTTCGACGATGCGGCCGCCGACGATATCGTCGTCAGGATGGGCCCCGCCGCCTCGGCCGATCCGGCCGTCGCCGCGCGCATCGGCGAGGTGATCAAGCGCGATTTCCTGCCGCAGGTCATGTCGCGCGGCGCCCGGCAGGAGCCCTCGGAACTGATCGCCGCGGTGATGAACCATGTCTCCGCCCCGATCCGCGACCGGCTGCTGGAGGCGATGAGCGGCGCCGCGCCGCAACTGGCCAGCGCCGTACGCAAGGTGATGTTCACCTACGACCACATCCCCGAGAAGATCAATCCGCGCGATATCGGCGCGATCATCAAGGCGGTGGACGAGGCCGTGCTGCTGCGCGCCCTGAAACCCGGCGGCGAGAAGAGCCGGCGTTCGGCGGAATTCATCCTCGAAAACATCTCCAAACGGCTCTCCGAGCGGCTGCGCGAGGAGCTGGAGGCCCTGCCCGAACCGACCCGCAGGGAAGGCGAGGAGGCCCAGGCCGAAGTCGTCGCCGCCATCACCGCGCTGCGGGATGCGGGCGCGTTGAAGATGATCGTGGCGGAGCCGGCGGAGGAGTGACGCCGGCAGATTTATATTTCTGAACTATCTGAAAATACAGACCAAAAGAAATCAGGTTCACCCGCGACATTCACCCTACTGGCGCGCAGGGCAGATCCTCGAAATCCAGCAGAAGCCCTTCGGCTCCGGCAAGGCGCCGGAAGCCGGGCGAGCAGAGCATCAGATGCGGCCGCTTGAGATCGACCGCCAGAGGCTGATTTTCGGGCAATTCCCCGGTGATCACGAAATCCTCACGCCTGAATTTCCTGAGCGCCGGCCAGAATTTCATCGGCGTCACGCCATCGTCGATCACATCGACCAGAGGCGGGACGGCGGTGAAAAAGCCCTCTGACGCATCCCCGAGCCATTCGAGAATATTCTCCCGCCCCCAGAAGACATCCACCGGAGAGAAGACGGCGGCGACGTCATGGCGCGCGCAAAAATCCCTGAACCTCGCCGAGAAAACGGGCGGCCCGTAGCTCTCGATCATGTCCATGAAATGAAAATCGTCCCGGTTGAACTCACCGGCCTGAAACCCGCTGCGATAGGCTGTGTTCGCGAGCATCGCGTCCTGCGCCGCTTCGGGGGAGAGCGGCGTCAGCCTCGCCTGCAGATGCGCGGCGCGCTCGCCGATCAGTCGATAGATCATGTTTCGCCATTCCCGGCCGCCTGCGATTCGCAGGCCCGAGCATGGCCGCCGCCGGCCCGAAGCGAAACGCCCTATTCCAGCACGAACTCCGCGTGCAGCGCCCCCGCCGCCTTCACCGCGCTCAATATGTCGATCATCTGTCTTGTCGAGACGCCGAGCGCGTTCAGCCCGGAGACGAGATTGGCCAGCGAGACCGATTCCGGGACGATGGCCATGTAATCCACCTGCTCCTCGATCCCGACCTCGGTGCGCGGCACCACCACGGTCTCGCCATCGCCGAACGGGCTCGGCTGGGAGACGACGGGGGTCTCGCGCACCCTGAGCGTCAGATCGCCCTGGGCGATGGCGACGCGGCTGATGCGCACATCCTCGCCGAGCACGATCGTGCCCGAACGCTGGTCGATCACCACGCGGGCGACCTGCTCCTTCTTGACCCTGATATTCTCGATCCTGGCGATGGTCTCCGCCGGGCCGGCGACGGCGACCTGGGCGGAGTCGATCAGCACCGTGCCCGAATCCAGCATCCGCGCGACATTGGCGCCAAGCCCGCGATTGATCGCCCGGGCGATGCGCGAGGCGGTGGTGAAATCCGGATCGCGCAGCGCCAGGCGCAGGTCCTGAAGGTCAGCCAGTTCGAATTCGATCTCCAGCTCGACCCGGGCGCCGTCTGGAATGACCCCGCCCGTCGGCACGCCGCGGGTGATTGAGGCCGCCTCCCCCTCCACGCTCACGCCGCCGGCGAGGACCGGCCCCTGCGCGACGGCGTAGATCCGCCCATCGGCGGCGTTGAGCGGGGTCATGATCAGAGTGCCGCCCCTGAGCGAATCCGCATCGCCGATGGCCGAGACCGAAACGTCGATCCGCCGCCCGGCGCGGGCGAAGGGCGGCAACTCGGCCGTGACCAGCACCGCCGCGACATTCTTCGGGCGGAACTGCTCGCCATTCACGTTGACGCCCAGCCGCTCCAGCAGATTGGCCAGCGCCTCCTCGGTGAAGGGCGAGTTGCGGATGCCGTCGCCGGTTCCCGGCAGGCCGACCACAAGGCCATAGCCGACAAGATCATTGCCGCGCACCCCGTCGAACTCCACCAGATCCTTGATCCGCAACTCGGCCGCCCGGACCGGCGCGCCGCCGGTCGCGGCGGCGAGGATGAGGGCGCACAGCCCCGCGCCGACCGCACGCAAGCCGCGCGTCACAGGTATTTCGCCAGGCTGAGCGAGGAGAGCCGCGCGGTGACGTTCAGCGCCGTCTCCAACTGCGCCTGAAGCGCGGTGAACGCCACGCCGGCTTCATAGGGATCGGCCGCGATCACCGCGTTGCGGGATTGCTGGAGGAAACTCCGCTCCGCGCCGATGCGCAGGCCGGCGAGCTCCAGCCGCTCTTCGGAGACGCCGACCTCGCCGCGCAGCGCGACGACGCCGGCGATGGCGTTCAGCCCGCGCCCCGCGGCCTCGCGCATCACCTCCATCCGGTCGCCGCGCGTGGCGCCGGCATAACCGCCCTCGGCCCCGATCACGCCGAGCGCCAGCGCCTTCAGCGCATCGGTGATCTCGGCGCGGTCGGCGCGGATGGCGTAGCCGACCCGTTCGCCATCGCCGGTCTCCGCCGCGGCGGCGTCGGTCAGGGAGCCGAGATAGCCGGTCGCGGCGAAACCGGCCGGGTCGGAAAAGTAGTCATCGACCGCGGCGATCACATCCGCCGCGCCGGTCGCGGGCGCGACCCGCGCCGCGATCTCCGCCAGCATCCGGTCAGCCCCGGCCAGCGCCGCGCCGTCGGTCGCGGCCCCGGCGAAAAGCGTGCGGTCGCCATAGCGGGCGTTGAGCGCGCCCACGGCGTCGCCGAAAGCGCCCCTGGCCTTGCCGGCGTGCAGCTCGGCCGAGGTCATGTCGCCGATCGTGATCGCCCCCATCAGCGCGCCGCCGATGGCGCCGGTCGCCGTCTCCAGCTTGCTCAGCGCGGTCTGGGTCGCGCCGGCGCGGGCGGCGGCGGCGTCCAGATTCACGCGCCGCGTCTCGTTCAGCGTCAGATCGCGCTCCAGCGCGTAGAGCCGGATCGGATCGCCGCCGCTCGCCTTCACCGGATCGGATTTGAGCCCGGTGGAGACCTCCTCCGCCGCGCGGGCGAAATCGCCGTCGATCCGCGACAGGAGCCGCGAGGCGCGGCCGTTGGACATCAGATCCGGGGTTCCCGTCGTATACATCGTCTCGCTCCTTATCCGGGCGCTCTGGTCAGAGGTCGATGACCCGGCGCATCAGTTCATCAATGGCGCTGACCACGCGGGCGTTGGCGGCGAAGGCCTGCTCCACCGCCATCAGCCGGGTCAGTTCCTGATCGCTGTCGACGCCGGTCTTCGCCAGGGCGGAATCGTTCAACTCATCAACCCGCCCGCGCCGGAAGACGGCCTCCGCCTCGGCCGAGGAGGAGGCGGTCAGCGCCCCGGCGCTGAAGCTCGCGGCGAAACCGGAAGCGTCGCGCGTTCCCGTCAGCCCCGAGATGGCCGGCGCCGCGACCAGCGCGCCGAGCGCGTCCTGCAGGCCGCGCAGCACGCCCTCCGCGCCGACATCGCCCGGCGCCGCGGCGCCGATCCCGTCGCGCAGGCGATGAACCGCGCCGCCCGCGCCCGGATCGACGGCGGGATTGAGCCTGATCCGCCGCGAAAGCCCCAGCAGGTTCACCGGATCGAAGGCCGCGCCGTCATCGGTGAAAAGCCCGGCGTCGCCCGGCGAAAGCGTCGGATCGGCCGACAGCCCCTGGGTTCTGAGCGCAAGATCGGCGGCGAGATCGTCCAGATCGGCGGTGATCGCCGGGATGACCCGGTCGCGCATCTCGAAAGCCGCCGAAAGCGAGCCCCCGTCCATCAGCCCGCGACCGCCCCCCTCCCCGATCGGGATCGGAACGCCGTTCACCTCCAGCCCGGAAAGCGCGCCGCTGGCGATGCTCTGATCGGGCGTCACCAGCAGAGTCGCCTCGAAGGTCAGCGTGAAAACCTTGCCGTCCAGAAGCTGCGCGCCATTCTTGGTGAAAAGCGCGACCGTGCCCTGCTCGCGCGGGATCACCCGCACCGGCACCATGTCGGAGACCGTGCGGATCATCCGGTCGCGCTGATCCTCCAGCGCGGTGATGTCGGCGCCGGTGACCATGCGCGAGCGGATCTCGTCATTCATCGCCTCGATATTCGCAATGGCGTCGTTGATGGCCGCGACCTGCCGGGCGATGGAGGCGTCGGCCTCCGAACGCAGGGCCATCGCCTCATTCGCGACCTGATTGATCTTGTCGGCGTAGTCGCCGGCGGCGGCGGTCGCGGCGGAAAGCAGCTGCGGGCTTTCCGGCGTGTCGGCGGCGGCGGAAAGCGCCCTCTCCAGCGCGTCGGCGCGGGAGGAGAGCGCGCCCTCCGCCCCCGGCTCGCCCACGGCGGCGGCGATGCGCGCCAGCGCGTCGGCGCGGGTTTTCGCATCGCCGGAATCGGATGCGGCGAGGCGGAGCGCGTCCGCCAGCGCCGGCGCGACCGCGCGCGTGACGCCGTCGATCCCGACCCCCGCCCCGGTCCCGCCCGGGGCTTCGGGCGAAAGCGCGACCTCCTTTCGCGCATAGCCTTCGGTCAGGGCGTTCGCGACATTGTTGGAGATCGCCTCGCTCTGCGCCGTCATCGCGCGCAAACCGGTCACCGCGTTTGATAGGGCCAAGGTGAGGCTCATCGGTCCTGCTCCTTTGTCTTACGCCGCCGCCCGTCGCGCGCGGCGCGTCATCGCTTCAGGTTGGTGGTTTCCTGCAACATCTCGTCGACCGTGCGGATCACCGTCGCATTGGAGGAATAGGCCCGCTGCGTGGTGATCAGCGACGTCAGTTCGGCCGCGATATCGGTGGCGGAGCTTTCCCGCGCGAAACTGACCACGGAGCCGGTCGGCCCGTCGCCCGCATCCCAGAGATAAAGCCCCCCGCTTTCCAGCGAGGCGGCGAAGGACTGCCCGTCCAGCGCCGTCAATCCGTTGAGATTGGGAAAATCCGCCAGCGGCACCTGAAAAAGCGTGCGGGTGAAGCCGCCCTCGAACACGCCCTGCACATAGCCGTTCTCATCGACGGCGAGCTGTTTCAGCGTCCCGACCGGAGAGCCGTTCTTGCTGACCCCGGTCGGCCCGAACGCCGCCGAAAGCTGGGAAAGCCCGGCCTTGTCGCCCGGGGTCCCGATATCCAGAGCGATCGGGCCGCCGCCGGTCGAGAAGTTGAAGACCCCGGTCGCGGGATCATAGGCGCCGCCGGTCGCGGCCGAAACCGCGGAGACCGACCCGCCCGTCGCCGCCGAAGTGTCGAAATCGACGGTGAAGCTCGCCACCGGGTTGGAGGCGGCGGGCGTCTGCGAATCGCTGATCTCCACCCGCCACTGGTTCGACGACCCGCTCGCCGGCACCGTCGGCGTGAACCTGATGTCCAGCGACTGCGAGGCGCCGAGATTGTCGAAATACTCGATCGAGAGCGGCAGCGCCGCGCCGCCCGCCCCCGCCCGGGTCTGCGCCGCCGGCAGGTTGACGCCCAGCCCGATGCTGGTGGTCGGCGAGGCCAGCAGCGCCCCGGCGTTGATCCGCACCGGCTTCAGCCCGGCGGTGGTGTCGCGCGGGAAGCTCGGGACCGTGCCGTCGCGATCCGCCGGCCAGCCCAGAAGCGCAAGGCCCGAAGGCGTGGTCAGATAACCGTCCTCGTTGAGCCGGAAGGAGCCGGTGGTGACGAATCGCACCGGCATGCTGTCGGGATTGTCGAGCGCGGAGACCTGCGTCACCGGCGCAAGGCCGCGCCCGCTCACCGCGATGTCGGTCGGGTTCTCCGAACCGGTCAGCCCGCCCTTCTCATCCACCAGCCGATAGGAGGTGGAGGTGACGCCGCCGGCCGCATATTTGCTGGCGCCCGTCTCGGAGATCACCAGCGAGGCGAACTCGGTCCCGGCGCGCTTGTAGCCGGCGGTCTGCGAATTCGCGATATTGTCCGAAATCGCGCCCAGACGGCTCGCGTTGACATTGAGCCCCGCCACGCCGGCGTTCAGTGAGGATGAAAGCGTCATCGCCGCTCCTTCGCTTCGGTTCCGCGCCCCTCGGCGCTTCGCGCTGTTCTTCCCGGCGGCCCCGCCATCCGGGTCGGGCCGGTCCGGCCTTGCGCCAATCTGCGCGCGGATTTCTTTCGACCGGGTAAAGCGTTGCGGAGGATTTGAGCGAAACCCGCGCTATCTGTCCGAACGCAGGAGCGTCAGCGTCACCCGCCGGTTGCGCGGATCGAGCGGCGCGTCGGGCAGCGCCAGCTCCCGGTCCGCCTGTCCGGTGACGCGCAGAAACCGCGCCGGGCTCACATCCGCCGCCAGCAGCGCCCTGCGCGCCGAATCGGCCCGGGCCGAGGAAAGCCGCCAGTTGTCCTGCGGCGCGCCCGGCCCGACCTCCGCGAAGGGAGAGGCGTCGGTATGGCCGCTGATCGCGATCGGGTTGGAGACGAGGCCGATCACCTCGCCGATCATGTCCAGGATCGCCTTCATCCGCGGCGTCGGCGCGTCGGAGCCGGTCTCGAACAGCGGCCGCCCCTCCTTGGCGAAGACGTCGATCACCAGCCCCTCGTCGGTGACGCGGGTGACGATATGGCTCAGGAGATCGTCGGCGACCTCGCTCTCGCCGGATTTGCCGAGCAGCATGGATTCAAGCTCGGCGAGCGGACGGTCGCTTTCGGCCGGGGCGCCGCCGGTCTTGTCCTTCGCGCCCTCCTCGATCTTCGCCTCGCCTTCGGCGCCGCCGGGCTGATCCCTGACCAGCGTATCCTCGGCGAAGACGGTGTCGCCCGCGAGCACCCCGTCGCCGCCGCCGGAAACCGGAGAGATCGGCACGCTCGGCGAGAAATAGTCGGCGATGCCCTTGCGCTGACTTTCCGTGGTCGCGTTCAGCAGCCACATCAGCAGGAAGAAGGCCATCATCGCAGTGACGAAATCCGCATAGGCGACCTTCCACGCGCCGCCATGATGGCCGTCGCCGCCGCTTACCTTCTTGCGCTTGATGATGATCGGCGCCGCCTTGGTCTGGTTGGTCACGTCGCTCTCCTCGTCCCGCGCCCGGCCCTTCTGCCGCGCCGGGGCTAAGAAAGCGTTTCTCCGGGCCGTGGAATTACGGGGGATTAAACGAATCGCAACGCGAAGCGCCGATAGATCGCCCCGAGATCAGCGGGAGCAGACGAGATGGCGGGGATTGCCCACGAGACCCTGAGGCGCAAGATCGGCGAGGCGCGGGTGAACCGCCCGCCGATCCGCGACCCGGAATTCGTCAGCGACCTCTTCGCGCGGCTGCTGGAGGAGCGGTTGAGAGGCGCGCTGCAGACCACGGTCGAGGTGAACGTGGCCGGCGCCGACATGGCCCGGCTCAGCGCCGCGCTGGCGACAGAGGAGCCGGCCGCGCTTCTCGGCGTCGCGGAAACGCGCGGCGGCGGCTTCGGCGCGGCGCTGACCTTCGCCGCGCCGATGATCCATCAGGTGATCGAGAGCATGACCGGCGCGCCCGGCGCGCCCCTCGCCGGCGACCGGCCGCCAACCGCGATCGACGAGGCGCTGCTGGAGAGCTTCGCCCGCGACGTCATCGACTGTTTCGAACGCGCGGCCGTCTCCAGCGCGCGGCCCGATCACGGGGTTGCGATCGCCTTCTCGCGTTTCGCGCGGAAGGCGACCTCGCTGACGGAATCCCCCGATCTGGTGGACACATTGGCTTTCCGGCTCTCGATCCGCCTCGGCGGCGCGGAAACGCCGGCGGGAATGTCCTTCATCGTGCCGCTCGGCGTTCTCGACATGTATCGCGCCGCCGAACGGGCCGAATCGGCGCGGCGCCCGCCGCTCGGCGAATCCTCCGCGCCCGAAGCGATCTGGACCGCGGCCATGCTCGCCGCGGCGCGTTCGGCCGAATATCGGCTGGTCGGCGTCCTCAGCGAGATGTCGCTGACCGTGAGCGAGGTCGCCGCGCTCCAGCCCGGATCGGTGATCCCCCTGCCCGACGGGCAGGAACTGGCGGTCAGCTTCCGCGTGGACACGCCGCGCGGCGTCGCCGGCGCGCCCGAGATCGCCGCCGGCGCGCTCGGCGTCGCCTCCGGGCGCCGCGCGGTGAAGGTCACCACCGCCCCCGCGCCCGATTTCATCGAAAGGCTCCGCCCCTACGCGGCGGCGGGCTGAACCCGGCGCCCGTTCAGGGCCGCCTTTCCGTCCCCGGAATCGGCGGGCAGATCCGGGCCGCCCGTTCCTGCATCCGGGCCGCCCGCGCCGCAACCAGATCCAGCGCCGGCGCGTCGCCCGGATCGGCGTGGCGGACGGCGCTGGAATTCATGGGCGATCCCCGTCAGCGATCGCGCCGAAAACCGCCTCGTCTCATGCCCGCTCGGCCTCGCGTCCTTCTTCCCCACGCCTTGCGCCCGGCCGCGCTTTCCCCTATAGGCCGCGCTTCGAGCGGGACCGCCGGCCAAAGGGCTGCCGAGCGGTCCCTGAACGCTCTTCATGACAGAGGAGACCGAAATGCCCAAGATGAAGACCAAGTCGAGCGCCAAGAAGCGCTTCAAACTCACGGCGTCCGGCCTCGTCCGGGGCCAGCAGGCGGGCAAACGCCACATGATGATCAAGCGGACGAACAAGTTCATCCGCAACGCGCGCGGCACCACGATCCTGTCGGAGCCGGACGCGAAGATCGTCAAGAAATTCATGCCCTACGGCTGACACGGGAGCGCTGAGACATGTCACGAGTGAAACGCGGCGTCACCACCCACGCCCGCCACGCCAAGATCCGCAAGGCCGCAGCCGGTTATTACGGCCGCCGCAAGAACGTCATCCGCGTCGCCAAACAGGCGGTGGACAAGGCGCAGGAATACGCGACGCGCGACCGCAAGGTCCGCAAGCGGAATTTCCGCGCGCTCTGGATCCAGCGGATCAACGCCGCCGTGCGCGCCCATGATGAGAGCCTGACCTATTCGCGCTTCATCAACGGCCTGGCCGTCGCCGGGATCGAGGTGGACCGCAAGGTCCTCGCCGATCTTGCGGTGCATGAGCCGGCCGCGTTCAACGCCATCGTCGATCAGGCGAAGGCCGCGCTGGCCTGACGGCTGCTTGATACGGAGGCCAATGAGCCTTGCTCATTGGCGCCCGGCTCCCGCCCCTCCTCCCCTCCCGACCACCAATCGCACCAACCGATAGGTCAGGATTGGTGGTCGGGAGGGGAGGAGGGGCCCGAAACAAAAAACGCCCGCAACGCGCAAGCGCCGCGGGCGTTTCCTTTTCCAGCGGCGGCGTTAGGGTCCTCTGCGAACGAATCGCAAAGAGGAATCCCCGGACATGGCTTACGAAACCATCGAGATGCTGATCGACGGCGAATGGCGCGGCAAGGGCGGCGGCGCAGGCGGCGGGGAGGACATCATCAACCCCGCCACCGGCGATGTTCTGGGCGTCTGCCCGCACGCCTCCGCCGCCGAACTGGACATGGCGCTGGCGGCCGCGACGAAAGGTTTCGAGACCTGGCGCAAGACCACCCCCCTCGCTCGCCAGCAGGTGATGGAGCGCGCCGCGCGCATCCTGGAAAGCCGCATCGACGCGGTGGCGGAGACGCTGACCCTTGAGCAGGGCAAACCCGTCGGCGAAGCGAAGATCGAGATCGGCTTCGTCATCGAGATGCTCCGCTGGTATGGCGAGGAGGGCAAGCGCGCCTATGGCCGGCTGGTCCCCGCCCGCACCCCCGGCATGCGCCAGATGGTGACGAAGGAGCCGGTCGGCCCCGTCGCCGCCTTCGTCGCCTGGAACTTCCCCGGCACCAATGTGATCCGCAAGGTGGCGGGCGCGATCGGCGCCGGCTGCTCGATCATCATCAAACCCTCCGAGGAAACGCCCGGCACCGCCGTCGCCATCGCCCGCGCGCTGCAGGAGGCGGGGCTGCCCGAGGGCGTCCTCAACATGGTCTTCGGCGTGCCTGACACGGTCTCGACCCATCTTCTGGCCTCGCCGGTCTGCAAGAAGCTCTCCTTCACCGGCTCGGTTCCGGTCGGCAAGCATCTGCAGAAACTGGCCGCCGACACGCTGAAGCGCTGCACCATGGAACTGGGCGGGCATTCGCCGGTCATCGTCTTCGACGACGCCGATATCGACCGCGCGGTCGCCACCATGGGCGGGTTCAAGTTCCGCAACGCCGGCCAGGTCTGCATCTCGCCGACCCGCTTCCTGGTGCAGGAGAATGTCTATTCCCGCTTCGTCTCCGGGCTGACCGAAGTCGCCAAATCGCAGAAGATCGGCAACGGCATGGATGCGGGCGTGCAGATGGGCCCGCTGATCGCAGAGCGCCGGATCGACGTGATGGACCGCTTCGTCAACGACGCGCGCAGCCATGGCGCGAAGGTCGCCACCGGCGGCGAGCGGATCGGCAATGTCGGCTCCTTCTACGCGCCGACGGTTCTGGCCGACGTGCCGGCCGACGCGATGATCATGAATGAGGAGCCTTTCGGCCCCCTCGCCCCGGTCGCGCCGTTCAAGAAGATCGACGATGTGCTGGAGCAGGCCAATTCGCTGGCCTTCGGCCTCGCCTCCTATGTCTGGACCTCGAACGGGCAGACCGCGCGGATCATGTCCGAGGAGATCAACGCCGGCATGGTCGGCGTCAACCACCCCGGCGTCTCGACCCCCGAGACCCCGTTCGGCGGCGTCAACGAGAGCGGCTATGGCTCCG
>JBKECG010000268.1:0-9016 GCA_047974395.1 Pikeienuella sp. | reverse complement strand
GGCGGCGGCGAGGGTCTCCTCGGTGATCGCCTCGTTCAGCCGCTCGCGGACGTAAAGCTCGGCGAGGAAGCTGGTGCGCTGGAAGGCGAGCCCGCGCATGACCGCCGGCCGCTCCGGCAGGCCGGCCTGCTCCGCCGCCTGGCGCAAGAGGATCTGGTTGGCGATCTGCTCCAGCAGCCCGTCATAGAGCGCCTGGTCGGGAATCGTCTGATATTGCGGCGGCAATTCCGCGCGCAGTGCGATCAGCTCGCCCAGGGTCACGTTCTCGCCATTGACGGTGGCGATCGTCTCGTTCGGGTCGGCGGGCGCGTCATCCGCGGCGGCGGTCGCCGCCTCCTGCGCGGAAAGGGGCGAGGCCAGCGCGAGCGCGGCGATGACGGAAACGATGCGGGGCGCGACAGATCGCATGAATATCCTCCGAACCGCCGGATTCCGATCCGGCCCATGCCTTTCGGGCCCGGCCCCCGCGACATCCGGGCGCCGGCGACTGCCCGCGCGACGTTGACAGCACTGGGACCGGCGCATACATCTCGCCCCGGCCCACGGGCCCGAACGGCGCGCGACGCCCCCATCTACGATGAAGGGCCGCGGCGGACAAGCGCCCCCGGCGTCGCCCGTCCTTCCCCGCGCGACGTGACGGCCGGCCCGGGCCGAAGAGGCGCCCCGACCGGGGCGCGGGCGACGAATCGGGGACGAACAATGCTGGGCTTCGGCGGATTGGCGAAGAAGGTCTTTGGCACGACCAATGACCGGATCGTGAAGAACGCAGGTAAACTGGTCAACGCGATCAACGCGCTGGAGCCGGAATACGAGGCGCTCGACGACGAGGCGCTGAAGGCGAAGACCGCCGAATTCCGCGACAGGCTGGAAAAGGGCGAAACCCTGGACCAGCTTCTGCCCGAGGCTTTCGCGACCGTGCGCGAGGCGGCCAAGCGCACGATCGGGCTGCGCCCGTTCGACGTGCAGCTCATCGGCGGCGTCATGCTCCATCAGGGCCGGATCTCGGAGATGAGGACCGGCGAGGGCAAGACCCTGGTCGCGACCATGCCCGCCTATCTGAACGCGCTGGAGGGCAAGGGCGTCCATATTGTTACGGTGAACGATTATCTCGCCCGGCGCGACGCGGACTGGATGGGGCGGATCTATCGCTTTCTCGGCATGACCGTGGGCGTGATCGTGCCGAACATGGACGATCAGAGCCGCAGGGCGAATTACGCCTGCGACATCACCCACGCCACGAATAACGAGCTCGGCTTCGACTACCTGCGCGACAACATGAAATACGGGCTCGACCAGATGGCGCAGCGCGGGCACCGTTTCGCCATCGTCGACGAGGTGGACAGCATCCTGATCGACGAGGCGCGCACGCCCCTGATCATCTCCGGCCCGACCGAGGACATGTCGGAACTCTACATCGCCATCGACAAGATCATCCCCGATCTCGAACCCAAGCATTACGAGATCGACGAGAAGCACCGCACCGCCATCCTGACCGAAGACGGCACCGAGACCGTGGAGCGGCTGATGCGCGCCGCCGGCCATCTCGACGAGCAGGCGACGCTTTACGACCCCGAGAACGTGACCCTGGTCCATCACCTCAACCAGGCGCTACGCGCGCACAAGCTCTATCAGCGCGACAAGGATTACATCATCCGTAACGGCAAGGTCGTGATCATCGACGAGTTCACCGGCCGGATGATGGACGGGCGGCGCTGGGGCGACGGGCTGCATCAGGCGGTGGAGGCCAAGGAGGGCCAGCCGATCCAGCCGGAGAACGTGACCCTCGCCTCGGTCACCTTCCAGAATTATTTCCGCCTCTATGACAAGCTCTCCGGCATGACCGGCACGGCGATGACCGAGGCCGAGGAGTTCCAGTCCATCTACGGGCTGGACGTGGTCGAGATCCCGACCAACCTGCCGGTCGCGCGCCGCGACGACGACGATCAGGTCTATCGCACCGCCGCCGAGAAATACGTCGCCATCATCCAGGCCATCGCCGATTCCCATCATCGCGGGCAGCCGGTTCTGGTCGGCACCACCTCGATCGAGAAATCCGAGATGCTGTCGGGGATGCTGAAGAACCCGGACGTGCTCAGGGACGCCGCCTCGAAGCTCCGCGCCTTCGCGGCCAAGCTGAACCAGAAGAAGGAGGCCGGCGAGGTCGCCCGCCTGAACGCGGAGGCCGACCGGATCGACGAGATGGCGAAGCAATCCGGGGGCGTGCCGCACCAGGTGCTGAACGCGCGCTTTCACGAGCAGGAGGCGCAGATCATCGCCCAGGCCGGCGCGCCGGGCGCGGTCACCATCGCCACCAACATGGCCGGGCGCGGCACCGATATCCAGCTTGGCGGCAACCCCGAGGGGCGCATCCTCTCCGCGCTGGTCCAGAGCCAGCAGGAGGAGATCGAGCGCCAGGTGAACACGGCCGTCGAACAGGTCGTCGCCGCGCAGCCGCCGCTTGACGACCCCGAACAGACCAGGGCCCGCGCCCAGGTCATCCGCCAGATGGTCGCCCAGCAGATCGTCGGCTCCGCCGTCAGGGTGCTGAAGCAGGAGGCCGATGACGGCAAGCACGAGGATATCGTCGGCCCGATCAACCGCGAGGTCGCCGAGGCCCGCGAGCAGGTGAAGGCCGCCGGCGGGCTCTGGGTGCTGGCGACCGAGCGCCAGGAGAGCCGGCGCATCGACAACCAGCTTCGCGGCCGCTCCCGCCGGCAGGGCGATCCGGGCCGCTCGACCTTCTTCCTCTCGCTCGAAGACGATCTGATGCGGATCTTCGGCTCCGAGCGGATGGACGGCATGCTCCAGCGTCTCGGATTGCAGGAGGGCGAGGCCATCGTCCATTCCTGGGTCAACAAGGCGATCGAGAAGAGCCAGGCCAAGGTCGAGGCGCGGAATTTCGACATCCGCAAGAACCTGCTGAAATTCGACGACGTGATGAACGATCAGCGGAAGGCGATCTTCGGCCAGCGCCGCGAGGTGATGGAGGCGCGGGACGTCGCCGAGACCGTCGAGGAGATGCGCGTCTCGCTGATCGACGATCTCGTCACCCGGCATATCCCGGCCCGCGCCTATGCCGAGCAATGGGATATCGAGGGGCTGGCCCGCGAGGTGAAGGAGATCTTCGCGCTGGAGCCGCCGCTCGCGGCCTGGGCCGGCGAGGAGGGCGTCGATGACGAGGCCATCCGCGAGCGGCTGGAGAAAACCGTCGCCGAACAGGCGGCGAAGCGGCTGGTCAATCACGGGCAGGACCGGATGCGCGGGCTGGAGAAGACCCTGCTCCTGCAATCCATCGACCATTGCTGGCGCGACCACCTGACCACGCTCGACCATCTGCGCTCGGTCATCGGGCTGCGCGGCTATGCGCAACGCGACCCGCTGAACGAATTCAAATCGGAGGCGTTCGAGCTTTTCGACGCGCTGATGAACCGGCTGCGGCTGGATGTGACCCGGCGGCTCAGCCACGAGGAGTTCCCGGCCGAACCCGCGCCGCGCCCGCAGATCCCGCCGGAGATGCTCGCCGCGTTGCAGAACGGCGCCGCGCCGGCGGAGGCCGCGCAGGAAATCGCCGAAGCGGCGCCGTCCGAGCCCACTCCCGTCGTCGGGCGCAACGACCCCTGCCCCTGCGGCAGCGGCCGGAAATACAAGCACTGCCACGGCAAGGCGTAAGCCCGCGCCAGGTCGGAATCACCGGCGCGCGCCGGCCCTGATGACGGGGCCGGCGAGGGCGATCCGCACAGTTATCCTTTCTTCATGCGCCATCTTTTCGCCCTTATTTGGCGAATACACGGCCTTAAATTGGCGGAAAATTGGCGATATGCTCTGTATTTTTGCATTAATATTTATATATCGAGATTATATTCACTGTAAAAATCATCCAAAACAACTTCAGGTTTATCACAATTTGTTTATTATTCTTTAAGTGGAATAAATCGCTAACGAGTATGATTGGCGATTGATTTGTTGAAACTGCGCGCTAATTTCCGCCCGCGCGTCAGTTGGGGCGCTGTACAGGAGAATGTATCATGAAGCTTATGTTTGGCGCCGCCGCGCTCGCGCTTCTCGCCGGAAACGCATCCGCCGCGACTTTCACCGTGCTCGACCTGATCGGCGCGACCGAGGTTCAGACCACCCAGGGCGCGTACTACGCCGGCGCCTTCGATGTTGACGCGGACAGCGACGGCGTCGGTGATTTTCTCGCCTGGTGCCTCGAAATCGGCGTGAGCTTCCAGGACGGTCAGGAATACGCCGCCACCGCGCTGGACAATTCCCGCCTCTCCGCGCTCTTCAACGGCGCCTATGGCAATGTCGATCTTGGCTCGAAGACGGATGTCGCCGGCTTCCAGCTCGCTGTGTGGGAAGCGGTCGAGGAAGGCGCGGGCAACGGGCTGGATGTCTCCGTCGACGACTTCTCCGTCTCCTCCGCGCTGCAGTTCGTCAATGGCGCGCCCACGACGGACGTGACCAGCGCCGTTCTGGCCGCCGCCAACGGCTTCCTTGCCGACGCCGCCGCCTGGGATGGGGTGGTCCGCTACACGCTGACCCAGTATTCCAGCGACAACAGCCAGAACGTGGTCGGCGTCTCGCCGGTCCCGCTCCCGGCCGCCGGCCTGATGGCCCTCGTCGCCTTCGCCGGCCTCGGCGCGGTGGGCCGTCGCCGCAAGCCGGCCTGACCCCGACGGATCTCGTTCTGACGAGGAGAGGGCGGCCCCGCGCCGCCCTTTTCCATTGGCCGCCCCTCGCTGCGGCCGACCCGGATCACTCCCATATCACCCGTCATTCGCGCCCGGCGCCCGGCCGCATTCCCGCAGTAGTTGATTTTTAACGCCTGCGCGCGCATGATTCCCCTGCCGGCTGGGGAATGCCGGCCTGGCTGCGCCCGCCATTCGCGGGCGCGCTGACAGGAGGGCGAAGGATGCGTCCAACCATCCTGCTCTGCGGCGAAGGCGGCGATATCGAAGCGGCGGCGGCCTTCGCCATCGCGACGGCCCGCGCGGCCCGGCTCACCTCGCCCGCGGCGGCCCGACAGGCGGAGCGGGTGCGCGACGCCTATCGCGAAGCCTGCAGCGCGCTGGTCTGCGATTCCAGCCAGCGCCCGGCGGTGCGGCTCTCCATCGACGCCGAAACGCTGAAGCCGAAATTCGAACTGGTGAGCACCGCCGAACGCGGCGCCCGCGCCACCCCCCGCGCCCTGCGCGCGCTACGCGCCCGCGCTTTCCTCAAGGAACGATCGAAACGCGCCGAGACCGGCGCCTGAGGCTTGGAAGCCGCCATGAGACATTGATCCGCAAACGGACAGGCGACGCTTGGACGTCAGACCCGCTCGACCACTTCCTGTTCACCAGCCGGCCCGACCACTGAAGAGATATGGCGACCAGGCGGCGGCCCTATCCTCCATGGGCGGTCGTCAGTTTAACCGTTCCTCACGCTCAGACATCCGAAGCCAACCCGGCGCCGATTGCGAACGCCCCCCGGCTCGGGGTCGTTCAGACCCTCATGTCCCGGGCCGAAAAACCCGGATCGGCCTCCATTATCGAGGCGTAGAGCGCCGGATCGGTGGCCCCCTCGCTGCCGATGCAGAGCACGGCGGAATTTTCGTCGAGCCCGAGTCGCGCCCTGACGCCGGCCTCGCCCAGCGCCGCGAGCAGGCCGGCGAGGCCGCCGACCGCGGATTCCCCGGCGGTGATCGGCGCGTCGCCCTCGCAGGGGCGCGCGCGCGCCCGCATGCAGGGGCCCACGGGCCTGTCGGAGATCGACAGCGCGGCGTTCGCCCCGGCGCTGAGGATGTCCCAGGCGATCAGCGAGACCTCGCCGCAGGAAAGACCCGCCATCATGGTTTCAAGATCGCCGCCGACCGCCATCGGCTTTCCCGCGCTGACGCTGTCGCGGAAACAGGCGGCGTTTTCGGGCTCCACCACCACGAAAACCGGGCGCCGGCCCTTCCATGCGTCCCAGAAATAGCTGCAGACCGCCGCGGCCAGACCGCCGACGCCGCTCTGGACGAAAACATGGGTGGGTGGGGTTTTCCCCTCGAATTGCTCGACGATCTCCGCCGCCAGCACGGTGTAGCCGCGCATCACGTCGCGGGGAATATCGGTATAGCCCTCATAGGAAGTGTCGGAGACGACGATACGGCCATGCCGCTCGGCCTCGGCGGCGCAGAAACGGACGGTCTCGTCATAATTGCCGGCGACGCGGATGACCTCGGCGCCGTAATCCGCGATCGCCCGCCTGCGGCCCTCGCTGACCGTGGCGTGGATGTAGATCACGCATTTGCAGCCGAAGAGGCGCGCGCCCCAGGCGACGGAGCGGCCATGATTGCCGTCGGTGGCGCTGCACACGGTCAGCTCGCCCGTCAGGCGCGCATGCTTGCCCGAAATCAGATCCGCGACGCCAACCGTCTCGCCGGTCTTCGCCGCGACATGTTTCAGCAGAATCCGCAGAACGGCGTAGGCGCCGCCAAGCGATTTGAAGCTGCCAAGCCCGAACCGGCCGGCTTCGTCCTTGTAGAAAAGCGACCCGATTCCCAGCCGCCCGGCCAGCCCCGGAAGCGAGGCCAGAGGCGTGACCTCATACCCTTCCCAGACGGCGATGTCGCGGCGGGCCTGATCGCTATCGGCCCTGTTCAGGATCGGACGCAGGTTTTCGGGATAGGCTTCGGAAGGGTCGAAACGGTCGTTCACGACAAAGGAATGGATCGGCGATTTCATATCTGGAACGGTTCCGGCTTGGTTTCGACACTCGTTCGGCCATGGCGGAACCCGAAGGCGCACATGCGCCCGCCCGCTCAAGCCAGTTTAAAGAATATTGCATTTACCGGGGGATTTGGCTTGATTCTGATGGAAGCGCCGTAGTTATGTCTCGTTATTGCAAGAAAAACCGAGTGAAAATTTCATCGCCGTGAAAGCCCATCTCGACAAGCCCGACCGGGCGATCCTCGCCGCGCTGCAACGCGACAACAAGATGCCGCAGCGCAAGATCGCCGAACTGGTCAATCTCTCCGCCCCGGCGGTTCAGCGGCGGATCAAGAGGATGGAGGAGGCCGGGATCATCCAGGCCAATATCGCCGTCCTGAATCCGGCCAAGCTGGATCAGTCGATCACCATTTTCGTCGAAGTGGAGATGGAGAGCGAACGAATAGATCTTTATGAGGCGATCAAGCGCACCTTCGCCAACGCGCCCGAAATCCAGCAATGCTATTATGTGACCGGGGAAGCGGACTTCCTGCTGATCCTGAATGTCGGGTCGATGGCCGAATACGATAATTTCACCCGCCAGTATTTCTTCGAGAACAACAATGTGAAACGGTTCAAGACCTCCGTGGTCATGGACCGGGTCAAGGTCGGGCTGTCGCTGCCGCTATAGGCGCGCGCGGCGTCTTGCCAATCCGCAGCGCGCCGGCCAATCTGTGGCGCGAGGATCGTCAACCGCTTCCAGCAAGCCAACAATCTCCCGAACCGGAAGGAATACCGATGAACGGCGCCGAATCTCTTGTGAAAACGCTCCTGGCCGCTGGGGTGGATCATTGCTTCACCAATCCCGGCACCTCCGAAATGCATTTCGTCGCCGCGCTGGACGGCGCCGCCGGGATGCGCTCGGTGCTGGCCCTGCAGGAAGGTGTCGCGACCGGCGCGGCGGACGGGTTCTGGCGGATGGCGGGGCGGCCGGCCTCGACCCTGCTGCATCTCGGGCCGGGGCTCGCGAACGGGCTTTCCAATCTCCATAACGCGAAGAAGGCGGGCTCGGGCGTCGTCAATATCGTCGGCGAGCACGCCACCGGCCATATCGCGCTCGACGCCCCGCTGACCGCGGATATCGAGGGAATCGCGCGGCCGGTCTCCGACTGGGTGCGCACCACCCGCGCCGCCGCCGATGTCGGCCGCGACGCCGCGGCGGCGACGAAGGCCGCCTCCGGCGCCGCGCCCGTGGTCGCCACGCTGATCCTGCCGGGCGACGCCGCTTGGGACGAGGGCGGCGTTCCCGCCGCGCCGGAGGCCCCGGACGCCCCGCGCGAGGTGGGCGAGGACGCGGTGAAAGCCGCCGTCGCCGCGCTGAAGGCGCCCGGCGCGCTGCTCCTCCTCGGCCCCGGCGCGCTTGATGAGGCGGCGCTGGCGGACGCCGGACGGATCAGCGCCGCGACCGGTTGCGGCGTGATGACCGAATGGTCGAACGCGCGGCTGGAGCGCGGCGCCGGCATCGTCGCCATCAGCCGGGTGCCCTATCCGGTCAACCAGGCGCTGGCGGCGCTGGCGCCCTATCGCAACATCGTGCTGGCCGGGGCGAAGGCCCCGATCGCCTTCTTCGCCTATCCCGACAAGCCCGGCGTTCTGACCCAGCCGGGGACGGAGTTCACCCAGCTCGGCGTGCGGGGCGACGACATCGCCGGCGCGCTCCGGGCGCTGGCGGAGGCGCTCGGCGCGGCGAAGACCCCGCCTGTTGGCGTCGCCGAAGCCGGCCGCCCCGCGCTCCCCGAAGGCGGGCTCAACCCCGAGAGCATCGCCGCCGCGATCGCGGCCACGATGCCGGAAAACGTGATCATCGTCGATGAAAGCATCACCACCGGCCGCGATTTCTTCGGCGCGACGGCGGGCGCGTCGCCGCATAGCTGGCTGAATAATCGCGGCGGCTCGATCGGCTATGGCATGCCGGTCTCCATCGGCGCCGCCATGGCCGCGCCGGGGCGCAAGGTGCTGGCCACGGTCGGCGACGGCAGCGCGATGTACACGCCGCAGGCGCTCTGGACCATGGCGCGCGAGGGGCTGGACGTCACCATCCTGATCTTCGCCAACCGCAATTACGCGATCCTCAGGGGCGAGCTGACCAATGTCGGCGTCGCCAATCCCGGGCCGCGCGCTCTCTCTATGCTCAGCCTCGACAATCCGCCGCTGGACTGGATCGCGAGGGCGCGGTCGATGGGGGTGGAGGCCGAACGCGTGACGACGGCGCCCGAACTCGACGCCGCGATGAAGGCCGGCTTCGCCTGCGAAGGGCCCTATCTGATCGAGGTGATGGTCTG
>JBKECG010000250.1:0-6000 GCA_047974395.1 Pikeienuella sp. | reverse complement strand
CTCGAGGACATCCACATGAATGTGGAGGCGCGGCTGAAGGCGCTGATCGGGGCGCCGGCCGGGCGGCTCCATACCGGGCGGAGCCGCAACGATCAGGTGGCGGTGGATTTCCGCATGTTCGTCCGCGCGCGCTGCGATGACGCCATCGCCGGGCTGGAGGCGCTGATCCGCGCCTTCATCGCCCAGGCCGAGGGGCGCGAAGCCATGGTCATGCCGGGCTTTACCCATCTCCCGAGCGCGCAGCCGGTGACATGGGGCCATCACATGATGGCCTATGTGGAGATGTTCGCCCGCGATCTTTCCCGCTTTCGCGACGCGCGGGCGCGGATGAACGAATGCCCGCTCGGCGCCGCGGCGCTGGCCGGGACCTCTTTCCCGATCGACCGGGAGATGACGGCGAAGGCGCTCGGCTTCGACCGACCTACGGCGAATTCGCTGGACAGCGTCGCCGACCGGGATTTCGCGCTGGAATATCTTTCCGCCGCCTCGATCTGCGCCACGCATCTTAGCCGGTTCGCCGAGGAGCTGGTGATCTGGTCCTCGGCCCAGTTCCGCTTCGCCCGGCTTTCGGACCGGTTCTCCACCGGCTCCTCGATCATGCCGCAAAAGCGCAACCCGGATGCGGCCGAGCTGGTCCGGGCCAAGGTGGCGCGGATCACCGGCGCGTTCGTCACGCTCTCGACGGTGATGAAGGGCCTCGCGCTGACCTATTCCAAGGATATGCAGGAGGACAAGGAGCCGGTCTTCGACGCCGCCGACGCGCTGGCGCTGGCGCTGGCGGCGATGACGGGCATGGTCGCCGATCTGGAGCCGAACGAGGCGCGGCTGAGGGAGGCCGCGGGCGCGGGTTTCTCCACCGCCACCGATCTCGCCGACTGGTGCGTCAGGGCGCTGAACATGCCGTTCCGCGACGCACATCACGTCACCGGCGCGCTGGTGAAGCTGGCCGAGGACAGGGGCTGCGATCTGGCCGACCTTTCCCTTGAAGACATGCAGGCGGTGGAGCCGAGGATCAGCGCCGATGTGTTCTCGGTGCTGACGGTCGAAAACTCCGTCGCCAGCCGGATGAGCCATGGCGGCACGGCGCCGGAACAGGTGCGCCGGCAGATCGGGCGGTGGAAGGAGATTCTGGCGTGAATCCGAAGCTCCGCAATATCCTGATCATCCTCGCCTTCATCGTGCTTTGCGCCTCGCTGGTCGGCTGCGGGAGGAAGGGCGAGCCGCTGACCCCGCCCGCCGATCCGGCGGCCGAGCGGCCGGCGGACTGACCCGGCCCCGGATGGATCATTTCAACTATCGCGACGGCGCGCTTCACGCCGAGGATGTCCCCGTCGCCGAGATCGCGGCGGCGGTCGGCACGCCGTTCTACTGCTACTCCACCGCCACGCTGGAGCGCCATTTCCGCATCTTCGAGGAGGCGCTGGCCGGCATGCCGCATCTGATCTGCTATGCGATGAAGGCCAATTCCAACCTCGCGGTGCTGAAGGTGATGGTCCGCGCCGGCGCCGGCATGGACGTGGTCTCCGGCGGCGAGCTGGAGCGGGCGCTGGCGGCGGGTTGCGCGCCGGAGAAGATCGTCTTCTCCGGGGTCGGCAAGACGCAGGCGGAGATGCGCCGCGCGCTGGAGGTCGGTATCCGCCAGTTCAATGTCGAGAGCGAACCGGAGATGGCGGCGCTGAACGCGCTCGCGCTTTCCATGGGCCGCGTCGCGCCGATCGCGCTGCGGGTGAACCCGGATGTGGACGCGAAGACCCACGCCAAGATCGCCACCGGCAAATCCGAGAACAAGTTCGGCATCCCCATCGCCCGCGCCCGCGAAGTCTACGCCGAAGCGGCGAGGATGAAGGGAATCGCCGTGGTCGGCGTCGATGTGCATATCGGCAGCCAGCTGACCACGCTGGAGCCCTATGAGGCCGCGTTTCTGAAAGTGCGCGAACTGGTCGGGGCGCTGCGCGCCGATGGCCATGAAATCTCCCGCCTCGATCTCGGCGGCGGGCTTGGCATTCCCTATCGCCGCTCCAACGAGGCCCCGCCCCTGCCTTTCGACTATGGCGAGGTGGTGCGCCGCGCGGTCGGCGATCTCGGCTGCGAGATCGAGATCGAGCCGGGGCGGCTGATCGCCGGCAACGCCGGGATTCTCGTCGCCAGCGTGATCTACCGGAAAGCGGGCGAGGGGCGGGATTTCCTGATTCTCGACGCGGCGATGAACGATCTCATCCGCCCGGCCATGTATGACGCCTGGCATGACGCCGCCCCGGTGATCGAACCCGCGCCGGGCGCCGAACAGGCCCCGGTCGATCTGGTCGGCCCGGTCTGCGAGACCGGCGACACTTTCGCCCGCCAGCGCGACATGCCGCCGGTCGGGGCCGGGGAGCTGGTGTTCTTCCGCTCCGCCGGCGCTTACGGCGCGGTCATGTCTTCGGAATACAACACCCGCCCGCTGATCCCCGAAGTGCTGGTTTCGGGATCGCGCTTTGACGTGGTTCGCCCGCGCCCCACATATGATGATATGATGCGGCGAGAGCGGATTCCCGACTGGCTGGACTGACGGGGCCGCCCTACGGTCGCGCGCCTCGGGGCGCGCGGGTGAGGAGGTTCGATGGCTGACCCGATCGACAGACCGCATGGCGGCGTCGCGAAGGCCGCGCCGCGCCGGTCGCCCGCGACCGCGCAGGCGCTGGCGCAGTCTTCGGTCGAGCGGCAGGCGCGGCGCGCGCGATGGGCGCTGTTCGTGGAGCGGGCGCTGGCCGCGCTCTGGCCGGTCTGGGCGGTGCTGGCGCTTTTCCTCGGGCTGGCGCTTCTGGGCGTTCCGGCGATGTTGCCGGCGGCGTGGCATGGCGCGCTTCTGGCGGCTTTCGCGGCGGTGGGGCTGTTCCTTCTCGGCCGCGGGCTCTGGTCGTTGCGCTTTCCCGGCCGGGACGAAGGGCTGGCCCGGCTGGACCGGGGCGCGGCGGGGCGCCCGGCGCAGACCTATCGCGACGCGCTCGCCTCGGGGTCGGGCGACAGGGGTACGGAGGCGCTCTGGCGCGCGCACAAGCGGATGCTGGCGGGGCGCGCGGCGGCGCTCCGGGCGAAGGCGCCGGATACGCGGGTTTCGTCCCGCGATCCTTTCGCGCTCCGCCATGGCGGACTGATCGCGTTGGCCGCCGGGCTGGTCGCGCTCTTCAGCGCCGAGGACGGGGCCGGCGTGCGGCTGGCCGAGCAGATCAACCCGGGCGCGCAGACCGCCGGCCCGGCCGTCGCCGCGCCGACGCTGGAGGCTTGGGCGACCCCGCCCGCCCATACCGGCGAGACGGCGATCTATCTCACCCGTCTGAAGGATGGCGCGCCCGTGCGCCTGCCGGTCGGCACGGAGATCTCGCTCCGGGTTTTCGACATCTCCGCGCCGCCGGTGCTGGAGCAGGATGTCGGCGCGGAGGCGGTTTTCGTCGACAAGGGCGCGGGGGTTCACGACGCGGTCTTCACCGTCGCGCATGACGGCCGGATCAGGGTGAGCGGCGACGGAAGCGAGATGGGCGTCTGGCCGATCGTCGCGATCCCGGACGCGCCGCCCGCGATTTCCTTCGACGGCGATCCGAAAACCGGCGAGCGCGGCGCGCTGGAGCTGTCCTACAGGGCGAGCGACGATTACGGCGTGCGCGCGGCCGATCTGCGGATCACGCTCGACCCAGGCGCGGCCGGCCCCACCCCCGACAGCGCCTATGAGCCGATCGAGCTGGACCTGCCCCTGCCCCTGGTCGGCGCCAATCGCGAGGTCGAGGAGACCCTGATCGAGGATCTGGCGGCGCATCCCTGGGCCGGGTTGCCGGTCATCTATCGCATCCGCGCCCGCGACGCCGCAGGGCAGGAGGGCGTCGCCGAGATCAGCGCGCCGCTGCCGGCGCGGCCCTTCCATCACCCGATGGCGAAGGCGCTGGTCGAGCAGCGCCGCGCGCTGGCGCTCTCCACGAAGGCGGCGCCGCGGGTTCTGGACGTGCTCGAAGCGGTGATGACCTATCCCGAGCATATCTTCGACGACGACACCGCCTATCTCATCGCCCGGATCGCGGTGCGCAGGCTCGGCTACGCGCTGGAGGAAGGGCGGCTCGACGCGGAGGTGAAATCCGTGGTCGATCTCTTGTGGAAGGCCGCGCTCCGGTTGGAGGATGGCGATCTCTCCTCCGCCGCCGAGCGGCTGGCGCGGGCGCAGCGCAACCTCCGGGACGCGATCGAGAACGGCGCCTCGGAAGAGGAGCTGGCCCGGCTGATGGAGGAATTGCGCCAGGCCATGCGCGACTACATGGCCGAGATGATGCAGGAGGCGCTCCGCGATCAGGCCAGCGGGCGCCAGCAACAGCAGCAGGGCGAAGCGCAGACCCTGACCATGGACGATATCGAGAAGATGCTGCAGGAGCTGGAGGAGGCGATCCGCAACGGGCAGGAAGAGCTGGCGCGCCAGATGCTTCAGGCGCTCCAGCAGATGATGCAGAACCTGCAGATGGCCCAGCCCGGTCAGGGCCAGCCGGGGCAGGGCGACCAGATGATGAACCAGCTTGGCGACATGATCGGTGAGCAGCAGGGGCTGGCCGACCGCTCCTTCGACCAGATGCGGCGGGGGCAGGGCCAACGCCCCGGCGAAGGCCAGGGCGAGGGCCAGGGCCAGCACCGCAACCAGGGCCAGGGCGAAGGACGCGGTAGCGGCGCGGGGCGCGGGGGCGCGCCCGGCGGCGACAGCGCCGGGAACATCGCCCGCGATCAGGAGGCGCTGCGCAAGCTGCTGAACGATCTGCGCCGGAACCTGCCGGGCGCCGTCGGCGAGGAGGCCCGCCGCTCGCTGGATGAGGCCGAGCGCGCCATGGAGGATGCGGTGGGCGCGCTGGAGCGGGGCGATGAACGTCAGGCTGTCGACGATCAGGTCCGCGCGCTGGATCAGCTTCGCGAGGGACGACGCCAGATGGGCAGCGACATGGCCGAATCCCAGGGCCTCGGCGATGGCGACCGGGCCGGGCGCGACGGGCGCGGGCGCGACGCCGATCAGGAGGACCCCCTTGGCCGCCCGCGCGAGGCCGCGGGGCCGCTGGACGGCGATTCCGTCCGGGTGCCGGGCGAGGCGCTGGGCAAGCGGGCGCGCGAACTGCAGGACGAAATCCGCCGCCGCGCCGGCGAACGCGCCCGCCCGGCGGAAGAGCTGGACTATCTCGACCGGCTGCTGGAGCGGTTCTGAGCGCGAGCCATGCGCCCCGGTCATGACGGGCTTGCCCCGGGCCATGTGGCGGGCCGGGGCGGGCGCTCATATCTCGGTATGGTGGACAGCGGGCCGGCTTGTTGACGGCGCGCAGCCGCGGATCGCAGGGTTTCGCCTCCCCCCCAAATGCGGCGAAACGTGAGCCGGGCGTTCACGCCGGCCTCCCCGACGCGCCCCCCCTTTGCGCCTCGGGGAGGCTCGATTCCTTCGGAAATCAGACCGGATCAGACCGGCGCCGCGGCCGTCCACCAGCCGGGTTCGGCTGCGGCGATGGCGCGGGCGGCGGCTTCGGCCTTCGCCGCTTGCGCGAAAAGGCCGAAACAGGTGGCGCCGGAGCCGGACATGCGGGCGAGAAGGCAGCCGCCCGCCGACTTGAGCGCCGTCAGCGCCTCGCCGATGGCGGGGCGAAGACGGCGCGCGGGCGGCTCCAGATCGTTCCTGAGGCCGCGCAGCCATGCGGCGAGATCCAGCGCGTCGCGGAACCCACCCGGCGTCTGCGGCGCGGCGGGGTTGTCGCGCCGCTCCAGCGCGGCGAAGACTTCGGCCGTGGACAGGGGCTGGTTCGGATTGACCAGCGCCAGATGAAAGCGCGGCAGGGTCGGCGCGGGCGACAGATCTTCGCCCGCCCCCGCCATCATCGCCGGGCGCGAGGCCAGGCAGACCGGAACATCCGCGCCTAGCCCGCCGGCGAGGGCCGCGAGATCCCCTCGCGCGGCCCCGGGCCAGAGCCGCGCCAGCATCCGCAGCGCCGCGCCCGCATCGGCGGAGCCGCCGCC
>JBKECG010000231.1:0-14098 GCA_047974395.1 Pikeienuella sp. | reverse complement strand
CCGGGCCAGCGCCGGCCGGTCGCCCGCCGCCGCGGCCGCGCTCCATGGCGCGATCAGATCGGCGATATCGGGGAAATCCACATCCTCGGGCGCGGTCGGGATCGGCGCGCCCTGAAAACCGCCGACGATCTCCATCGCCGGGGGCGCCGGCAACGCCATGATCGCGCAAGCCTCGCGCGGGGCCCAGAGCGCCTCGGCCGGGCGGGGCAGCATCAGGGGGTCGGTCCGCCCCCTCCAGCGCAAGCGCGATCCGCGCCAGCCCCGCTTCAGGCGCGCCGAGCGCCCGCGCCGCCGCGATCAGCGCGGCGGTGGAGACGCCCGCGCCGCCGCCCGGCGGGGCGTCCGCGACGATCCGGAACCGGCCCGAAGGCGCGCGCCCGAGCAGGGCGCAAAGCCGGCGCAACCTGTCCTCGCCGATCGCCGGGGTCGAATCGGGCGAAAGCGCGAAAGCCCCCGCGCGCCACTCCGCCCCAACCCGAAGCGCGGGGCAGGGCGCGGTGATCAGCGCCAGCCTTCCTTCAGGGCCGAGCCGGCCCTGAATCCACTCTCCGAAATGTCCGGCGACCGTGGTTTCGGCGGTTTCGGCGCGCGCCTTCCCGCAACCCTCCGCCAGATCATCCATCGCGCCGCGCTCCGTCACCGGGCGGGATCGCCCGCAGCCCGACTAGCACTGGCGCGCGCGGCCTGCACTTTTCCGGAAATCGCCATCCCGCCGCCGCGCCCGTGGCGATGGCATCGACTCCCGCCCCGGGACGAGTCATGACTGAGGCGGGCGCGCCGCGCCCCGCAAAGCAGATCAGAGGGGAGCCGGTCATGAGAACCATCCGCAACGCAGTCCTGAGCCTTGGCGCGGTTTTCGCGCTCGCCGCCTGCGAGACCGGAACCCCTGCGCCCGATATCGCGCCCGACGCGGCCGCGGGGCGCTTCTTTTCCTATTTCAATGCAAGATGCGACACACCGATCCAGGCCGGGCGGGCGCCCGCGACCAAGGGGTTGATCGCCGCCGCGCCGGAGATTGCGGCGCGTTATCCCAAGGTCGTGGATTATCAGGAGTTTCAGGGCCGCGCGCTATCCTTCTGGACCGGCCCGGACGACGTCGAAGGTGGGGTGATCATGGTGATCGAACAGGGGCCGGACAGCACCCGCTGCGCCGTGGCCACCCGCGCCTTCGATCAGGCGGAATTCGCCGACCGGCTCAGGCGCGCCTATCCCGGCCTGATGGGAGAGGCGCCGG
The DNA here is from genome assembly GCA_047974395.1 of Pikeienuella sp. Classification (GTDB taxonomy): domain Bacteria; phylum Pseudomonadota; class Alphaproteobacteria; order Rhodobacterales; family Rhodobacteraceae; genus Pikeienuella. Next base: position 12,864 of record JBKECG010000231.1, on the reverse strand, counting down.
ATGACGTGGCGGTCAACGCGCGGATCTCCGCCGCCAGCGAGGATACGGAGACCATGAGCAAGGTCTATTCGACCTATCACGACCCGGAGGGGCGCGTCTCGGCGCTGGTCCTTTCGGAAAGCGAAGAGTCCGATTGACGGCGCGCGCCGCTTTTCCCCCCGCCGGCGCTTGACGAAACCGCGCCGCGGGGGTGGATTGCGCCCCTCATTCCGCACCAGCGACAGGCGAACATGACGAATTCGGTCTACACCACCGCCGGCGGCGTCACCGTCACGCGAAAGGAGAGCGCCGCCGAATACGGCGCCTCGGTAGAGGCGCTGATCGACCGGCTCGACAGCAGCCGGGGCGTGCTGCTGTCCTCGAATTACGAATATCCGGGCCGCTACACCCGATGGGATGTGGGCTTCGCCGATCCGCCGCTCGTGGTCGAATGCCGGGGCCGGCGGGTGCGGATCGCGCCCCTGAACGCGCGCGGCGTCGCGCTCTCGCGCATGATCCGCCCGGCGGTGGAGAGGCTGGAGGCGCTTGCCGCCTTCCATGCGGATGGCGACGAGCTGCATCTGACCATCCGCAAGCCGGAGCGGCTTTTCGACGAGGAGGAACGCTCGCGCGCCCCTTCGGTGTTTTCGGCGCTCCGGGCGCTGGTCGATCTTTTCCGCACCGACGAGGACCCGCATCTCGGCCTCTACGGCGCTTTCGGCTATGATCTCGCCTTCCAGTTCGAACCGATGGAGCAGAAGCTGGAGCGCCCGGCTGATCAGCGCGATCTGGTGCTGTTCCTCGCCGATGAGCTGATCGTGGTGGACCATTATTCGGTGCGCGCCTGGGCGATCTCCTATGAATTCGAAGGCGGCGGGCATTCGACGCGCGGCCTCGCCGGCGGCGGCGAGGCGGAGCCGTTCAAGCCCGGCCCGACCGACCTGCCGCGCGGTGATCACGAGCCGGGCGAATACGCTGCGCTGGTGCGCCATGCGAAGGAGAGTTTCCGCTGCGGCGATCTTTTCGAGGTGGTGCCGGGGCAGGTCTTTTACGAGCCCTGCAAGGACAGCCCGGCGGCGATCTTCCGCCGGCTGAAGGCGATCAATCCGGCCCCGTTCGGCTTTTTGATGAATCTGGGCGAGGCGGAATATCTGGTCGGCGCCAGCCCGGAAATGTTCGTCCGCGTCACCGGGCGGCGGGTGGAGACCTGCCCGATCTCCGGCACGATCAAGCGCGGCGCCGACGCCATCGAGGACAGCGAGCAGATCCTGAAGCTGCTGCAATCCAAGAAGGACGAATCGGAGCTGACCATGTGTTCCGACGTGGACCGGAACGACAAGAGCCGGGTCTGCGAGCCGGGCTCCGTCCGCGTCATCGGCCGGCGGCAGATCGAGATGTATTCGCGGCTGATCCACACCGTCGATCATATCGAGGGGCGGCTCCGCGCCGGCATGGACGCGTTCGACGCCTTCCTCTCCCACGCCTGGGCGGTCACGGTCACCGGGGCGCCGAAGCTCTGGGCGATGCGCTTCATCGAGGCGCATGAGAAGAGCACCCGCTTCTGGTATGGCGGGGCCATCGGCGCGGTGCAGTTCAATGGCGACATGAACACCGGCCTTACGCTCCGCACCATACGGATCAAGAACGGGGTGGCGGAGGTGCGCGCCGGCGCGACGCTGCTGAACGATTCCGACCCGGACGAGGAGGAGGCGGAGACAGAGTTGAAAGCCTCCGCCATGCGCGCGGCGATCCGGGGCGATGTGAAGGGCAACGCCGCCGCCGGCGCCGACTGGCGGATGCCGGTGGGCGAGGGACGGCGGGTGCTGCTGGTCGATCACGAAGACAGTTTCGTCCACACGCTGGCGAATTATTTCCGCCAGACCGGGGCGGAGGTGCGCACCACCCGCGCGCCTGTCCCCGACGAGGTGATCGACGCCTATCGCCCCGATCTTCTGGTCATGTCGCCGGGGCCGGGGGAGCCGCAGGATTTCGACTGCGCCGCGACCCTGGAAAAGGCGGCGGCGCGGGATCTGCCGGTCTTCGGCGTCTGCCTCGGCCTGCAGGCGATCGCCGAGGCGCATGGCGCGAAGCTGGGGCGGCTTGAGGAGCCGATGCACGGGAAGCCATCGCGCATCGTCATCGAGGCGCCGGGCCGGATCTTCGCCGGCCTGCCCGAGCGGATCACCATCGGCCGCTATCACTCGCTCCATGCGCGCGAAGACACCCTGCCGGCGGAATTCCGCGTCACCGCGCGGACAGAGGACGGCGTGGTGATGGGTTTCGAGCATCGCGAGAAGCCGATCGCCGCGGTGCAGTTCCACCCGGAATCCATCATGTCATTGGGCGGCGACGCCGGGATGCGGATGATCGAGAATGTGGTGAGCCGACTGAAGCGGGGAAGCAACGCCGGGTTCTGAGCGGCGGTTGCAATCGGCCGCTGGGGCGGATTCGGGCCCTTTTGTACGTCTGCAACATGCGCGACGGTAGCCGGGCCGGCGACAGGCCGGGGACTGTCGCGCCGACAGAATTGCGATGCGCTTTATCGCGCAAAATGTCTTTACGCCCGGAAACGTGCGCGAGATTACGAAGCGACAGGCCGCGGGCCGGCCTGCTCATCGCTCCCCGTCACTCCTTCACCGCCCCGGTCATCGACGAGACGTAATAATCGACGAAGAAGGAATAGAGGATCACCACCGGCAGTGAGCCGACCAGCGCCCCCGACATCAGCGCGCCCCATTCGTAGATGTCGCCGCGCACCAGTTCGGTGAGCACGCCGACGGGCACGGTCTTGTTCTCGGACGAGGAGATGAAGGTCAGCGCGTAGATGAACTCGTTCCAGGAAAGCGTGAAGGCGAAGATGCCGGCGGAGATCAGGCCGGGCACGGCGAGCGGCAGCACCACCTTGATCAGGATCTGCCAGCGCGTCGCCCCGTCCACCAGCGCGCTCTCCTCCAGCTCGAAGGGGATGGTGCGGAAATAACCCATCAGGAGCCAGGTGCAGAACGGGATCAGGAAGGTCGGGTAGGTCAGGATCAGCGCGAAGGTCGAATCGAAAATACCGACCTGAAAGACGATGAACGCGAGCGGGATGAAGAGGATCGAGGGCGGCACCAGATAGGCGAGGAAGATCAGCAGCCCCGTCACCCGCGCCCCGGTGAAGCGCACCCGCTCGATCGCATAGGCGGCGAAGACCGAAGCCGCCAGCGCCAGGAAGGTGGAGGCGATGGAGACGATCATCGTGTTCCAGAGCCAGCCGGGATAGGAGGTCTCCAGAAAGAGATATTTGATGTGGTCGAGCGTCGCGTCCACCACCCAGAACGGGCTGTATTCCTCGTAATTGGTGAGCTGGTAATCCGGTTTGATCGCCGTGATCGCCATCCAGTAGAACGGAAAGAGCAGCACGAAGACGAAAACGCCGAGCGGCAGATAGACCGTCATGATCCGCCGGGGCAGGGTGTTGAACTGCTCCATCCCGACGATGTCGTCGCTGGCGGCTTGCTGGGATTTGGCCATTCGTTTTCTCCTCAATCCGATCCGCCCTGCTGCCACTTGCGGCGCTGGAGGCCGAAGAAGCTGAACAGGATCGCCGCGAGCAGGAAGGGGATCATCGCCACCGCGATCGCCGCGCCCTCGCCGAGCTGGCCGCCCGGAATCGCGCGCTGGAAGGAGAGCGTGGCCATGAGATGGGTGGCGTTCACCGGCCCGCCGCGCGTCAGCACATAGATGAGCTGGAAATCGGTGAAGGTGAACAGAACCGAAAAGGTCATCACCACCGCGATGATCGGCGTCAGGAGCGGCAGCGTGATCTTGTAGAACCGCTGCCAGGAGGTCGCGCCGTCAAGCGCCGCCGCCTCGTTCAGCGATTGCGGGATCGTCTGCAACCCGGCCAGAAGCGAGATCGCGACGAAGGGAATGCCGCGCCAGACATTGGCGGCGATGACCGCAGCGCGGGCGTTGCCCGGATCGCCGAGGAAATTGATCGGCGCGTCGATCACCCCCCATTTCATCAGCACCCAGGAGATGATCGAGAACTGGCTGTCGAATATCCACCAGAAGGCGAGCGCCGAAAGCACCGTCGGCACCACCCAGGGAAGCAGCACGATGGCCCGGAAGAAGGATTTGAACGGCATGTGGTTGTTCAGAAGCAGCGCCAGCCAGAGCCCGAGCGCGAATTTCAGCAATGACGCCACCACCGTGTAGAGCAGCGTATTGAAGATCGAGAGCCGGAACACCGGATCGTCGAAGAGCCAGATATAGTTCTCCAGCCCGATGAAGACCCCATCGCGTCCGATCCGGGTGTCGGTGAAGCCGAGCCAGACGCCGAGGCCGAGAGGATAGGTCAGGAAACAGACCAGAAAGGCCGCCGCCGGCAGCATGAACAGGAACCCGAGCCCGTTTCGCGATTCGACGAAACGGCCGAGCAGGGATCTGCGGTCTGTCGCGGCGCCGGACATGGGCCTTCCTCTCGTTCAGAAGCGGGCGGGCGGAAGCGGCGGCGGGCGAGGGGACTCGCCCGCCGCGGATCGTCAGCGGTAGTAACGCGCCGCGCGGCGGGCGGCGTTGGAGATGGCGTCCTCTGGCGAACGCTGGCCGGTCACGGCCTCGGCGAACATGTCCACCAGCACGTAATCCGCCATCACCCCGGCCGAGGCCGCGCCGAGCGGGCCGGCGTAGCCGTTGGGCCGCAGGCTCTCGGAGGCGTTGGCGTAGGGCGCGTGAACCGGGTTGGAGGTCCAGACCGGATTGTCGGCGAAACCCTTCAGCGCCTGACAGCAATAGGCGCTGGCGCCCTCCAGCCAGGCGTTCATGTTGGCGGATTCGTACATGTGCGCCAGATAGGCCTTGCAGGCCTCGGGATATTGCGTGTGCTTGAAGATCGAGATGGTCGAGGTCTGATGCAGCTCCACCGATTTCCCGATCGGACCGATGGGGAGGTTGGTGGTGCGGATATCCTCGGCGATCTCCTTCAGCGCCTCGTCCTTGGTCGCGGCGTAATAGAGCGAAACGCCATTGGCCGTCAGCGACACCTGACCGGCCAGGAAGGCGCGGTTGTTGTTGATGTCGAGCCAGCTTTCGGTGCCGGGGATGAAGGTCTCGTAAAGCGCCTTGGCGTAATCGACGGCGGCGCGGGTCTCGGCGCTGTCGATGACGACCTCGCCGGCCTCGTTGACGATCATCCCGCCATGGCTCCAGAGCAGCCAGTGCGCATAGTTGTTGCCATCGCCGACCGCCTTGCCATGCGGGAAGCCGGCGGGGGTGCCGTTGGCCTTCATCGCCTTGCAGAGTTCGAGGAAACCGGCGGTGTCGGTCGGGAATTCGCTGAAGCCCGCCGCCTCCATATGGCTGTTGCGATAGCAGATCGCATTGCCGATCGCGCAGAGCGGGACGGCGATGAAGCTGTCGCCCTGTCTGGCGTATCCCTCCAGCCCGTCATACCAGCCGCCATGCTGCTCGCCGAGCGCGTTGCAGAGGTCGGTCACATCGACGAGCTTGTCCGGGTACTGGAACGGATCGTCGAACCAGCTCATCACCATATCCGGGCCGGAGCCGACATTGGCGGCGACGGCGGCCTTGGGGCGCACGTCCTCCCAGCTTTCCTGGTCGATCCTGACCTCGACGCCGGTCTTCTCGGTGAAGGCTCTGGTGTTGGCGTTCCAGGCCTCCTCCTCGCCGGTGACGAAAGGCACCCAGCGCAGGAGACGGAGCGAGGCGCCGGCCTCGGGCGTGAAGCTCGCGCCCTGGGCGAAGACGCGGCCGAGACCCAGCGATTGGGTCGCGGCGAAGCCCGCGGCGCCGGTGAGAAGGGTTCTGCGTTTGATGTTCACGGGTTGTCCTCCTTGGCGGCGGGCGCTTGCATCCTGGGCGCGGGAGGCCCGCCGTCTTCCCGCCCAGCCGCGCCCCCGGACGCGGGTGTTCTGACGATCAGCCGGAAATCCGCTGGCCGGATTCGGCGTCGAAAAGATGGGTGGATTCGGGGTTCACGGAGACCATGATCTCCTCGCCGGGCTTCGCCGCGATGCGCTCGCGGAAAACGCCGACGACCTCGGTTCCGCCGATCCGGCCGACGACATGGGTTTCGGAGCCGGTGGGCTCCACCAGCTCGATCCGCATCGGGGTGTCGCCGCCGATGGCGATGGATTCGGGCCGGAGGCCGAACATCGCCTTGCGCCCCGGCTCCGCCCCACCCGGATTGGCGATCGGCAGCGCGACCCCGTCTCCGGTGACGAAACGGGTGCGGTCGTCCGCGTCCACCGCGCCGGCGAGCATGTTCATCGCCGGCGAGCCGATGAAGCTGGCGACGAAAAGATTGGCCGGACGGTCATAGAGTTCGAGCGGCGAGCCGATCTGCTCCACCCGCCCGTCATGCATGACCACGATCTTGTCGGCCATGGTCATGGCCTCGATCTGGTCAGGGGTGACATAGACTGTCGTGGTCTTCAGCCGCTGATGCAGGTTCTTGATCTCGCCGCGCATCGAGACGCGGAGCTTCGCGTCGAGATTGGAAAGCGGCTCGTCGAAGAGAAACACCTGCGGGTCGCGGACGATGGCCCGGCCCATGGCGACGCGCTGGCGCTGCCCGCCCGAAAGCTGGCGCGGATAGCGGTCGAGAAGCTGGGTCAGCCCGAGGATCTCCGCCGCCGGGCGCACCTTCTTCTCGATCTCGGCCTTGGAGGCCTTCGCCAGCATCAGTGAGAAGCCCATGTTGTCGGCCACGGTCAGATGCGGATAGAGCGCGTAATTCTGGAACACCATGGCGATGTCGCGCTCTTTCGGCTGGAGGTTGTTCACCACCCGGTCGCCGATCACGATCTCGCCCGAGGTCACATGCTCCAGCCCCGCCAGCATCCGCAGGAGCGTGGACTTGCCGCAACCCGAAGGGCCGACCAGCACGACGAATTCGCCTTCCTCGATGTCGATGGAGACACCATGCAGCACCTCGACCTGACCGAAGGACTTGCGCACGTCGCGGAATGTGACTGACGCCATGAGATAGCCTCCCGTTTATTCTTCTGGGCGGGTCGAGCCAGCCTTTTGAGGGGAACCCTAACCTCTGGTTTCAACTTGAACAATAAGCAAATTAGGCGGCTCCTTCGCTCTGACCGCGCGGCGGGCGGGCGCCGGCGACGCCGCGCGCATAGGCGCGGGGGCTTCGGCCCAGCAGCCGGCGGAACATGGTGGTGAAGGCGGCCGGGCTTTCATAGCCGAGATCGAGCGCCAGAGTCGTCACCTGCTCGCCCGCGATCAGCCGCGGCAGGGCGGCGAAGACGCAGGCCTGCTGGCGCCACTGGTCCAGCGTCAGCCCGGTCTCCTCGCGGAAATGGCGCGACAGGCTTCGCCGGCTCATGCCGGCGGCCGCGGCCCAGTCATCCAGCGGCGCGCGCGCCGAGGGCGCGGCGAGAAAGGCCCGGCAGAGCCTTGTCAGCCGTCGATCGACAGGCAGGGGGATCGCCAGCGGCTGCTGCGCGAGGCGCGGGATCTCCTCGATCAGAAGATCGGTCAGAAGCGCGTCGCGCCGGTTCGCCGGTTCCGATTCGCCTTTCCCAGCGGATTCGATCGTCTCGATCATCAGCGCGCGCATCAGCGCGCTCATTCCCAGCACAAGCGGCGCGTCCCGGGCCATATCGACCGTCCCGGCCCGGATATAGACCGACCGCATCCGCACCGCGCCCAGCATTTCCCCCTGATGGGCGCAGCCCGCCGGCAGCCAGAGCGCATATTCCGGCGGCACGATCCAGCGCCCGCCGGCGGTGGTCATCAGCGCGACGCCCGAGAGCGTGTGAAGGAGCTGGTCGCGCTCATGGCTGTGGAAAGGGATCAGCGTGCCGGAAGGGTAGTCGATGGCGGCGCCATGGACCATGCCGGGCGCATCGCTGACACGCTGGAAATGAGCGGATAACTGCGGCGTCACAGGCTGCATGAAAGCCCCGATTGTGGCCCGATCGCGAAACTAGTTGACTAAGCCACGAAAGATCGACGCGGACAATCCGGCTATTCCTCGGGCCAAAGGAGCGCGACATGACCAATTCCGCCGTCAACCCGGCCGCCGGCGCGGCGGGCTCCACCGTCTTTCCGGTGATGCTGGCGATCAGCCTCTGTCATCTTCTGAACGATGTGATGCAATCGCTGCTGGCGGCGATCTATCCGATGCTGAAGACGGAATTCGCGCTGGATTTCTGGCAGATCGGCGCGCTGACGCTGGTCTTCCAGTTCACCGCCTCTATTCTCCAGCCGCTGGTCGGCTTCGCCACGGACCGCAGGCCGGTGAACTGGACGCTGCCGCTCGGCATGGGCTTCACCATGTGCGGGCTCGGGCTTCTGGCGGCGGCGCCGACCTATGGGCTGCTGATCCTCGGCGCCGGGCTGATCGGCATGGGCTCCTCCATCTTCCACCCCGAGGCCTCGCGCGTCGCGCGGGCGGCGGCGGGCGGGCGGTTCGGGCTGGCGCAGTCGGTGTTTCAGGTCGGCGGCAATTTCGGCTCCGCGATCGGACCGCTGCTGGCCGCCTTCATCGTCGTGCCGGCCGGGCGAGGCTCTGTGGCATGGTTCGCGGGGATTGCGCTGACCGGCATGCTGATCCTGATCTGGATCAGCCGCTGGCACGCGCGCGAGCGCGTCGCGGCGGCAAAGCGCCACGCGCCGGCGGAGGCGTTCCGCCTGCCGAAGAAGCGGGTCAGGATGGCGGTGATGGTGCTGCTGGCGCTGACCTTCTCCAAGAATGTCTACATGGCGTCGATGAGCAGCTATTACACCTTCTTCCTGATCGAGCGTTTCGGCCTCAGCACCGAGGGCGCGCAGAAGATGCTGTTCCTGTTTCTCGCCGCCGTCGCGCTCGGCACCGTGGCCGGCGGGCCGATCGGCGACCGGATCGGCCGTCGCGCGGTCATCTGGGTCTCGATCCTCGGCGTGCTGCCGTTCACGCTGATCCTGCCTTATGCGAATTTCTTCTGGACCGGGGTCCTGAGCTTCATGATCGGGGTCACGCTGGCCTCGGCCTTCCCGGCGATCGTCGTCTTCGGGCAGGAGCTGATGCCGGGCCGGGTCGGGATGGTGGCGGGGCTGTTCTTCGGCGTCGCCTTCGGCATCGGCGGGATCTCCGCGGCGGCGCTTGGTTTCTGGGCGGATCATTCGGGCATCGACACGGTGTTCCGTTTTTGCGCCTTCCTGCCGGTGCTCGGTCTTCTGACCGTGTTCCTGCCGACCCGGGACGAGTTGCGACAATAGCCGCGTCAGGCGACGCCGATCGCGCCTTCCTCCCGCCAGTAGGGCCGCGCGCCCGCCTCCGCGGCGAGAAGCCAGAGCAGGAGGACATGCGCCTCGCCCGCGCCGGTCCCGGCCGCGTCGGGCGGGGCGGACAGCAATGCGCGCAGCCGCTCGCCCGGTCGCACGCGCTCCGCCTCCAGCCGCCATTCGAGTCGCAGCGGCGCCTCTTCAAGCGCGCCGAGCCGCATCGCCCCGCCGCGCGGCAGCGCCCCCGCGCCGGCGAGCGCGAGCAGCAGCAGCGGGCGCGCGGCGCCAAGGCGCAGCATCTGCGGCGCATCGCCCCAGTCGAGCCGGATTCCACGCCGGGCCAGATGCGGCTCCGCCGCGGCCCGAAGCTCCGCCAGCGGAATCGATTCCTCCGCATCGCGCGCCCCGAAGGCGAGGCGCAGGAATCTGAGCGCGGCCGAGGCCGCCCCGGCGCAATCGGCGATCAGCTCCATTTCCTCCGCGCCGCCTTCGCCGCGATCTCCGACGGCGCGCATCAGTTCGACGCCGTTGCCGATGGCGCCGACCGGGCTTATGAGATCATGACAGATGCGGGAGGCGACGAGCCCCGAAAGCCTCAACTCGTCCATCATTCCCGCCCCCTGACGCCGGAGCCGCGAACATGATCTCTCTCTGGGAGCCGGGCGCCATCGTCCGCAGCCGGGCGCGGCCGGATTGGGGCCTTGGACAGGTGCAGTCGAATATCAACGGGCGCGTGACGGTCAATTTCGAACATGCGGGAAAGCTGGTCCTTACTGGCGACGCCGTCGATCTGGAGCTTGTCGCGCCGGATTGGGACTAGCGTTTCTTCACTTCGGGCGAAGCCTATCCGATCAGGGCGAAGGAATGGGTTAACGCCGCGCCCCGGCTTCTCTGCGCGGGGCTTGTTGCGTCGCCTTCCGCGCTCACCTAATGTCCGCGCCGACCATGCCGGAAAGGAAGCCCGGCGATGACGGGAGCGCAGCATTGAGAATTGACGCGGGCCGGTTCACCGTGAGGCTGGCGGAAAGCGATGAGGACGTCGCCGCCGCGCAGCGCCTGCGCTACCGGGTCTTTGTCGAGGAGATGGGCGCGACCCCCTCGGAGGAAGATCGCAAGCTGAGGCGGGAGCGGGACAGGTTCGATCCGTTCTTTGACCACCTGCTGCTGATCGACAACGAGGCGACGCCCGAAGACCCGCTCGACGGGGTCGCCGGGGTCTACCGGCTGCTGCGCGGCGAAGTCGCGCGGCGGGGCTGCGGTTTCTATGGCGAAAGCGAATACGACCTGACCAAGATCAGGGACTATCCGCGCGGCACCGTGGAGCTTGGTCGCTCCTGTGTCGATCTCCGCCATCGCGGCGGGCCGGCGATGCATCTGCTCTGGACCGGGCTCGGCCGCTATGTCGCCGAACACAATATCGAGATCATGTTCGGCGTCGCCAGTTTTCACGGCAACGACCCGGCCGCGCTGGCGATGCCGCTTTCCTATCTTCATTACCACCATCTCGCGCCCGAGGACCTGCGCGTGCGCACGCGCGAGGAATTCTTCGTGCCGATGGACATGCTGCCGCCCGAAAAGGTGGTGCGGGCGGAGGCGCTGCGCCAGATCCCGCCGCTGATCAAGGCCTATATCAGGCTCGGCGGCCGGGTCGGGGAGGGGGCCTATGTCGATCACGCCTTCAACACGGTCGATGTCTGCCTGTTGATGGACACCGCGCGCATGGTCGATCGCTACCGGGATTTCTATTCGCGCACCTCCCGCGGCGCGACGGATCGCATCGCGGATTGAGGCGATGACGGCGACGTGGAAAGAGGCGGAGCCGCCCGTCCTGCCGCCGCCGACGCCGGCGCAGAAGATTCGCGGCGCGGTCAGGCTGGTGGCGGTGTTCTGGGTGACGCTGACGCTTTTGGCGCTGTTCATGCTCGGGCGCGGGCTGAAAGCGGTTTTCGGGCCGCGGATCGTCTTTCACTACGCGATGGCGAGGCTCTGGTCTCGGCTGATGCTGGCGATCTTCGGGCTGAAGCCGGTGGTGCGCGGAGCGCCGGTCAGACGGGGCGGGGTGTTGACCGCCAATCACGCCTCATGGCTGGACATCATCGCGCTGCGGCACGCTGCGAGAACCAATTTCGTCTCCAAGGCGGAGGTCCGCGCCTGGCCCGGCGTCGGCGCCATCGCCGCGATCTGCGAGACGGTGTTCATCGAACGCAAGCGCACCGCGGCCAAGCGCCAGCAGGAGGAGCTGCACCGGCGGATCGTCGCTGATGAGCTGCTGTGCATTTTCCCCGAGGGCACCAGCACCGACGGGCTTCGGGTGCTGCCTTTCAAGAGCACGCTGATGTCGGTGCTGTTCATCGAGGGCGTCCACGAACAGGCGCTGGTGCAGCCGGTGAGCGTGATCTACCGGGTGCCGCCGAAACTGGACCTGCCGGTGAATTTTTACGGCTGGTGGGGGTCGATGCCCTTCGGCGCCCATGTCTGGGCGGTGGCCTGCCGCTCCAGCGGCGGAGTGGTGGAGGTGATCTTTCACGAGGCCGCCCGCGCCGCCGACTGGACCGATCGCAAGGCCCTGACCCAGCATTGCGAGATCGCCGTCAGGGGCGGTTTCGAATCCTCAGTCCCGCAGAAGTTCTGAGAAGGCGCGCATCGCCGCCGCCGGCCCCTCCGAATGGTCCCAGACCGCCGCGTCCACGGCGATGAAATCGGCGAAAGGGGCGAGGGCGCGGGCGCTTTCCATGTCCACCTCGCCTTCGGCCACCACCGGCGTGGTGATGAATTCCGACCACCAGCGGAAAAGATCCTCATCCGCCACCCGCCCGTCGCCCAGACCGCCATCCGCGACCGGGCCGAAGGCGACGTAATCCACGCCGGCTTCCGCCACGGTCATGCCCTGATGGCGCGAATTTCCGGCGAAGGCCCCTACGATGGCGTCAAGGCCGAGGAGCTTGCGCGCGTCGCGCGCGCTGAGGCGCGGATCGGCGAGATGGACGCCATCCAGCCCCAACGGCCGGGCGAGGCGGAAATGATCGGTCAGCACCACGGCGACGTCATGGCGATGGCAGACCTCCCGCAGCGGATCGGCGACGGCGCGGATCGCGGCCTCGTCATCGGCGGCGAAGCGCAGGCGCAGACAGGCGACCGGGGCGGCGGCCAGCGCCGCCTCCAGAACGGGCGCGAAACTTGCGCCATCCTTCAACGCCGGCGTGATCAGATAGAGCCGCGGCTGGTCCATTGCTCAGGCCTTTCCCGAACCGGGACGCGCCATCTCCACATGCGCGATCCCGCCATCATCATATTCACCGCCTGCGCGGGCGAAACCGGAACTGCGGTAAAACCCTTCCTGCGCGATCTGCGCGCCAAGCCGGATCTCCCGCCCCGGGGTCGCCGCTTCGATCCGCGCCAGCGCCGCCTGCATCATCCGTCGCCCGAGTCCCGAACCGCGGCGATCGGCCCTGACGGCGACGCGGCCGATCCAGACCGGCCCGTCATCGGTCAGGCCGAGAATGCGCAACGTGCCGACCAGCGCCCCGCCGGCTTCGGCCAGCAGATGCAGCGCGCCGGGGTCGCGCCCGTCGATCTCCGGGTAGAGGCTCTGCTGCTCCACCACGAAAATATCGACGCGGAGCTTCAGAAGCTCATGCAGATCGGCCAGGCTGAGTT
>JBKECG010000224.1:0-5666 GCA_047974395.1 Pikeienuella sp. | reverse complement strand
CACGTTCTTCCGGTTGAGGAAGATGCCGAAGACGCCGATCACCAGCAGGATCGCGGAAACGGCGAGATAATGTGAAGTGCCGATCTCCATCGCTCAGATCCCCTGCCCCGGCTTCACATCGACAAGCTCCACCGCATCCTCGCGCCGGCGCCACATCTGCGCGGTCACGTCCTGCCGCTTCACCCCCTCGCGGTGACGAAGCGTCAGCACGATGGCGCCGACCATGGCGACGAAGAGGATCAGCCCGGCCGCCTGGAAGAGATAGACGAAATCCGTGTAGATCAACTGGCCGAGCGCGGCGGTGTTCTGCACCTCTCCGGGCGGCGGCGCGACGGCCATGCGCTGCACCGGCGCCTGCGGCGCGATCAGCCAGTTGCCGATGACGAGGCTCAGCTCCAGCAGCAGAATCACGCCGATCATGATCCCGATCGGCAGATAATCTGCGACGCCCTTTTTCAACTCGGCGAAATCGACATCCAGCATCATCACGACGAAGAGGAACAGCACCATCACCGCGCCGACATAGACGATCACCAGCAGCATCGCGACGAATTCCGCGCCCATCAGCACGAACATGCCGGCGGCGGAAAAGAAGGTCAGGATCAGCCACAGCACCGAATGCACCGGGTTGCGCGCCATGGTGACCAGCAACCCGGCGACCACGGCCACCGTGGCGAAGACGTAGAATGCGATGGCGGTCAGCGCCATGATGGTCCCCTTTCGCGGGCGTCAGCGATAAGCCGCGTCCAGTTCCAGATTTCGCGCGATCTCGCGCTCCCACCGCTCGCCGTTATCGAGAAGCTTTTCCTTGTTGTAGAAAAGCTCCTCGCGGGTTTCGGTGGCGAATTCGAAATTCGGGCCCTCGACGATGGCGTCCACCGGGCAAGCCTCCTGACAGAAGCCGCAATAGATGCATTTCGTCATGTCGATATCATAGCGCGTGGTGCGCCGGGAGCCGTCATCGCGCGGCTCGGCCTCGATGGTGATGGCCTGCGCCGGGCAGATCGCCTCGCAGAGCTTGCAGGCGATGCAGCGTTCCTCGCCATTCGGATAGCGGCGCAGCGCATGCTCGCCGCGAAAGCGCGGGCTGAGCGGGCCCTTCTCGAACGGATAGTTCAGCGTCGTTTTCGGCTTGGCGAAATATTTCAGCCCCAGCCGGAAGCCGGCGAAGATATCCGCGAGCAGGAAGTAGCGGAACGCTCTGTCGAACGGAATACCCATCACGACTCCTTGAATCCGATGCGGGCCGCAGGGCGGCGCTTCGGGAAATTTCTGCTTTCTCGGACCATCGGCTCAGCCCCCCACGGCCCAGCGGGCGTAGCCCGGCACGCCGTATTGCGCGAAGCCGGCGACGATCACGACCCAGCCGAGCGAGAGCGGCAGGAACACCTTCCAGCCGATCCGCATCAGCTGGTCATAGCGGTAGCGCGGCACGATCGCCTTCACCATCGCGAAGAGGAAGAAGAAGAACACGATCTTGGCGAGGAACCAGAGCAGCCCGTCAGGCAGGCCCGGTATCGGCGACAGCCAGCCGCCGAAAAACAGGATCGAGGTCATCGCGCACATCAGCACGATGTTCATGTATTCGCCGATCATAAACAGGAGATAGGGCGTCGAGCCGTATTCGACCTGATAGCCGGCGACCAGCTCCGATTCCGCCTCCGGCAGGTCGAAGGGCGGGCGGTTGGTCTCGGCGAGGGCGGAGATGAAGAACAGCACCACCATCGGCAGATGCGGCAGCCAGTACCAGTTGAGAAAGCCCAGCCCCCCGTCCTGCGCCCGCACGATGTCGGAAAGGTTCAGCGAGCCGGTGGAGATCAGCACCCCGACGATGATGAAGCCGATGGAGACCTCATAGGAAACCATCTGCGCCGCCGAACGCAGCCCGCCGAGGAACGGATATTTCGAGTTCGAGGCCCAGCCCCCCATGATGACGCCATAGACGCCAAGCGAGGAGATCGCGAGGACATAGAGCACGCCGACATTGAGATCGGAAATCACCCAGCCATCGGCGAAGGGCACCGCCGCCCATGTGACCGCCGCCAGCACGAAGGTCGCCAGCGGCGCCAGCAGGAACACGACCTTGTCGGCGCCGGCGGGGATCACGACCTCCTTGACGATGAATTTCAGGAAATCGGCGAAGCTCTGCAACAGGCCGAAAGGGCCGACCACGTTCGGGCCGCGCCGAAGCTGCACCGCCGCCCAGACCTTGCGATCCATGTAGAGCAGGAAGGCGAGCGAGACGAGAATCCCCACCGTCACCAGCAGGCATTGCCCGAGGATGATCAGGAAGATCCCGAAATTGGTGTCGAAGAAACCCATCACGCCTCGCCTTCGCGCGGAACGCCCGCTTCGTCGCAGTAAATCAGCCAGTCCTCGACCGGCGCGGCCCGGCCCTCGGCCGGCGCGGCGCCGCGAACCGGCGCGCCGGCCTTCGCCTCGATCCGGTAGACGAGATCGGCCACCACCTGCTCGCCGCCCTCATCGCGCCGGGCGACGCCGCCAAGCCAGATCAGCGCCGGCGCCCCGCCGGCGCGGGCGTGTCTGGCCGCCGTGCAGTGATGCGCCGCCAGCGCGTCCTTGTCGGCGGCCCAGCCGGAGACGCGGATCACGCCTTCCTCCACATCCGTGGCGGTCAGCACCGGCTGCACCGGCCCCTGCTGCGCGGCCGGCCCCGGCGTCGGCGCGGGCGCCTCGGCGGCGCAACCCGCCAGAAGGGCGGCGAACATGATCAGCCCCCGCCTCATTCCGCCGCCATCCCCACGGCCCGGCGTTCCTTCGCCAGCCGCGACAGATCCGCCATCACCGCCGAGGCGCGGGCGATGGGGTTGGTCAGGTAATGATCCGCGATCGGCGTGACGAAAGCCCCCGCGCCCATCTCCCCGGCGGGAAGCGCGACCCATTCGCTCGGCTCGATCGCGTCGATCCGGGCCAGATGCGGATGCGCCTCGAACAGGGCGGCGCGCAGCGCCTCCAGGCTGTTCCAGCCCTGGGTCGCGCCCAGTTCGGCCGAAAGCGCGCGCAGGATCGCCCAGTCCTCCTTCGCCTCGCCCGGCGGGAAGCCGGCGCGGTCGCTCATCTGCGCCCGCCCCTCGGTGTTGACGAAAATCCCGGTCTGCTCGGTATAGGCCGCGCCGGGCAGGATCAAATCCGCCCGATGCGCGCCGCGATCGCCATGGCTGCCCTGATAGATGACGAAGACGCCCTCGGGCATGTCGATCTCGTCGGCGCCGAGATTGTAGATCACCTCCGCCCCGTCCAGCGCCGCGGCCATGCCGCCCTCGGTCGCGAAGCCGACATCCATCGCCCCGACCCGCGAAGCGGCGGTGTGCAGCAGCAGCAGCCCGGAGCCCGAGACCTCCGCCATCTTCATCGCCGCGGCCAGAACCGCTTCGCCATCCTCGCGGGCGACGGCGCCCTGCCCCAGAATGACCAGCGTCTTCTTCGCCCGGGTCTCCTCGGAAACCCCGTCGGCGATCATCCGCGACAGGCTCTCCGGCCCGGCGCCGGCGTGATAATAATCATAGGTGAGGTCGGCCGGCTCGCCGATCAGCCCGATCTCGGCCCCGTTCAGCCAGGCCTTGCGGATACGGGCGTTGAGCACCGGCGCCTCGATCCGCGGATTGGTCCCGATCAGCAGGATCATCGCCGCATCGTCGATATCCGCGATCGACGCGCTGCCGACATAGCCGGAGCGGTTGCCGATCGGCAGCGCCGCGCCGTCGGTGCGGCATTCGACCTTGCCGCCCAGCCCCTCGATCAGGCCCTTGAGGCTCCAGACCGCCTCCACCGGCGCCAGATCGCCGGCGAGCGCGGCGACCCGGCCGCCCTTCATCGCGGCGGCGGCGGCGGCCAGCGCCTCGCCCCAGCCGGCCGGGCGCAGCTTGCCGTTTTCGCGGATATAGGGCTTGTCGAGCCGCTGGCGGCGCAGCCCGTCGCAGATATGGCGCGCCTTGTCGGCGATCCATTCCTCGTTCACATCGTCATGATTGCGCGGCAGGATCCGCATCACCTCGCGCCCGCGCGTGTCCACCCGGATATTGGAGCCGAGCGCGTCCATCACGTCGATGCTCTCGGTCTTCTTCAATTCCCAGGGGCGCGCGTTGAAGGCGTAGGGCTTGGAGGTCAGCGCGCCGACCGGGCAGAGATCGACGACATTGCCCTGCATCTCGCTGACCAGCGCCGCCTCCAGATAGGAGGTGATCTCCGCATCCTCGCCGCGCCCGGTCTGGCCCATCTGGTTGATGCCCGCGACCTCGGTGGTGAAGCGCACGCAACGGGTGCAGGAGATGCAGCGCGTCAGCTTCGTCGCCACCAGCGGGCCGAGATCGGGATCCGTCGAGGCGCGTTTCGGTTCCCGATAGCGGGAGAAATCCACGCCATAGGCCATCGCCTGATCCTGAAGGTCGCATTCGCCGCCCTGATCGCAGATCGGGCAGTCGAGCGGGTGGTTGATCAGCAGGAACTCCATCACCCCTTCGCGCGCCTTCTTCACCATCGGCGTGTTGGTGAAGACCTCGGGCGGCTGCCCTTCCGGGCCGGGGCGCAGGTCGCGCACCTGCATGGCGCAGGAGGCGGCGGGCTTCGGCGGGCCGCCCTTCACCTCGACAAGGCACATGCGGCAATTGCCGGCGATGGACAGGCGCTCGTGATAGCAGAAGCGCGGGATCTCCTTCCCGGCCTCCTCGCAGGCCTGAAGAAGCGTCATCGCCCCTTCGACCTCGATCTCGATCCCGTCGACTTTCAGTTTGCGAAGGTCGCTCATCTGATCACTCCGCCGCCACGGCCGAAACCCGGCCCTTCTGCTTCGCCCTGATCCTGTCCTCGATCTCGTCGCGGTAGTGCCGGATCAGGCCCTGGATCGGCCAGGCCGCGGCGTCGCCGAGCGCGCAGATCGTGTGGCCCTCGACCTGTTTGGTGACCTCCTGCAACATGTCGATCTCCTCGATCGCCGCGTCGCCGGTCACCAGCCGCTCCATCACCCGCATCATCCAGCCGGTGCCCTCGCGGCAGGGCGTGCACTGGCCGCAGCTTTCATGCTTGTAGAAGGCCGAAAGCCGCCAGATCGCCTTGATCACGTCCACCGACTGATCCATCACGATCACCGCCGCCGTGCCGAGGCCGGAGCGCTGTTCGCGCAGCCAGTCGAAATCCATGATCGCCTCATCGCAGATATCCGCCGGCAGCAGGGGCACGGAGGACCCGCCCGGGATCACCGCCTTCAGATTCTTCCAGCCGCCGCGCACCCCGCCGCAATGGCGGTCCAGAAGCTCGCGCAGCGTGATCGACATTGATTCCTCGACCACGCAGGGCGCGTTCACATGGCCTGAGATGGCGAAGATCTTCGTCCCGGCGTTGTTCGGCCGCCCGAAGCTGGAGAACAAGCCAGCGCCCCGGCGCAGGATGGTCGGACCGACGGCGATGGATTCGACATTGTTCACCGTGGTCGTGCAACCATAGATCCAGGTATTTGCCGGGAAAGGCGGCTTCAGCCTCGGCATGCCCTTGCGGCCCTCAAGGCTCTCCAGCAGCGCTGTCTCCTCGCCGCAGATATAGGCCCCGGCGCCGTGTTGCATGTAAAGGTCGAAATCCCAGCCCGAGCCGGCGGCGTTCGAGCACAGAAGCCCGTCGTAATAGCATTCGTCGATCGCCGCCTGCAGCGACTC
>JBKECG010000195.1:0-4619 GCA_047974395.1 Pikeienuella sp. | reverse complement strand
CGGCGCCTCAGCCCCGCTCTATGTCGAAGACATCCCCGGCCCGCTCGGTCACGCGAAGCCCGCTCCAGCCGCCGCCGAGCGCGGAAAGCCGGGCGAGCCGCGCCGCCACCTCGTCGCGGGTCAGGCCGGGGAACCGATGTTTCGTATAGGCGCGGCTGTTCTTGTGACCGGGCCGGTAGCCGTTCGCCGTCTTGATCGCGGCGCGGATGGCGCTGCGGGCGAAACCCTCGGCGCGGATCGGCAGGGCGCGGCGCGGGGGCGCCCATGCGGCGGAGTTCGCCTCCACCAGTCCGGCGATGCGCTTCGCCGCCCCCTCCCCGCCCAAGGGGCCGACATGGCGTTCGACATCGGCGCGGATCGCGGCCTCGTCCATCGGCGCGGCGGCCCCCGCCAGCACCGCGCGCAGCATCTCCTCCAACTCGGGCAGAGAGCGCGCGACACGGCTCAGCCGGTCGGGCAGCGCCGGGGGAAAATGCGCTGAGGTCGCGGCCTGATAGCTGATGGTCGGGTGATCCATCAGATAGCTCTCCATCCCCGTGGTGCAGCCATTGTGAATGGCGACGGCGCTGGCCAGAAGCCAAGGATAGACCGCGCCTTCGTGGATCACCTCCACATTCGCCCGGCCGCCCGCCAGCGCCCGCCACATGTCGGGCGATTCCGCCGGATGCGGGCGCAGCACCAGCTTGCGGTCGGGGAAGGCGTCGGCGAGCGCGGGCAGCATCTCGCGGAAGCTCTCCAGCACCGCGAGACGGAAACCCCACCAATCGGCGTTCCCGACACCGGTGTTGAGGAATTTTCCGTTGTCGTCACGGGTTACACCGGCTCCCTTCAGGAAATGGTTGAGCGAACCGAAATTGGAGTTGATGAGGATGAAATCCCCGAACCGGGCGCGCAGCGCCTCCGCCTCCTCGCGGTAAATCCCGCGATATCGCGGGCCAAGAAGATCGGTGCGCGGGTTGCCGGTGACATGAACCGGCGCGCCGCGCCAGCCCGGCGCGCTCTCGATCAGCTCGCGCCCCACCTCACCCCAGGCGAGGAACGCCCTGAGATATGGCATGTTTTCCGGGCTGACGCGGCGCGCGTGATAGGTTGGCTGATCAACGATCAGCACCCCTTCCTCATCCCATGCGACGATGGAGAAGCCGAGCTTGTCGAGAATGCCGAACATGGTGCGCGAGGAGGGATTCACATCCTTCGCCAGATAAAGCCCCGGCTCCATCAGATGAACGCGCTTGTGGATCGCCATGCGCGAGCCGACCGTGACCCGGCGCCCGGAAGCGGCCAGATGGCCCGCGAGCAGGAGCTTGGCGTCGAATTCCCGGTTCTGGGTCTCCGACGGCAGGATGATCGGATAATTGTCGCGCATGTGGTTGTCGGGCATGGGCGCCGGCTGTCCCGCCTGATTGCGAAAGGCGATGCTTCTAGCCGCTCGGGCGGGCGACGTCCATCGCGCGGGCGCACCCCGCCTATCGCCCGCGCCGGATTTTGCCGGTAAAGAACGCGCCGAATCGAGACGAAAAGGCCGGAGCCTTGCGCAAACCCGGAAAACAGCCGCCGAAACCACGCAGCGCCTATGGCGGCGCATGGCGGAACATGGCGTCCAATCTCTCCATCATCCTCGGCGAGCGGGTGGTGTTCGGCCTGGTGAACCTCGCCGCCGTCGCCATCGCCGCGCGGGCGATGCCGCTGCATGACTTCGGCGTCGTGGTGATGTTGCAGGCCTATGTCCGGCTCTGGGGCGGGGTGATGAAATTCCAGGCCTGGAAGGCGGTGCTTTCCTATGGTCAGCCGATGCTGGAGGCCGGGGACAGGCCCGGCTTCCGCCGGCTGATCGGCTTTCTGATGCGGCTCGACATCGCCGCCATCGCCATCGCCATCGCCATCGCCTACGCCACCATCGAACCGGTGGGCCGGCTGTTGAGCTGGCCGCCGGAGGTGGTGGAGCTTGCGCCCTGGTATACGCTCCTCCTCGCGGTGATGATGCCCTCGGCCTCGGTCGGGATCCTGCGCATCCTCGACCGGTTTTCGGTGCTCGCCGGGCAGCATGCGGTCAATGCGGTGATGCGGTTATTCGGCGCGGCGCTGATCTACGCCTTCGGCGGCGGCGCTTTCGAGCTGGCGCTGGCCTGGGGCGCGGCGACCCTGATCGCCGGGCTCTACATGATCGGGGTTTCGCTGACGGAGGCGAAACGGCGCGGGCTTTTCCCCTCGTTCAGGGGCGGCTGGGGCGTGGGGCGGGATTATCCCGGCATCTGGCGCTTCATCGGCGTGACCAGCGTCAGTTCGACGCTGGAGAACACGCTGACCCAGGCGACGGTGCTGATCGTCGGCGGCCTGCTCGGCGCCGGAGAAACGGCGCTTTTCGCCTTCGCCCGGCAGATCACCGACGTCCTGACCAAGCTCGGCTCGGTGATGGGGCCGATCATCTTCCCCGAGATCGCGCGGATGGAGGCGCGGGGCCAGCGCCGGTCGCTGGTCAAGCTGATCACCCGCACCGCGTTGCTGACGGCGGGTTTTCTCGGCGCGGTGGTGCTGGTGCTGATCTTCGGCGGGAAGCTGCTGCTGACCATGCTGTTCGGGGCCGAGGCGGCCGGGGCCTACGGTTTTCTCGTCGCCAGCGGCGCGGCGGCCTCGATGCTGGCGCTCGGCTTTCCGTTCGAGCCGGCGCTGCTCTCCATCGGCAATGTGCGGAGCGTGCTGCTGACCATCTCCGCGGCGACGCTGATCTTCGGCGTCGTGATCGCGGCCGCGATCCAGCCCCTCGGCCTCGTCGGCGTCGGGATCGCGCTTTTCGCCCATGCGGCCTTCCTGACCGCGAGCCGGGCGGCGATCCTCTTCGCCGCCTTCCGCCGGAGGGAAGATTAACGCGCCGCGACCCAGCCGGCGACCGCCTCGGCTATGGTGCCGACCACCGCGTCGCGCCCTTCGGCGGAGAGCAGCCGCGCCCGGTCGGCGGCGCTGGACATGAAGCCCAGTTCGATCAGCGCCGAGGGAATCTCGGGCGCGGTCAGCACCCGGAACCCCGCCGATTGCAGCGCACGCCCCTCCAGCACCGGCGTCGCGCGGCGCAGGGATTCGACCAGCCGCGCGGCCAGGGCGCGCGAGCCCTGTCCGGCGCGCCGGCGCGCAAGATCGAGAAGCGCCCGCTTCACATCCGATTCTTCCGCATCCAGCGAAATCTCGATCAGCTTTTCCGCCCGCTCCTGACCGCTGGCCAGCGCCGCCGCGTGGCGGTCGGAGGCCGCCTCGCCCAGCACATAGACCGAGGCCCCCGTCGCCTCCCCCGCCGCCAGCGCGTCGGCGTGAAGCGACAGGAACGCGGCCGCGCCGGCCTCACGCGCGATGGCGACCCGCTGATCCAGCGAGAGATACTCGTCGCCGACGCGGGTCAGCTCCGCCCGCAGCCCCGGCAGCGCGTCGATCGCCGCCTTCAGCGCGCGGGCGTAGGCGAGGACCAGGTCCTTTTCCGCCACCCCGCGCGAGATCGCGCCGGGATCGGCCCCGCCATGGCCCGCGTCGATGACGATCAGCGCGCCTTCCTCCTTCCGCGTCTCCGGGGCCGGGAGCAGCGACGGCGGGCGCTCGCCCGCCGGCCAGCCGGCCAGCGCGGCGAATTCCGCGGCCCCGGTCGGCGCGAGGTCGAGGACCAGCCGCGCCCCCTTCGCCGTCGCCTCCGTGTGAACCCGCGCCACCCGGGCCGGGCGGCGAAGATCAACCACCAACCGCGCCCCTTCGCCGCTCTCATCCCGCCCGAAGCGGAGATTTCCGAAAAGCCGCATGCCCGCCGCCGTCCGGACCGGCGCGGTCCATGGCGCGAGTTCGGGAAAATCCACCACGACGCGCGGCGGATCGTCGAGCGTGAACAGCACGAAGCCGACGCGGGCCGCCAGATCGACCGAAAGCCGCTCCTCGCCGTCGAAACCCGGCGACGGCGCCGCGATCGCGGCGGGATCGGAAGCGTCCCCCGCCATCAGGAGCGCCAGCCCCACCGTCGCCAGAGCCGCCGCCGCGCGCATCCGGCCCCTACGCAGAGTCATCGTCCCGCCTCTTCTTCACCGCCCGTCCGGGCGCGAAGCTAGCACGCGCCGGGGGGGACTTGAAAATCCCTTTGGACATTCACAAATCCCGCGACTATGGTCGCGAAGACGACAGGGCGGCGCGCTATATGCGAACCCGCTTCGTCATCACCTCGCTGAATTTCAGCCGGGGGCGCTTGTTCGGGCGAGACCGCATTGGGCGGCGCCGCCGGACGGTCGCTTCCTCTGGCGCTCGCGCGCCACCCGAAAACACCTGCGGCGCTTTTGCCGCGACATGGTTGCAATATGAAGAGACGGACAATCGCAAAGCGAACGAACGCCAGGCTCGAAACGGCCGCGAATGCTTTGCCGGCGCCGTCTCTCTCTCTCACAGGAAAGACGGCGCCGCCGGGCGCAGCCGCGCACCGCGCGCCGCCGATGAAAGCTCTATGGCGAAGAAAATGCTCATTGACGCCACGCACCCGGAAGAAACCCGGGTCGTGGTCATGGACGGCACCAGGATCGACGAATTCGATTTCGAATCGATCAACAAACGGCAACTCGCCGGCAATATCTATCTAGCGAAGGTCACGCGGGTCGAAC
>JBKECG010000384.1:0-2532 GCA_047974395.1 Pikeienuella sp. | reverse complement strand
GATCTCCTGACCGACCGGTCCGACCTTGCCGAGCCAGTCATCATAGACCGACTGTCCGGCCTTGCCGAGTTCTTCGAGGAATTCGGGCGGGAGGTCGCGCACGACGGTGACGCCGTTCGCCTCCATCTCGGCGTAATTCTCGGCGACGCGGGTCTCAAGCGCCCGCCAGGCCGCTTCGCTGCCGGCCTCGGCCGCGGTCAGCACCGCGGCGCGCTGCTCGTCGCTGAGATCGTCCCATTCGTCCCTGTTCACGTGGATCATGTTCAGCGACATTGAATAGTTGATCTCGGAGAAGTGATTCAGATGCTCCCAGAATTTCGCGCTGACCCCGCCATCGGCCGAGGTCAGCACCGCCTCGATGCCGCCGGTGGCGAGTTGCGGCACCACATCGGCCCAGCTCATCTGGATCGGCGCCGCGCCGATATTCTGCAGGGTGCGGGTGCCGCTGGCGTCCCAGGTGCGCACCTTCAGCCCGGCGATATCCGCCGCCCCGCGCGCCGGCTTGTTCGCCCAGAGCCCGGCCGGGGTCCAGGGCGAGGCGTAGAGCAGCACCTGGTTGTTGCGGGCGAAGACCTCTTCGTAATAGGGGCGCGCGACCTCCCACAGCAGGCGCGCGTCGGCCGCGTCCCGGACCAGGAAGGGCAGCCCCGCCAGAAGGAAGAGCGGCTCGATCCCCGCCACCTGCCCCATCGAGGTGTTGGCGATCGGCAGGGCGCCGTCGGCGACCGCGTCGAACTGCTCCTTCGACTTGTAGCCGATCGAGCTGCCGAAATGACTGGTGATCTCGATCTCGCCGCCCGAGGCTTCCTTCACCTTCTCGGCGAAGACCAGTTGGCCGATCCCGTGGGGGGAATGCTCGCCATATTCATTGGCCATGTCCCAGCGCACATCCTGGGCCGTGGCGGCGTGCGCGAACAGGGCGGCGATCGCTGCGGCGCCCAGAGCCGTCTTCCGGTTCATGTCAGTCTCCCGTTGTTGTCCGAATTTATTTCGATGATTTATCCGCCCCGGAATAGTTCCGTTCGATATAGGCGGCGGTGAATTTACCCGAGTTCAGGTCATCGGCCAGATCGGCGGCGCTCCGTTCCCCGGGCGGGCCGTAACCGCCCGCGCCGGGGGTCTCGATGACTGCGGTCGTGTCCCGGTCCAGCCGCACGCCGCTGGCCTTGGCCGGCAGCGCCGTCTCGCGCCCGTCATCGGCGCGGAGCAGGAAACGCCCGGTCGCGCCGGGTTCGCCGCCGAAAATCCCCCAGGGCCGGTTGTGGAACCGCTCGCCGACGCCGTTGAATTCGCAGTCATGGCCGACCGGGCGGATCGAGCGGCGGATGCCCATGCCGCCGCGCATGCGCCCGGCGCCGCCCGAATCCTCCACCAGCGCATATTCGAGAACGCGGAGCGGATATTCCTGCTCGATGGCTTCGACCGGCAGGTTGGAGGTGTTGGTGATGTTGACCTGAACCCCGTCCTTGCCGTCCTTCGTCGCCCGCCCGCCCATGCCGCCGCCGAGCGTCTCCAGATAGACGTAACGCTGGCCGCTCCGCGGGTCGATCCCGGTGAAAACCGCGCTGGTGTTGGCCCCGTTGGCGGCCCCTGTCACGCGGTCCGGCGCGGTTTCGGCGAGCGCCCCGAAGACGATATCGACCACGCGCTGGCAGGTGTTGGCGCGAAGCGCGACCGAAGCGGGGGCGACGCAATTGACGAAGGAGCCTTCGGGGGCCCGGATCTCGATCGCGTCGAAAATGCCCTGATTGTTGGGCACGCCGGAATCGAGCAGCGCCTTCAGCGAATAGCAGACCGCCGACTGAGTCGCGTTGAAGGTCAGGTTGAAATTGCCGGGAACCTGGGGATCGGTGCCCTCGAAATCGAAGAGAATCCGCTCGCCCGATTTCTCTATGGCGAGCTTGATGCGGATATTCTCGGTCCCGGCGCCGTCATCGTCCATCACATCCTCGAAAGCGTAGCGCCCATCGGGGATCGCGGCGATGGCCTTGCGCATTCTCAGATTGGTGCGGGAGATGATCTCGGCGAAGATCCGCTCCAGCATGTCGGCGCCGAGCGTCGCGATCATGCCCTTCAGCCGTTCCTCGCCAAGACGCACAGCGGCGATCTGGGCGTTGAGGTCGCCCTTGCGCTCATCGGCCAGCCGCATGTTCAGCAGCAGAAGCCGCATCATGTCGTCCTGCAACGCGCCCTTGCGATAAAGCCGGACGATCGGGATGCGCAGCCCTTCCTTGTAGATCTCGTCCAGACCGCCGGACATGGAGCCGATGGCGGCGCCGCCGACATCGGCGTGGTGGACGATATTGGCGACGAAACCAACCAGCCTGTCGCCGTCGAAAACCGGCGCCGCCATGTTGATGTCGGGAAGATGCGTGCCCCCCGCGACATGCGGATCATTGGCGATGAAGATGTCGCCCGGCGCGATATCCGCGCCATAGCGCGACAGGATGAACCGCATCAGCCCCGACATCGAGGCGAGATGGATCGGCAGCGCCTGTTCCGCCTGCACGATCAGCCGGCCCTCGGCGTCGG
>JBKECG010000099.1:0-2055 GCA_047974395.1 Pikeienuella sp. | reverse complement strand
GCTCTTCGAGCACGGACTGCATCATCTCCAGCGCCGCGTTCAGCCGCCGGTCGGGGCGTCCGCGCGGCGCCGGCGCGCGGCCCTTTTGCGGCATCGCGCCGGCGCGCACGCCGTCATGGATGAACTGGCGCGCCACCGCCAGGGCCAGATCCCGGCCATGGCGGGCGGCGATCATCTCCAGCATCAGATCCAGCGCCGCGGTGCCGCCGGCGCAGGTGATCCGCCTGCCGTCGATCTCGTAAAGGTCCTGGCTGACCTCGATATCGGGAAAGGTCTCGCGAAAGGCCGGGGCCGATTCCCAGTGCAGGGTCACGCGGGCGCCGTCCAGCAGGCCGGCGCGCGCCAGAAGCCAGGCGCCGGTGTCGAGCGCGCCGAGCACCGCGCCCTTTCGCGCCAGCCGGCGCAACCCGGCCAGAAGCGGCGGGGCGGCGTGGCGCTCCGGCTCGAAACCGGCGCAGACGAAAAGCGTCGGCAGATCGGCCGCCGCCTCCAGCCCGCCATCCGGCATCACCGTCAGCCCCGAAGAGGCCGACACCGCCCCGCCATCGGCCGAGACCGCGATCCAGTCGAAAAGCCGCGCCCGCGCCAGCCGGTTCGCGACCCGAAGCGGCTCGGTCGCCGACATGAAGGCCATCATTGAGAATTGCGGGATCAGCAGGAACCCGATGCGCTCGGGTTCCGCCTTTCCCGCAACCGGGGCGGGCTTTTCGCTCAGGCGACCCACCACCGTTCGATGCATTTCCAGCCGTCGAGCGCGTTGGCCTTCGAGACCTCGCCATGGGCGATGCGCTTGTTCCGCGCGTCGATATAGTTGGCGTAGAGCGGAATGATCGTGCCGCCGTCATCGGCGACGATATGCTGCATCTCGCCATACATCTCGGCGCGCTTCGCGGTGTCCAGCTCGGCCCTCGCCTCCAGCAGCAGGGTGTTGAAACGCTCGTTCTTCCAGCGCGCGTCATTCCACTGCGAGTCGGCGGCGTAGACCTGCGAGAACATCCAGTCCTCGGTCGGCCGCCCGGCCCAGTAGCAGGCGCAGAAGGGTTTCTTCAGCCAGACATTGGACCAGTAACCGTCATCCGGCTCGCGGATGACGTTGATGTCGATCCCGGCCCCGGAGGCGCTTTCCTGAAACAGTGTGGCCGCGTCCACGGCGCCGATGAAGGCGGCGTCCGCGGCCGAGAGATCCACCGCCAGCCGGTCGTGGCCGGCCTTTTTCAGCAGGCTCTTCGCGCGGTCGGGATCGTAGGTCTTCGCCTCCAGCTCCGCGGAGAAATAGCGGTTGGCGGGGGTGATCGGGCTGTCCTTGCCGATGGAGCCATGGCCCTGAAGCACGGTCTTCAGCAGCATCTCGCGGTCGATCGCGTATTTCAGCGCCTGACGCACGTTCACATCGTCGAAGGGCGCGGTGTCGCACCACATCGGAAAGGTGAAATGCTGGGTGCCGGGGATCTGCTCGATCTCGATATCCGGCGCGCGTTTCAGCAGCGCCATCGACTTGATGTCCACGCCGGAGATCACATCCACCTCGCCGGTCACCAGCGCGTTCATGCGCGCCGCCGCGTCGCGGATCGAGATCAGCTCCACATCGTCGAAATGGGCGCGCCCCTCCTTCCAGTAATCGGGATTGCGCTTCAGGATCATGCGCACGCCCGGATTATGGCTGACGAAGAGATAACCGCCGGTGCCGTTCGGGTTCTCCCAGTCGATGGCGCCTTCGTTCTGCTTGCCGATCACCAGATGATAATCGGTCATCATGTAGGGGAAATCCGCGTTGCCTTCGTGCAGATCGAACACCACGGTCTTCGCGTCGGGGGTGCGGATATCGGCGATCGGCGCGACGATGCCCTTGGCCGAGGAGGAAGAGTTCTCGCCCCGGTGATGGTTGATCGAGGCGGCGACATCCGCCGCCTCCAACACCTGTCCGCCATGGAACCTGATCCCGTCGCGGAGCCGGAAGGTCCAGGTCTTCGCATCGGCGGAGGCCTCGAAGCTCTCGGCCAGTTCGGGGATCACCTCGCCCGAGGGCGCGACCTCGGTCAGGTTGTTGTAGACCGC
>JBKECG010000090.1:0-12485 GCA_047974395.1 Pikeienuella sp. | reverse complement strand
CGGCGCGAATGTCGCAGATCTCAAGACCGGTGATCGGGTCGCCTATTGCTCCGGCCCGATCGGCGCCTATTCCGATATCCATGTCACCAAAGCCGATCGTGTGATCAGGCTGCCCGATAATGTCGGCGCCGATGACGCCGCAGCTTCGATGCTGAAGGGCCTGACCGTTCAGTACCTGATTCACCAGATTCACCGGGTTAAATCCGGTGAGACGGTGCTTTTCCACGCAGCAGCCGGCGGCGTCGGTCTGATCGCATGCCAATGGCTCAAACATCTTGGCGCAACCGTGATCGGCACGGTGGGTTCCGAAGCAAAAGCCGATTTAGCGAGAAAAGCCGGATGTGATCACATCATTCGTTATGATCACGAGGATATCGCCTCCCGCGTCCGCGAAATCACCAATGGTGCGATGTTGCCAGTCGTTTTTGACGGTGTCGGCAAAGACACCTGGGAAGCGTCGCTGGATTGCCTCAGAAAACGCGGAATGATGGTCAGCTTCGGCAACGCTTCCGGGCCGGTGACCGGCGTCAATCTCGGGATACTTGCGTCAAAAGGTTCACTTTTCGTCACCCGGCCGACGCTGTTCGATTACACCGCGACAAGAAAGGAGCTCGAAGCCGCCTGCAAGGATCTCTTTGAGGTCCTCGGCTCCGGCGCCGTCAGGATCGACATCAACGCCGAATACCCACTTGCCGATGCGGTGCAGGCGCATCGTGATCTCGAAGCGAGAAAAACCACCGGTTCGACGATCTTGCGTCCCTGATCGGATCACATATGCCTGAGGGGTTTTCAGTTATCCCTGAAAACCCCTCAGGCATTCATCGAATCGAAGAATTCAGCATTGGACTTGGTCTGTTTCAGCTTGCCGAGCAGGAATTCGATCGCATCGGTCGTACCCATCGGGTTCAGAATCCGCCGCAGGACAAACATCTTCGTCAGCTCGCCCTTGTCGACCAGTAGCTCTTCCTTCCGGGTCCCGGATTTCAGGATATCCATGGCCGGAAACACTCGCTTGTCCGCGACCTTGCGATCCAGCACGATTTCCGAATTGCCCGTGCCCTTGAATTCTTCGAAGATAACCTCATCCATCCGGCTGCCGGTGTCGATCAACGCGGTGGATATGATGGTCAGCGAACCGCCTTCCTCGATATTCCGGGCCGCGCCGAAAAACCGTTTCGGCCGCTGAAGCGCGTTCGCATCAACACCGCCCGTGAGCACCTTGCCCGATGAAGGCACCACGGTGTTGAAGGCGCGCCCGAGCCGGGTGATCGAATCGAGCAGAATGACGACATCGCGCCCATGCTCCACCAACCGTTTGGCTTTCTCGATCACCATTTCCGCCACCGCCACATGCCGCGTCGCCGGCTCGTCGAAAGTAGAGGAAACCACCTCCCCCTTCACCGAACGCTGCATGTCGGTCACTTCTTCCGGCCGCTCGTCGATCAGCAGCACGATCAGAAAACACTCGGGATGATTACGTTCGATCGAATAGGCGATGTTCTGCAACAGCACCGTCTTACCCGTGCGCGGCGGCGCGACGATCAGACAGCGCTGGCCCTTG
Organism: Pikeienuella sp.; assembly: GCA_047974395.1. Lineage (GTDB taxonomy): Bacteria > Pseudomonadota > Alphaproteobacteria > Rhodobacterales > Rhodobacteraceae > Pikeienuella. Next base: position 10,924 of record JBKECG010000090.1, on the reverse strand, counting down.
CCGATCGGAGAAACCAGGTCGATCACCCGCGCCGACCGGTCTTTCACGGTCGGATCCTCGATCTCCAGCTTGAAGCGATGATCGGGATAGAGCGGCGTCAGGTTATCGAAATGAACCTTGTGACGAGTCTTTTCCGGATCTTCGAAATTGATCGTATGCACCTTCGTCAGCGCAAAATAACGTTCGCCTTCCTTGGGTTCCCGGATCAGACCTTCGATCGTATCGCCAGTGCGCAGCGCAAAGCGCCGGATCTGATTTGGCGAGACATAGATATCATCCGGACCTGGCAAGTAATTCGCATCCGGAGATCTAAGAAATCCAAAACCATCAAGAAGTACTTCTAATACGCCTTCACCAATAATTTCGACATCACGTTCCGCCATTTCCTTGAGAATGGCGAACATCATGTCCTGCTTGCGCATCGAACTGGCGTTCTCTACCTCCAGTTCTTCCGCGAAAGCCAAAAGATCAGTCGGGCTTTTCGCTTTCAGATCTGAAAGCTTCAACTGGGTGATTTCCATCATCGATTCCATTGTCGGCGATGTTCGGTTTATTTGGAGGACCCCGGCTCATCAGGGTGGCGATGAAACCATGAGGGGATGGCTGCGATTGCGCGCGCCGTTTATGATGCGCGCGAGATTCAATGTCAATTCCGCAATCAGAACGGGCGGCCAATCACCATCATCACGATCACGATCATCAATATCGCCGGTATCTCATTGGCGACGCGAAAGAAACGCCCGCTCCTGCGCTTTTGTCCCGCGGCGAAGTCCTTTCTCCAGTTCGCCAGCACATGATGATAATGGGTCAAACCAAGCACCATGGTCGCCTTCACCCAGGGCCAGGTTTCGCTCCAGGAGATGATTCCCGGGGTGAAAACCAGCATCAATCCGAATATCCAGGCGCCGATCATCGCCGGATTCATGATCCCACGGAGCAGTTTCCGCTCCATCACCTGAAAGACCGCATCAAGGCCCGGCGCTTCCGCCGCCCGTTCCCTGTGATAGACGAACAACCGCGGCAGATACAAAAGCCCCGCCATCCACGAGATGACGAAGATCACATGAAAAGCGAGGGTCCAGGGATAGGCGTCCAGCAACAGACCCTGAAGATACTCCATGGTTAACCCTTCACGAGCCTCACCAGCCGTTCGACATGTCGCGGATCAGCATCAGGCGTGATCCCATGTCCGAGATTGAAGATATGCGGCCCGCCAGAAAGGATATCCATCGTCTTCATTGTCGCGCGCTCAAGCGCCTCACCGCCGGAGATCAGCAGACCGGGATCCAGATTCCCCTGAACCGGAACCGATTTCTGAAGCACATCGCGCACCCAGAAAAGATCTGCATCCTGTCCGACCGCGATACAATCGACCCCGGCGGCTTCAGCGAAACGCAAGGTCCCGGCGCCAGCCCCGCGCGGAAACCCGATCACCGGCACATGCGGATGCCGGATCTTCAACGCTTCCACGATTCTGCGGCAGGGTTGAACCGAGGCCCGCTCGAAAGCTTCCCCGACAAGCGATCCCGCCCAGCTGTCAAAGAGCTTCACCACCTCCGCTCCGGCCTCGATCTGCCTTGACAGATAGGCCGTCGTTCCATCGACAATCCGATCGATCAGCCCATCGAACGCTTCAGGATCCTGTTTCATCAACTCATGCGCGGGCGCCTGATCCGGCGTGCCTTTGCCGGCGATCATATAGGTCGCCACCGTCCACGGGGCGCCGGCGAAGCCGATCAGCGTCACATCCTCTGGCAAGGCCTGGCGGACAATGCGCACGGTTTCGTAGATCGGTGAAAGCACATCATGAATCTCATCCGCAACTCGAAGCCGGGAAATATCCGAAACAGGCTCCAGTCGCGGCCCTTCGCCGGGTTCGAACCAGAGCTTCTGCCCCAGAGCCTGAGGCAAAAGCAGAATATCGGCGAACAGGATCGCAGCGTCGAAACCAAAGCGCCGGATCGGTTGCAATGTAACCTCGGCGGCGAGTTCAGGATTGTAACAGAGGTCGAGAAACCCCCCCGCTTTCGCCCGGGTTTCGCGGTATTCGGGCAGATATCGTCCAGCTTGGCGCATAAGCCAGATCGGCGGACGATTCAGTGTTTCTCTGGCCAGAACGCGAAGCAGGGGTTTTCGGGAGGCTTGATTTCTCATCAGCTTTTTTCTGAGTCTAGAATCTTGTTGTATATGGGACGTGGAAGCTGGGGATTATCATGATCAGGGAGTTTCGCACAGCTTCACCCGGCGTTTTCCTTCGGTGGGTATTTCTCCGTATGGATTGGCGCATGCATGTGGATAATGGAGTATATTCTTTGAGGACAGTGGGTTGGTGTTCTCCTGTCCGGTCCTGAATAATGGGGAAAACTCCGGTTGCCGGGTTATCCCCGCAATGCCGGATGCGTTCGGGTGATTTTTCCCGGGTGGGATGAAACTCCGGTTTTCCCCTCTTTCGCCGCCCTGGCGCTGGTTATCCCCGACTCCCCGGATTATCCTCCTCCGCAAGCGACGCGAGCATCGGGGCCATGCCGAAAATCGTCTATCTGCTTTCGGATTCCACCGGGGAGACGGTGGCGCGGATCGGCGCGGCCGGGCTCAGCCTGTTCGCGGCCAAGGTCGATAAACGCCTGCGCATCTTTATCCGATCCGAAGAAGAAGCCGATGCGGTGATCGAGGAGATGCGCCGCGAGCCCGGGGCGGTGATCCTGACCATGGTCGATCCGCATCTGCGCGACCGGATCCTGAATGCGGCCGCCGCGCTGGGCCTTCCGGCCTCCACGGTCATGCAACCTGTCGTCGCCATGCTGGAAACCCATCTGGGTGAGGACGCGCGGCCGTTGATGGGCGGGCAATATGTGGTCGATGACCTTTACTATCGGCGGGTTGACGCGATCGACTACGCCATCGCCCATGATGACGGCGCGCTGCCGGAACGGCTGAAGCGCGCCGATGTCATTCTGACCGGGGTCAGCCGGACATCGAAAACCCCGACCTGCATCTATCTCGCCGTGCGCGGGGTGAAGGCGGCCAATGCGCCGCTGGTGCCGGGCGCCGATCCGCCGCAGGCGATCTTCGACGCCGTCGCAGCCGGCGTGCCGGTCGTCGCCCTGACCGCGAGCCCGACCAGGCTGGCCCAGATCCGCAGCCACCGGCTGGAGGCGCTCGGCCATGATCGCGGGGCCGAATACGCCGCGCTGGAGACGATCCGACAGGAAGTGGCCGACGCCAGGCTCCTTTTCGAACGGCTCGGCGCGCCGGTGATCGACGTCACCCGCCGCTCGATCGAGGAAACCGCGGCCGAAATCATGTCGATCCTGCGCAAGATGGGCAGGATATGAGCGCGCCCTTGGTTCTCGCCTCCGCCAGCGCGACCCGCGCCGACATGCTGCGCCGCGCCGGCGTTGCAGTGGAGATCCTGCCCGCGCGGGTCGATGAGGAGGAGATGAAATCCGCGCTTCGTGCGGATCGGCTCAACCCCCGCGATCAGGCTGATGCGCTGGCGGAGATGAAAGCGGTTCGCGTTTCCGCCCGCCTGCCCGGCGCGCTGGTGATCGGCGCCGATCAGGTGCTGGACTTCAATGGCGAGGCTTTTGACAAGCCGGCCGATATGCAGGCCGCCCGCGCGCAGCTTTTGCGCCTGCGCGGCGCCCGGCATCATCTGTTCAGCGCGGCGGTGATCGCTCTCGACGGCGCGCCGATCTGGCGCCAGATCGGCCGGGCGACGCTGACCATGCGGGCTTTCTCCGACGCGTTCCTTGACGATTATCTCGCCGCCATGGGCGAAGATGCGCTGACCACCGTCGGCGCCTATCGGATCGAGGATCGCGGCGCGGCGCTTTTCACCCGTATCGAGGGCGACTGGTTCTCGATCCTCGGCCTGCCCTTGCTGGAGCTGATGGCCTTTCTCAGAACACGCGGAGCCCTGTCCGGATGAGTTTCACCGATCCCCCGCGCGCCGGGGTCATGGGCTGGCCGATCGCGCATTCCCGTTCGCCGGAAATTCATGGCTATTGGCTGAAGAAACACGGGATTGCCGGTTCCTATGAGCGTGTCGCCTCGGAACCCGCCATGTTCGAGACCGATCTGCGCCGCCTGATCGCAGCCGGCTGGCGCGGCGTCAACGTCACCCTGCCGCACAAGGAAGCCGCGCTGGCCATCGCCGATCAGGCGACCCCCCGGGCCCGCGCCATCGGCGCTGCGAATACGCTGGTCTTCGATGAGCAGGGGGCGATCCGCGCCGATAATACCGACGCGTTCGGTTTCATCGAGAACCTGAAGGAGCGCGCCGGCCGGCATTGGCGCGCCGACGCCCCGGCGCTCATCCTTGGGGCCGGGGGGGCCGCGCGGGCCATCGTTCAGGCGCTGCTGGAGGCCGGCGCGCCGCATGTCGTCATCGCCAACCGCACCCGCGCCCGGGCAGAGGCGCTGGCGGTTGCTTTCGGCCCGAAAGCCGCGGCGATGGACCTCGCCGCCGCTGGCGATGCGCTGGGCGACGCGGCCACCATCGTCAACACCACCAGCGCCGGCATGGCCGGGCAGGCGCCGCTCGATTTCGATCTGTCCCGCGCCACGCCCGGCGCGCTGGCGACCGATATCGTCTATACGCCGCTGATCACGCCCTTTCTGGCGCAGGCGGCTGCGAAAGGTCTCTTCACCGTCGATGGGCTCGGCATGCTGCTGCATCAGGCGCGGCCCGGTTTTCACGCCTGGTTCGGGGTCGAGCCGCAGGTTGACGAACCGCTCCGCGCGGTGATGCTCGGCTCATGATCACCATTGCGCTCACCGGCTCCATCGGTATGGGGAAATCGACGACGCTGAAGATATTCGCCGAAGCGGGCGCCTTCGTCTGGGACGCTGATGAGGCGGTTCACCGGCTTTACGCCGCAGGCGGCGCCGGCGCGAAGGCCATCGAGGCCATCGCGCCGGGCGCCGTCAGGGACGGCGCGGTCGACCGCATCGCCCTTCGTGAGGCGATTATCGCCGATCCGCCGCTCTTGAAACGGGTGGAGGCGGCGATCCATCCGCTGGTCGGCGAGGATCGCGCCGCAGCCCGGTCGCAGGCCGAGCATGAAGGCGCCGAGGTCGCCATTTTCGACATCCCGCTGCTTTTCGAAACCGGCGGCGAAGGCGCTTTCGACCATGTGGTCGTCGCCTCCGCCCCCGCCGGCATCCAGCGTGAGCGGGTGCTGGCCCGGCCAGGAATGACCGAACAGGCTTTCGAGGCGATTCTGGCCAAGCAGATGAATGATGCGGAAAAGCGCCGTCGCGCTGGATTCATCGTCGATACCGGCGCCGGGATCGACCATGCGCGGACGCAGGTGGAGGCGATCATGCGGAAGGTGAGCGGAGACCCGGAAAATGCGTGAGATCGTGATGGACACGGAAACCACCGGGCTCGATCCGGCGGAAGGTCACCGGATCGTGGAGATCGGCGGGATCGAGCTCCTCAATCACATGCCCACCGGACGGATCTATCACCAGTATATCAATCCCGAGCGCGACATGCCGGCGGAGGCTTTCGCCGTCCATGGCCTTTCCGAGGAGCGTCTGGCGAAGGAGCCGGTCTTCAAGAAGATCGCCGCGGATTTCGTCAAATTCGTCGGCGATGCGAAACTGGTGATCCACAACGCCTCTTTCGACATGAAGTTCATCAACGCCGAGCTGCGCTGGGTCGGCCTGGACCCGATCTCGACCGATCGCGCCATCGACACGCTCGCCATGGCCCGCAAGCGGTTTCCCGGCTCTCCCGCCGGTCTGGACGCGCTTTGCCGGCGTTTCGGCGTGGACAATTCGGCGCGTGAGAAACATGGCGCGCTGCTCGACAGCGAGCTTCTGGCCGAAGTTTATCTGGAGCTGATCGGCGGGCGTCAGCCCGATCTCGGCGTCTCGCTCGAAGTGGTCGAGAAAACCGCCGCCGGCCCCGAACGCACAGGCGGGGAATGGCGCCCCGGCCCGCGCCCGGCCGCGCTCAAGCCCCGGTTCGACGAGAAGGAAAGGGCGCTCCACGAGGAATTCGTGGAGACCCTGGGCGGAGAGGTGATCTGGCGGCGCTATTCCTGAGCCGGATCAGGCGCTTCCGCCGGCGGAGCCGTTCTGGGCCGCGGTGGCGGCGGCGCGGCGGCGCTCCAGCTCGTTCCGGTAGAGGCTGGCGAAGTCGATCATGTCCAGCATCAGCGGCGGATAACCGCCATCGCGGGTGAAATCGGCGATGATCCGGCGGGCGAAGGGGAACAGCATCCGCGGGCATTCGATCAGCAGGAAGGGATGAAGCTGCGCTTCCGGCACATTGGCGATCTCAAAGAGCCCGGCGTAGTCCAGCTCGGCGATGAACATCACCGCCGCTTCATGTTTCGCCGTGGCGTTGATCTTCAGGACCACCTCATATTGCTCCCCGTCGCGCTTGCGCGCGTCGAGATTCACCCCGACCTGGATTTCGGGTTTCTGGTCCATCCGGCCGTCGCCCTTCTGGACGGCGACATTCTCGAATGAGGCGTCGCGCACATATTGCGCCCGGATCGCCACACGCGGCGCTTCGTCGCTTTTCGCTTCAGCTTCGGCCATGTCCTGCCCTCTCCCCATCGGAAATTCGCGGCAGCGCTAACACGGGGCGGGCGAAAAGAGCAATCGCCAGCCGGCCCCTGCGTCAACGCGGCGGAATGGTCCAGCCGCTGGGCTTGCGCGGATGCGCGCCATCCCGACCGGTCAGATCCTCGTATTCCGCCTCGATCGGCCCGTCATCGGGGCGCGCGCCGCGGGCGGGGCGTGGGCCGACATGGATGGTCCGCGCCGCCAGCCGCGGCCCGGCCCAGCCGATCATCGCCGCCCGCACCGGAGGGAGCAGCATCAGAAAGCCGAGCGTATCGGTGAAAAATCCGGGTGTGAGCATCAGGAAGCCGGCGATCAGGATCATCGCGCCATCGGCCATCAGCCCGCGCGGATCGCCGCCTTCGGCCATGCTCCGCTGCAATCGCGTCAGCGCGGCGAAGCCCTGCGCGCGCAGCAGCATGCCGCCGATGATTGCGGTGAGCAGGATGAGCCCCAGCGTCGGCCAGAGGCCGATAAGACCGCCCATCTCGATGAACAGCGCGATCTCGATCACCGGTATCAACGCCAGCGCGACGAAAACCCACATGATTCCTCCTGTCGGCCGCCTCTGCGCCGACGCCTTGTCGGTCGCGGCGTGGACAGCCGCATTCTCTACGCCTACATAGGGAGGATGAGCCGTCAGCGCCATCCGGGCGCCATGGCGTTGGGAGACGAATATGGACGACGGTCTGCTCACGCTGCTTGTTCTGGCGGGGATCACCGTGTTCCTCGTGCTGCGTCTGAAAAGCGTGCTCGGGACCAAGACCGGGCTGGAGAAAAAGCCGGAACCCGTGTTCGGGGCCCGCAAGAACGCCAAATCCGCGCCCGCGCCCTCCGCGCCGCAGGAGGTCGAACCGATCGCCGATGGCGATCCGTTGGCCGCGACATGGGCGAAATTCCGCGCGATCGAACCGGATTTCTCGCCGGGCGCTTTCGCCGAGGGCGCGAAACGCGCCTATGAAATGCTGCTCATGGCCTTCGAGAATGGCGAGAAGCCCACGCTGGAGACCTATCTTTCACCCGATGTATATCAGGATTTCGCCGCCGCCATCGACCAGCGCGCGGAAGAGGGCCTGACCGTGGACGCCCGTTTCGTCGGCGTGCGCGAGGCGAAGATCGTCGGCGCGCGTTTCGATGAAAACGACCGGATCGCCGAGATCGACATGCGTTTCGTCGGCGAGCTGGTCACCGTCGTCCGCGACAGCGAGCATCGCGTGGTCGAGGGCGATCCGAACGAGATCAGGCGCGAGACCGATCACTGGACCTTCGGTCGCCAGCTGGGCGCCTCCGATCCGAACTGGCTGCTGATCGCCACCGGCGAATGACCCTGGCTGCGCGATGAGCCGGCGACGCGGGCGCCAGCCCACGGCGGAGGAGCGCGCGCTCTGGGCGGAGGTCGCGAACTCCCTTCGCCGCCGCGCCGAAACGGCGGTGGAGCCGCCCGCCCCGACGATTCCGTCGAAACCCGTGATCGCCAACGCCCCTCCTCCGCCCCCGTTCGCGCCGCCGCCGCGCGCGACGCTGCGCCCGACCGGAAGAACCGGACCCCCCGCCAATCTTTCCGCGCCGCGCATGGCCGCGCCGAGCGGTCTGGACCGGGCCACGGAGACGAGGCTGCGCCGGGGCAAGCGCGCCCCGGACGCCCGGCTCGATCTTCACGGCATGACCGCCGAGCGGGCGCACCGGGCGCTGATCGGCTTTGTCGAGCGCAGCCGCGAGGCCGGTCATCGCTGTCTTCTGGTCATCACCGGCAAGGGCGGCCCGCATGACGGCGCGCCGGGGATCCTGCGCCGGGAGGCGCCCCATTGGCTGGAGACGCCGCCGCTGGCGTCGATGATCGTCAATGTCTCGCCCGCGCATCCGCGTCATGGCGGCGGCGGCGCGCTCTATGTCTATCTCAAGCGCCGGCGCTGAGATTCAATCCGCGCCAACCGCGTCGGCGACGCTGGCGAAACCGTCGCGACGCAGGAGCGCCGCCAGCCCCTCGTTGACCCGCGCGCCAAGGGACGGCCCCTCATAGACCATCGCCGTATAGAGCTGCACCGCCGAGGCGCCGGCCCTGATCCGCGCATAGGCGTCCTCGGCCGCGCCGATCCCGCCGACGCCGATCAGTGGAATCCGGCCTCCGATCGCGGCGCGAAGCTGTTTCAGCACCGAAAGCGACATCTCCCGCAGCGGCGCGCCCGAAAGCCCGCCGGCCTCCCCTGCATGGCCGGAGCGCAAACCCGCGCGCGACAGCGTGGTGTTGGTGGCGACGATCCCGTCGATTCCGCAATCGACCGCAACCCTGGCGATATCCTCGATCTCCGCCGGGGTGAGATCGGGCGCGATCTTCACCAGAACCGGGATACGCTCTCCGTCTTCGGCCAGCGCGTCCCGCGCCTCCAGCGCCCGCGCGATCAGGGCCTTCAGCGCCGCCGCGCCCTGAAGATCGCGCAGCTTTTCGGTATTGGGCGATGAAACATTCAGCGTCATCGCCCCGGCCAGCCCGCGCAGCCCGCGCATCACCGCGACATAATCGCCGGCCCGGTCCTCGCTGGTCTTGTTTGCGCCGAGATTGGCCCAGACCCGCGCGACCGGGCCTTTCCGGGCGCGAAGCCGCGCGGCGACGGCGTCCAGCCCCTCGTTGTTGAAGCCGAAACGGTTGATCGCGGCCCGATCCTCATCCAGCCGGAAAAGCCGGGGGCGCGGATTGCCCGGCTGCGCGCGCGGCGTCACCGCGCCGATTTCGACAAAGCCGAAACCGGCGCGCAGCATCGCATCCGGCGCTTCGGCGTTCTTGTCGAACCCGGCCGCGACCCCGACCGGCGAGGGCAGATCCAGGCCGAAAAGCCTTGTCGCCAGAATCGGATCCGGCGTCGAACGCGGCCCGAGCCCGGCTTTCAGGGCGAGAATCGCCAGCCTGTGCGCGCGCTCAGGGTCAAGCGCATGCAGGGCTCTCAGCCCGATTTTCTCGATCGCGCTCATGCGAGCGCCGGAAAAAGATGCGCCCCGTCCGGCCCGAGCGGCAGCGGCGCCGACCAGATCACGGCGGCGCGCGAAAGCGGCCCATGCAGATGCGGAAACAGCGCGCCGCCGCGCGAAGGCTCCCATTTCAGCGCCTCGCCCAGATCCCCGGCCTCCACCGCAGCCAGAACCAGCCCCGCCGCGCCGGCGAAATGTTTCGCGGCGGTCTCCCTCACCTGCGCGGCGGTGGAGAAATGAATGAACCCGTCGGTCAGATCGACCGGCGCGCCCCGGGTTTCGCCCACCGCGTCAAGCGCCGCCCATTCCGGGCCGGTGAATATCTTGTAGATCAGCATCGGGGTTCAATCGGGCGGCCCGGCCGCCGGGTCAAGCGATTTCACCCTGCCCCTCACCCCCCAGCCGCCCGCAGCGCCGAGAGCAGTCCGGCGGCGGGATAGCCGTCCGGGACCAGCCCGCTGGCCCGCTGGAAGGCGCGGATCGCGTCGCGGCTGTTCGGGCCGATGATCCCGTCCACGCCCTGGGTGTCATGGCCGAGCCCGGTCAGCAGGCGTTGCATCTCCTGCGTCTCGGAGCGGCTGAGCGGCCGGTCGCCGCGCGGCCAGGGCGTGCGGAACGACCCGGCGCCGCCGATCCGCTCGCCGAGATGACCGACCGCGAGCGCATAGGAGGTGGCGTTGTTGTAACGCCGGATCACGTTGAAGTTCTGGAAGATAACAAAGGCCGGCCCCCGCGCCCCCGCCGGCAGCAGGATTGCGGCCTCGCCATGATCCGGCAGGGCGGCGCCATCCACCGTGGTCACGCCCATGGCCCGCCACTCGGCGACGGGGCGTTTCAGCGACTGATCCGCCAGCGCATAGTCGAACCCGGCGGGGAGCTTCGCCTCCACTCCCCAGGGCGCGTTCAGAACCCAGCCGAAGCGCGCAAGATAATTCGCGGTCGAGGCCAGCGCGTCCGACGGGTCCGCCGCCCAGAGATCGCGCCGCCCGTCGCCGGTGAAATCCACGGCGTATTCCTGGAAGGAGGTCGGAATGAACTGCGTATGCCCCATCGCCCCGGCCCAGGAGCCGACCATCCGCGCCGGGGTCACGTCGCCGGCCTGAAGGATGCGCAGCGCCTCGATCAGCTGCTGTTCGGCGAAATCGCGCCGCCGGCCCTCATAGGCGAGGGTGGCCAGGCTCTCGACCACCGGGATCGAACCGAAATTCTCGCCATAGGCGCTCTCCAGCCCCCAGATCGCGACGACGACCTCCTTGTCGACGCCATAGCGCTGCTCGATCTCGGCCAGCGCCTTCGCATTGGCGGCGAGCCCGGCGCGCCCGTTGGCGACGCGCGTATCCGAGACCGCGCTGTCGAGATATTCCCAGATCGGGCGGGT
>JBKECG010000065.1:0-26563 GCA_047974395.1 Pikeienuella sp. | reverse complement strand
TGGCGTGCCCCCATCGGGTGGTCCGGTTTGATTGTTAGTGCATCGTGGGCCTCTGGTCCATCGGGACGATGGTTTCGGGCGCAGGCGGACGGTAACCCAATGCGCTGTGCGGCCTGACGGTGTTGTAGTGGATACGCCATTGTTCGATCAGGATTTGGGCCTCCCTTAGGCTGTAGAAGATTTCTCCGTTGAGCATCTCGTCGCGGAACCGGGCATTGAAGCTTTCACAGTATCCGTTTTCCCATGGTGAGCCTGGTTCGATGTAAGCCGTTTTCGCGCCGACGGCTGCAATCCACTCCCGCACCTTCTGGGCGATAAATTCCGGCCCATTGTCGGATCTTATGTATTCCGGCGTGCCGCGGAGGATGAACAGGTCGGTCAATGCATCCAGCACATCGGTTGAGTTGAGCTTGCGATCGACGCGGATCATCAGCGCCTCCTTGGTGTATTCGTCAATGATGTTCAGCGTCCGATAGACGCGCCCGTCAGCAGTGCGGTCTTGAACGAAGTCGTATGACCAGACATGGTTTGGACGCTCCGGCCTGAGCCGGACGCATGACCCATCGTTCAGCCAGAGCCGCCCTTTCTTCTTTTGCTTTTGCGGGACCTTCAGCCCTTCGCGTCGCCAGATACGCTCGACCCGCTTGTGGTTCACACACCAGCCCGCGTTGTTCAGCAGACCCGTCACCATGCGATATCCATAGCGGCCGTATTTGTCGGCCAGTTCGATGATGTCATCGGTCAGACGCTCTTCATCGGCGCGGCCCTGCGGCACCTTGCGCTGCGTAGATCGATGCTGACCGAGCGCGCGGCAGGCGCGGCGTTCGGACACGCCGAGTTCCCGCCGCACATGGTCGATGCACTGGCGAAGACGCGAAGGGCTTAGATGTTTCCCTTCGCGGCTTCGCTCAAAATCAGTTTGTCCAAAGTCAGATCAGACACCGCCCGCCGAAGCCGCTGGTTTTCCTTCTCAAGCTCTTTCAGGCGGGTGAGCTGCGAACGCTGCATCCCACCATACAGTTTCCGCCACCGATAAAATGTCTGCTGCGTCACACCGATTTGGCGCACCGCCTCGGCAATCGTCGCGCCTTGTCCTTGCAGAACTTCAACTTGCCGAAGCTTCGATACGATATCTTCGGGCTTCTCTCGTTTCCCAGCCATTGCTGATCCTCCAATTTGCGGGACAATCTATCCCAGTTGGTGGACCACTTTCAGGGGGCTACTCCAAACGACGCCGCCGAACCCCTGCGGATGCGCAATCGCCGGCGCCGCCGTCAGCAGGTTCCCGCTCGCGATCCGGTCATTCGGCGTCGAGGCGGTTCGGGCGGCGGCGGTTGCGCCGTCGTTGACGCCCTTGACCGTGACCGAAACCCTGGCGGTCGTCGTCAGCGTGTTGGTCCCGTCGGTGACGGTGATCGTCACATCGGTCGTCGCCTTGCTCCGGCCGCCCGGAATCGCGTCGAAATCGCTGTCCGGGTCGAAGACATAGGAGCCGTCCGCGTTGATCGTGAGCGCGCCGCCATCGGCGAGATTCTGCGCCGCGTCCACGCCGCCGCCGGAGACGGCGGTGATCGTGCAGCCGTTCTCCGCGTCCAGAAGCGCGAGCAGCCCCGGCGCCGCGACGGTCAGCGTGGTGTCCGCATCCGTCTCCAGACTGATCGGGGCGAGATAGGGCACCACGCCCGGCGCAGCCGCCGCCTCGCAGACGATGCTGACCGGCTCGACATTCCGCGCCGACGCCAGACGGAGAAAAACCTTGTCGGTCCCGTCATAATGGTGGCTCGGCGCGGCTCGCGGCCCATCTCGCCGGCGTCGCGCGTCGCGGCGAATACATCAACGCCCGCAATTTGCGTCAGCCGATCAGCTATGACCAGGCGCGGGCGGCGATGACAGCGGCCGGGATGATGGAAACGATTCACGGCCTGCGCTACACAGCGGCGGCCGAACTTGCAGCGGCGGGATGCTCGGATGATGAGATATCGTCGATCACCGGCCATGCGTCGCTGGCGATGATCCGCAAATACGCCGGCGAGGAACGCCAGAAGGCTCGCGCAAGGTCTGCTCAGGGCAAGCAGAGCGGAACAAGACCGGAACAGGAAAGTTGAAACACCAGTTGAAACACCCGGCATTGCGCGACGCGGCCAAACCCGCTAAACGCTTGCAATCATTACTAAGGCCCCGTGGCGGAACTGGTAGACGCGACGGACTCAAAATCCGTTTTCTTCGGAAGTGCCGGTTCGAGTCCGGCCGGGGCTACCATCGACGCTGAAACAGGCCGGCCCTATCCCCGGAAATTATCCTTGCGTCGCCGTATTTCGGCGAAAACCGCGGCGTCCTCTCCTTCGGGCAGGCCCACGGCCGCCTTCACCGCGGCCTCGCGCGCGCGCAGGAACGGGTTGGTGGCCAGCTCCTCCGCCAGCGTCGCCGGGCAGATCGGCGCGCCGATGCGGTCAGCCTCCCTTATGCGCTCGATCCGGTCGATCAGCGCCTGATTCTCCGGCTCGATCGACAGGGCGAAACGCCCGTTCGCCTGACCGTAGTTATGACCGGAATAGATCAGCGTCTCCGGCGGCAGGGTCAGGAATTTGGAGAGGGACTCCCACATCATCAGATGCGTGCCCTCGAACACCCGCCCGCAGCCGAGCGCCATCAGACTGTCGGCGCTGAAGGCGGCGCCGTCGAAGAGAAAAGCGATATGGCCGACCGTATGGCCGGAAACGTCGATCACCCGCGCCGCGCTTTCGCCGAGCGCGATCTCGTCGCCCTCCGTCAGTTCGCGGTCGAGCGGTGGCAGGCGGTGGCGATCCGCCGCCGCGCCCCATGTTTTCGCGCCGTAACGCTTGCGCAGGGGCTCCACCGCCTCGACATGATCGGGGTGATGATGGGTCAGCAGGATCAGGTCGAGCCCCCAGCCGCGCTTGTCGAGCGCGGCGACGAGCGGCGCTTCTTCGGGCGCGTCGACGACGGCGACCGCGCCCGTCGCCCCGTCGCGCAGGATATAGCCGTAATTGTCCTCCCGGCAGGGGGTGACGATGGTTTCAAGGGCCATGGGCAAGTCTCTCGCGAACGATTAGAATCGCCGGCAGGTTAACGGAGGCGGCGCGGCGATGCATCTCGACGTGATCGAGTTGAGGCGGTTCTATTACCGCACGCCGCTCGGGCGGACGGCGCAGATGGCGATTCGCGGCGCATTGGCCGCGCATTGGCCGGAGGCGCGGGGCGGCAATTTCGCCGCTTTCGGCTTCGGCCAGCCCTTCATCCGCCCCTATCGCCGCCATGCGCAGCGCGCCATCGGCTTGATGCCGGCGGAGATGGGCGCCTTTCACTGGCCGGTGGACGGGGCCAATCTCAGCGTTCTGGCCGATGAGCGGCGCTGGCCGCTGGCGACGGGTTTCGTCGACCGGCTGCTGATCGTGCACGCGCTGGAGAATTCCGAGCGCCCCGGCGCGGTGCTGGCGGAGGCGCATCGCGTGCTGGCGCCCGGCGGGCGGGCGCTGATCATCGCGCCGAACCGCACCGGCCTCTGGGCGCGGCGGGAGGCCAACCCTTTCGGCCATGGCCGCCCCTATTCGCTGAGCCAGCTTGAGCGGCTCCTGCGCGAGCATCAGCTTGAGCCCGTCTCCCATTCGGCCGCGCTCTACGCGCCGCCCTCGCACCGGCGGTTCTGGATCCGCATGGCGCGGGCGGCGGAGGCGGCCGGGCGGCGGCTGGACGCGCGGCGCCTCGCCGGGGTGATCATGGTCGAGGCGATGAAGACCGTCTACGCCGCGCCCCGCTCCGGCGCCGCGGTCACGGCGAAGACGCCGCTGGAGGTGCTGGGCGGGATCGTCCGGCCCTCGCCGAAACCCGCGGCGTCGCGGCTTGGCGAGAGCGATTGAGTTTCCCGGCGAAAACCCGCTAAACCTCCCGCGCCGTCGAGCGGAAGGAACAAAGACGATGAGCGACAGGTTGTTGGCGACGCCGCGTCCCGGCGTGATGTCGATCGCGCCCTATCAGGTCGGCGGCGCCCATATCGACGGCGCGAAGCCGCGCTTCAAGCTTTCGGCCAATGAGAACCCCTGGGGGCCGAGCCCGCGCGCGACGGAGGCCTATCGCGCCGTCGCCGACCGTCTGGCCGATTATCCCGACGCCAACGCCGGCGCCCTCCGCGCCGCCATCGCCGAGGTGCATGGGCTGGAGGCGGGGCGGATCATCTGCGGCAACGGTTCGGACGAACTCCTGCAACTCCTGAGCTTCGCCTATCTCCGCGATGGCGAGGAAGTGGTCCATTCCCGCCACGGCTTCCTGCTCTATCCCTCTTACGCGCTGATGAACGGCGCGACCCCGGTCGCGGCGGCGGAGACCAGGCTGACCTCGGATGTGGACGCGCTTCTGGCCGCCTGTTCCGAGCGCACGCGCATGGTCTATCTGGCCAATCCGAACAACCCGACCGGCACGCGGCTGAACGCGCAGGAGGTCGAGCGCCTCGCCGCCGGCATCCCCGAGACCGCGCTTCTGGTGCTGGACGGGGCCTATGCCGAATTCGTCGACGCCGATGATTTTGACGCCGGCCTGTCGCTGATCGAACGGCGCCCGAACGTGGTGATGGCGCGGACCTTCTCCAAGATCTACGGGCTGGCCGCGCTTCGGGTCGGGTGGATGTACGCGGCGCCGGAGGTGATCTCCGTCATCAACCGCATCCGCGGCCCCTACAATCTCAACGCCGGCGCGTTGGCGGCGGCGACCGCGGCGATGCTGGATGTCGATTACACCGCGAAGGTGAAGGCGGAGACCCTGCGCCTTCGCGCCTCTCTCACCGCCGCGCTGAACGGGGCCGGGGTGAAGACCACGCCGTCGGAGGGGAATTTCATCCTCGCCGAATTCGGGACCGCGCCCGAAACGGGCGCCGCGGCCGCCGACGCCTTCCTGAAGGGGCGGGGCATCATCGCGCGCCGGATGGAGGGCTATGGCCTCGCCGCGCATCTGCGCATCACCGTCGGGACCGAAGAGGGCTGCGAGGCCGTCGCCGAGGCTGTGCGCGCCTTTCGGGGGCTTTCATGAGCGCCGTATTCGAGCGGGTCGCGCTGATCGGCCTCGGCCTGATCGGCGGTTCGATCGCGCTCGCCGCCCGCAGGGGCGGCGCTGCGGGCGAGGTGGTCGGCTACGCCCGCACCGCCGAAACGCGGGAGACCGCCCGCCGGATCGGGCTTTGCGACGAGATCCGCGACAGCGCCGCCGAGGCCGTGGCCGGCGCCGATCTGGTGATCCTCTGCGTCCCCGTCGGGGCCATGGCCGCCGTCGCCGCCGAGATCGGCCCGTATCTGAAGGAAGGCGCCGCGGTTTCCGATGTCGGCTCGGTCAAGGGCGCGGTGATTTCGGCGCTGAAGGGCCTGCCGCCGCATGTGCATGTCGTGCCGGCGCACCCGCTGGCCGGCACCGAGCATAGCGGCCCCGAATCCGGCTTCGCCGAGCTTTTCGACAATCGCTATTGCCTCGTCACCCCGGTTCGGGGCGGCGATCCGGCGGCGAAGGATCGGGTGATGGAATTCTGGCGCGCGCTTGGCGCCAATGTCGAGGAGATGACGCCGGAACGGCATGATCTGGTCCTCGCCGTCACCTCCCATGCGCCGCATCTGATCGCCTATACGATGGTCGGCGTCGCCGACGACATGCGCCGGGTGACGAAATCCGAGGTGATCAAATATTCCGCCGCCGGTTTTCGCGACTTCACCCGCATCGCGGCTTCGGACCCGACGATGTGGCGTGACGTGTTCCTGAACAACAAGCAGGCGACGCTGGAGATTCTGGGCCGGTTCACCGAAGAGCTTTTCGCGCTCCAGCGAGCGATCCGCACCGGGGACGGGCAGCTTCTGTTCGATTATTACACCCACCCAAGGGCGATCCGCCGCGGCATCATCGACGCGGGGCAGGATACGACCGCGCCCGATCTCGGCCGGGCGCCGTCCCGGAAGGCGGGCGAATGAGCCGCCCGTCGCGCCTCGCGGCGCTCCTGTTGCTGGTCGCCGCCTGCCAGAGCGTGGCCGACCCCGAGACCGATGAGCCGGAGCGGGTCTCCGCCGCGCCCGAAATCGCCCCGGCGCCGAGCCCGCGCGGCGTCGCGCCGCGCGTCGGCCCGGCGATGCGCCGCATGCCCGCCGGCCCGGCCGGCGCGGTATGCGGCGACCCGCGGGTGATCGGCGTCAGGCTTCCCCCGATCTCCAGCGCGCGAAGCGGCTGCGGGATCGCGGAGCCGGTGAGCCTTGTCCGCGTCGCCGGGGTCGAGATGAATGGCGAGGCCCGGGTGAACTGCGACAACGCCGTCGCGCTCGCCGACTGGCTGGAGCGGAGCGCGAAGCCGGCGGTGCTGGACGCTTATTCGGTGCGGCTTGTCGGCGTCAAACCCGCCGCCGCCTACGCCTGCCGGCCGCGTAATCGACAGAAGGGCGCGAAACTCTCCGAACACGCCAAGGGCAACGCGATCGACATTTCCGAATTCACCCTGGCCGGCGGTCAGGTGGTGGATGTGAAGAGCGGATGGAGAGGGAAGGACGCCTCGCGTGATTTTCTCCGCGCGGCCTGGGCCGGCGCCTGCGGCCCTTTCGGCACCGTGCTCGGGCCGGAATCCGACCGGTTCCACCGCGACCATTTCCATCTGGATGTGGCGCGGCATCGGAACGGCGCCTACTGTCGCTGACCCATAGGCTCAATCGACCATGCGCGGCGCGGCCCCGACCGGAACCGGCCCGATCCGCGCCAGACCGCCCGAAAGCGTCAGCGTCACGTCCAGTTGGTCCGGGTCCCCGCCGAGCCCGGCGAGGAAGCCGAGACCGGATCTGAGCGTATCGGCGAGCCCGGCCGGGACCCCGCCCGCCGCCACCGCCGCGTCGAGCATCTCGCGCCAGTTGGTCGCGGCGATGTCGAATTCGCCCTCGGCGTAGCCGGCCGCATCCGCCTTTGTCGCGCCCGAGACGAGGAGCTTCAGCGGGCCCCACTCCGCGCGCGCCTCATTCAGCGAGAAGGCGAGGATGTCGGGCTTCTCGCCCTCCAGCGCGAACCGGTCGAGCGGCTTGTCGAGCGCGGCCCGCCCGTCGAGCGTCAGCGTCTCCAGCGCCGCCGGCAAGGCCCCCGCAGGGTCGAGCGTGGCGCGGAGGAAATCCGGCATCCTGAGCCGAACCCCGTCGAGACGGAACTGATAGGCGTTCTCCGGCCCGGCGTCCGGCGCGGCGAGGACATGCGCGCTCAGCTTCTCCGCGCCCGCCGTCCAGCCGGCGTCGGCGGCGAGCGCGGCGTTCTCGATATCGACCGAAACCCGCTCCAGCCCCAGCGAGGTCGATCGCTGCGCCCGGAAACTGGCCTGCATCCGCCCCGAGCGCAGCACCGCCCGCGCGCCCGGCGCCGCCACGATCTGCTCGGCCGGCCAGGTCATGACATAGAAGGTCGGATCATAGATGATCTGGTCGATCTCCACCTGCGGGGCCGACCAGGCCCAGCCGGATTGCGGATCGGCGAGCGCGAGATCGGTCAGCGTCACGTCGAGCCGGTTCGGAAACCCGGCGACGGAGATCCCCGCCTCGGCCTGCCAGCCGGCCTCGCGCCGGTTCTCGAACCAGGCCTCGACCAGCGCCTCATGCGCGCGCGCGGTCACGAACCACCAGATCGCGGCCCCGGCCATCACGGTGACGAGAATTCCGGCGAGGACCTTGAATTTCAGCATCTGCATACTCCGACTGGCCGCAGCGGCGAGAGGGTTGTAATAACCCGTTTATGGCTACGGAACCTCTTGATCTCTGGGTCTTTGCATATGGCTCGCTGATGTGGAAGCCGGGCTTTCGCCATGTCGAGCGGCGCCGGGCGCGCCTGCCCGGCTATCGGCGCCGGTTCTGCCTCGATTCGATCACCTATCGCGGCACGCCGGAATTTCCGGGTCTGGTGCTGGCGCTGGATGAGGACGAGGTCGCGGGCTGCGAGGGGATCGCCTATCGCGTGCCCGCCGGGGAACGCGAGGAGACCCACGCCTATCTTCGCGCGCGCGAGCTGGTGACCTATTCCTATCTGGAGCGTTTCCTGCCCGTGGCGCTGGACGGGGGCGAGGAGGTCGAGGCGCTCGCCTATGTGATCGACCATGCCCACAGGCAATATCATGGCGGGCTGACGCTGGCGCAGCAGGCCGCGGTCATCGCCCGCGCGGTCGGCCCGGCCGGCAGCAATGCCGAATATCTGGAGAACACCGTGACCCATCTCGCCGAGATGGGCGTCGAGGATGAGGAGATCATTCACCTTCACCGTCTGGTTCTGGAGCTGAACGGAGCGAAAACGCCATGATCGTCATCACCGGAGAGATCGAGTTTCATCCCGAAGACGCCTGGCCCGCCGCCGGCGTCGCGCTGAAGATGATGGAGGCCTCCGCGGCCGAGGATGGCTGTCTGAGCTATGGTTTCTACGCCGACATCATCAATCCGCGGCGTTTCCGGCTCTATGAGGAATGGCGGGACGAGGCGGCGCTCGACGCGCATGCGCGCTCGGCCCATATGGCGGAATATCGGGAGAAGATGAAGGCGCTCAGGATCGTGAAGCGCCGGGTCTACAGGATGAATGTGGACGAAATCGCGCCGCTCGGGCCGCCGGGCAAGGGCTGAGCCGGGCGGTCAGGCGGTCTGACGGTTCTCGAAAATGCGGCGCGCCTCTTCGCAGAAGGCGACCGAAAAGACGACATTCGACCAGTCGCGCGGCGCCGGGCGGGCCGCTTCGCCGCCCCGGTTCACGATGAGGCGAAGCGGGCGGGCGTTCTCCTTCTCGGGGCCGGTTTCACGGCGGGGCGTCGCGGCGCGCATGGGATTCCCTCGGCTTTCGGTTTCCGGCGGGCCGCGATTGCGGCCGCCTGATGGCCGATATGTGTTCCTCCTCGCCATGATTGTGAAGGGGGGCGAGGGCGCGGATGTGATCCCAGACACATGATTTCACACCGGATTCACGCCCGGCCCGCCGACGCCGTGCCCTTTGTCACGGCGACTGTGCGTTATCTCACGGGGCTATGATCGGCTGCGCCTTCAGATCGGCCTCGCGCGGTTCGACCCCGGCGAATCGCGAGCCATGCTCGAACCAGCTTCGCGGCGCCGGCGCGCCCCAGAGGGTCTGGCGCTGCGGGTCCTTCAGGTCCCAGTGGATCGGCTCATGGTCGGGATCGACGGTTTGATAGTCGGAGCAATAAAGCTCCACCCGGTGGCCGTCAGGGTCGAGCACATAGAGGAAAAAGGCGTTGGAGATGCCGTGCCGGCCCGGGCCGCGCTCGATATTCGCGACATGGCCGGTGGTCGCCATCAGATCCAGAAGGTCGATGATGTTGAGCGGCGTCGGCGTCCAGAACGCGGTGTGATGCAGCCGCGGGCCCAGCCCGTTGGTGAAGGCGATGTCATGCACGCCGCCCTTGCGGTGCATCCAGGCGGCCCAGAGCGCGCCGGTCTCCTCATCGGCGGTGTATTCGGTGACGCGAAAGCCGATCGCGTTCCAGAAACCGACGCTCGCGTCCACATTCGGCGAGAAACAGTTGAAATGGTCGATGCGGAGCGGCTTCACGCCCCTGTAGAGCGCGTATTGCTGATGGATCGGCGGCAGCCGGTCCATTTTCGCATAGAACTCGATGGGAATCCCGTGCGGGTCGGATGAGGCGAGCGTCCGGCCCTGAAAGGGGCGCTCCACCCATTCTGTCTTGCGGCCAAGGGCTTCGAGCGCGTCCTTCGCGCGGTCGAGGTCTTCATTCTCCCAGACCTTGAAGGCGAGCGCGTTGGCCGCGGCCTCCTTCGCCTCGCGGAGGATGACGCAATGATGCCCGCGCTCCTCCATCGCCCGGAGGAACAGCACGCCGTCCCCCTCCGCCGTCGCCTGAAGCCCGAGCGTATCCGCCCAGAAGGCGCGGGAGGCCTTGAGGTCGGTCACGTCGAAAACGGTGTGCGACAGGCGCACGGTGTTGAAGGGCGGATGCAGGACCGCGGCGGGCAGGGGCATCGTCTCTCTCCTTCAGGCGCCGAGCCGCGCGATGGCGTGGCGGCCGGTCGCGAAGCCGATATGTTTCTGCTCCATGTAGAATTCAAAGGACCAGTCGCCGCCGTCGCGGCCGATGCCGCTGGCCTTCACCCCGCCGAACGGGGTGGGGAGGTGGCGGACATTCTCCGAATTCACCCAGATCATCCCCGCCTCCAGCTTCTCCGTGAAGCGGAGCGCGCGGGAGAGATTCTCCGTCCAGACATAGCCGGAAAGACCATATTTCGTGTTATTGGCGATGGTTAGCGCATCTTCCTCGGTTTCGAATGGAATGACGGTCAGCACCGGGCCGAAGATTTCCTCCCGCGCAATGGCCATTTCAGGCGTCGCATCGGTGAAGAGCGTCGGGCGGACATACCAGCCTTCGCCTTCGACCCGCTCGCCGCCGGCGGCGATGGTCGCGCCCTCTTCGCGCGCGCGGCGGAAATAGGCGGCGACCTTGTCCAGATGCACGGGGTGGATCAGCGGCCCAAGCTCGGTTTCCGGGTCGAGCGGGTGGCCGATGCGGATGCGGTTCACCCGCTCGGTCAGTCGGCGGATGAACTCCTCGCGGATCGAGGACTGGATCAGGAGCCGGGAGGAGGAGGTGCAGCGTTCCCCGTTCAGCGAATAGATCATGAAGATCACCGCATCGAGCGCGCGTTCGATATCGGCATCCGCGAAGACGATGACCGGGTTCTTGCCGCCGAGTTCGAAATGCACCCGTTTCAGCGTCGCCGCGCCCTGGCGCATGATCGCGGAGCCGGTTTTCGACTCGCCGACAAAGGCGATGGCGCGGATCAGGGGATGTTCGGTCAGCGCCCTGCCGGCCTCGTCGCCAAAGCCGTTGACGAGGTTCCAGACCCCGGCCGGCAGCCCGGCGTCTTCGGCGATCTCCAGTAGAATGCGGGCGGTTATCGGCGAAAACTCCGCCGGTTTATGAACAACCGTGCAGCCCGCCGCCAGCGCCGGCGCGATCTTCCAGGTGGAGAGCATGAAGGGCGTGTTCCAGGGGGTGATCACCCCCACCGGGCCGATCGGAACCCGGGTCGTCACATTCATCAGCGTCGGCGAAGGGAGGTGTCGCCCGTCGCGCGCGCCCTCGGCCCGGTCGGCGAAGAAGCGGAAATTCTCCGCCCCCCTCAGCGCCGCCTTGGACATGAAGCGCAGCGCCTGCCCGGTGTCGAGGCATTCGAGAAAGGCGATCTCCTCCGCCCGCGCCACGATCCCGTCGGCGATCCGGCGCAGGATCTGGCGCCGTTCCCGCCCGGAAATGTCGCGCCATGCCGGAAAGGCCCGCGCCGCCGCTTTCGCCGCCGCGTCCACCTCTCGCGCGCCGCCGCGGGCGACCTCGGCCAGCGGGGCGCCGTCGGCGGGAGAGAGGGTTTCGAACCGCGCGTCGCTGTCGAAATCCTCGCCGTCGATGCGATGGAGCACGCCCCCGTCGCGGAATCGGCGCAGCCAGGACTGCGCCTTGGCGAGATTGGCTTCGAGTGCGCTCATGTCTGCTCCGAACTCTGAAGATGATTGCGGATCGTGTTGTAACGCTTGATGGAAAATCCGGGGTCGATCTCGATCATCTCGAAGCTGAGCGCGAAACCGCCCGGCCCGACCCGCGCCTGAAGCCAGGTCTCCGCGGCCTCGTAGATCATCTCCGCCGCGCGGGCCTTGGCCTCATCCTCACGCCCGGCGCCAATGCGCAGGCGCATGTCGATGAAGTCATGCGGTCCGCCATCGGCCACCACCGCGATATCGGCGCGATGGCCGCGCACCCTGATCCCGCCGAGGGGGAAGATTCCGGTCGCGACCATGGCGTCGCGCAGCATCGCGGCGAAGGCCGGAAGATCCACCCTGCCTTCGACGCCGGCGCTGTATTCGAAGCTGAGATGTGGCACGTTGACCGCCTATGTTTAACGAGTTAAATAATATAGCGGAACCCGATCATCCGTCAAGCGAGGAATCATGAAGCTCTGTCGATACGATCCCGGCGACGGCCCACGAATTGGCGCTGTGGTGGAAGGGGGGCTCGTCGATTTCACCGCGCGCCGCGGCTGCCGGACCATGGTCGAGGCGATCGAGCGCGGCGCGCCCCTCGTCGCCGATCCGCCCGCAAGGCCGGACCATGAGGCCGGCGCCGTCCGTTTCGACCAGCCGATGCCGGAGGCGCGGCGGATCTTCTGCATCGGCGTCAACTACATGAACCGGAACGAGGAATATAAGGACGGCTCCGCCGCGCCGGAAAACCCCTCGATCTTCATGCGCACGCCGCTCAGCTTTGTCGGGCCGGACGCGCCGCTGATCCGGCCGCCGGAATCGGCGCAACTGGATTACGAGGGCGAGATCGTGCTCGTCATCGGGCGGCGGGGCCGGCGCATCGCGCAGGCGCAGGCGATGGCGCATGTCTTCGGCCTCACGCTGATGAACGAGGGCACGATCCGCGACTGGGTGCGCCATGGCAAGTTCAACGTCACCCAGGGCAAGAACTGGGACCGTTCCGGCGCCATCGGCCCCTGGGTGGAGACCGGGCTGGACCGGCTCGACATGACCGATCTGCGGATCGAGACGCGGGTGAACGGAGAATTGCGGCAGGCGGACAGCACAGCCTCCATGGCCTTTCCCTTCGCGAAGATCATTGAATATGTCTCCACCTTCACCGAGATTGGCCCCGGCGACCTGATCGCCACCGGCACGCCGATCGGGGCGGGCGCGCGCTTCGACCCGCCGCGCTGGCTGGAACCGGGCGATGTGGTGGAGGTGAGCGCGCCCGGAATCGGCGCGCTTCGCAACATGGTCGCCGATGAATGAGCCGATGAATGAGACGGCGCGCCGGCCCGGCGCGCGGAGCAAATGAGGAAACGCATGAACCGCATCAAGGACCGGCTGAAGACCGGGGAGCCGCTCTATGGCATTTTTCTCGGCCTCGCCGACGCGCTGGCGAGCGAGGTTTCCGCCCCGTCCGGTTTCGACTGGCTGCTGATCGACGGCGAGCATGCGCCGAACGACCTCGCCTCGATCGTCGCGCAGGCGAACGCGCTGGCCCGCCATGACGTCGATGTCTTCGTGCGCATCCGCGACCGCGATCCGGCGCATCTGAAGCAGCTTCTGGATGTCGGCGTGCGGAATTTCCTCGTCCCCGTTGTCGATACCGTGGAGCAGGCGAAGGCGCTGGCCTCGGCGACGCGCTACCCGCCGGAGGGCGATCGCGGCGTCGGCATGCTGGGCGCGCGGGCGACGAATTTCGGGCGCAATCCCGGCTACCTGGCCGAGGCCAACAAGGATATCTGCCTGATCCTCCAGATCGAGACGCCGACGGCGCTGAAGAACATGGACGGGATCATGGCGGTCGAGGGGGTTGACGGGGTCTTTTTCGGCCCGGCGGACCTTTCGGCCAATCTCGGCCATATCGGCCAGCCGGCCCATCCCGATGTGAAGAAGGTGATTCTCGACGGGATCGCGCGGGCGAGAAAGGCCGGCAAGGCCGCCGGGGTCATGACCCTGGACGATGCGTTGATCGAGGCATACCGCGACGCCGGCGCGAATTTCCTCTCGATCGGGCTGGATACGAATCTGCTGGCCAAGGCCGCCGACGCGCTGGCGAAAAAATGGGTTTCGCGTTAGGCGCGCATATCGGTTAATGTGCGCCGCCGGGCGGGGGCGTGTTGACGAGGCGGCGATGTGATCGGCGTGAGTGATGGACAGGCGCGGCTAAGCCGGCGCATAGGCGATTCTCTGTCGGAGATCGCCGAGGCCGCCGCGGACGCCGAGGCGCTTTGCGGGGCGTCCGGCGCCGATGAGAGTCAGGCGCTGCGAATCGGTCTCGCGCTGGACGAACTCGCCGCGAATGCGCTGGTCCATGGCGGCGCGCCGGCCGGAGGCCCGGATATCGTGATCGAACTCTGGATCGACGAACGCGATCTCAGCCTGCGCGTGAGCGCGCGGGGGCGGCGCTTCGACCCTCTGGCCCCGCGCGACAAGGGGCCGGAGGAATATGCGATCGGCGGCCGTGGCCTGGCCATGGTGATCGCCTTCGCCGACGAGTTGAGCTACCGCCGCGAGGAAGGGCGCAACATCACCACCTTCACTGTGCGCAAATTCGCATCGCCAAAGTTGGAATCGGGCGATGATGCGGCGTAAACTTGATGAACCGGGAGGACGGAGAAGCGAGATGCGCGATGGTGTGATCGTTCCGGGTCGCCGTCGATGATGGCGGGCGGGCGGGCGCCCTACGCCTTGCGGCGGGAGCGCGGCTACGTCGTGCTGACGCTCGGCGCGAGCCATTATCACGCCGACGGCGCCCCCGCGCTCGCCGAGGCGCTGCGCGACGCCGGGCGGATCTGCGCCGAAACCGCGCCGGGCCGCGCGCCCTGGGTCGTCGCCGATTTCGGCGCGGTGGTGCTTCTGTCCTCGATCGCGCTGCGGGAGCTGCGCGCGGCGCATATCGCCCTCGGAAAGCGGGGCGGGGGAATTGTGGCGGCGGGCGGCGGCGAATTGGTCGAGCGTGTTCTGAAATTCGCCCCTTTCATTGCGCATCATGACTCTCTGGACCAGGCCCTCGCGGCGCTCGACGCCGGGCGGGGCGAAACCAAGAGGGGTGCAGGATGATACGTCTGATTCTCGCAGCGGCCCTCGCCGCGATCGTCGCGCCGAGCGTCTCGGCCTCGACGACGAAGACGCTTTGCCAGGTGGAGGTGCCGGCCGAAGAGGCGGCGGCGCCGGCGGCGCGGCCCGAAACCGTCGGCTTCATGAAGCGGGTGGAGGGGCAGGTGAAGGTCCTGCGTCCGAAGGCCGGCGGGTTCGATGAGCTCGACGCCGAGGTCGGCATGGATCTCTACGCCGCCGACGCCGTGGCGACGGGCGCCAATGGCGGTTTCGATGCGATCTTCACCGACAACACCACCGTTTCCGGCGTCGCCGACACTTGCGTCGAGATATCAATCTATGTCTACAAGGCTGCGGAGAGATCCGGCGAGTTTCGGATGCGGCTTGGCCGCGGCGTGGTTTCCGTCGCCGCAGGCGATGTCGCAAAGAGCGGCGCCGACCGGATGAGCGTGAAGATCCGCAATGACACCAATCTCGCGGTGACCGGAACGAGGATAGTTATAAGGGCCAAATAATATGAACCTACGGGGGGGGGGAATCGCGCTCGCGCTTCTGGCCGGCGGCTGCGCCGTCGCGCCGGACACGCCGCGCGACCCATGGGACCCGGACGAGCGCGGAGAGGCGCTCGGGGTTCCTGCGGATGATTCCTGGTGCCGGCACATGTCGTCGCTCCGCGCCTCTCTCGATGGCGCGGGGCCGGCGCCGACGGCGGCCGCGCGCGCGGCGTCGCTGGCCGCGGTGCGCGCGGAAAGCGACGATCCGCTCTGGCCCTTCCGCAAGGCGCTGATCTGCGAATACACCCAGGCCGCCGCCGAGGAGCGCGCCGAATATGACTGGGCGACGGCGCGGCAATTCCTCGACATGGCGAGCCTCGCGCTGCGCACCCCCCCGCCTGAGGACGGGATTTCACCGCTTGTCCCGGTTTATGACCATCTGGATGGCGAAGAGCCCGAATCCATTGCGCCGGTCGATCTGACCAATCCCGTCTATTGCGACGCTTTCGACACATCCGAACTGGCGCTCAGCCAGCAGCGCGGCGGCGTGGTGCAGGCGGTGGGCTTTCCCGGCTCGCTCCAGCGGGCGCCGGACTGGTTCGCGATGATCCAGGTCTCCTATCACCGCTGGGCGCGCGAGCAGATCAAGGGGGATCACCTGATCGAGGAGGGCGCCGCCGATTTCGGCGGCATTCCGCAGCAATGCCGGCGCTTCGACGCGGCGCTGCGCGGCTCGAAGGCCTTTTCGCTCAAGGACAACCTGATCTTCCTGCTGCCGGAGCTGGACGACCCGGACAAGGCCGGCCGGCTGGTGGTGCAGGACGCCGCCGGCGAGGAGATCGTGCTGGACCGGGTTCTGGCCGCGGCGCAGCTGGACGCCGGCGGAACCGATGGCGAGATGGTGGATTTCTACCCCGAGGATCTCGCCGCCTCGCCCGGACTTCAGGGCGCGGTGAACCGCGCCAACAACCTGCCGCCGCCGCGGATCTTCCAGATCCATTTCGGTTATGACAGCCGGGCGCCCGAGGCGGACGACCCGCAGATCGAGGCGCTGAAGGCGGAACTGGCCACGCGCGGCCCGGAAGAGCCGTTGCGGGTCGCGGTCAGCGGCCATGCCGATTGCGTCGGCCCGCGCTGGTACAACAAGATGATCTCGGACGACCGCGCCAGGGCGGTGTTCGAGCAGATCGTCTATCCGATTCTGCTTGAGCGCGGTTTCGACGAGGCGGCGCTGCGGGACAGGAAGAGCTTTCGCCTGAGCGGGATCGTCGTAGCTGCGCCGGCGGTGAAGCCCGAAAATGGCTGCGTCCGCGAGGACGGGAACCGGCGCGTCGTCGTGGTGGTGCAGTAAGGGCTGACGCCCGGATCTGACAATCAGTATTTCCTATCAAATTTATAATTTATTATAATTTTACTTTATCTCATCCCCGTGCGCATCCTGAGGGCGAGCGCGAGGTCTCTCACCCAGCTTTGGCTTGTCAGTCTCAGGAGGTGAGAGATGTTCACGCGAATAGACCGTTTGCAGGTCGATATGCCGATCCCGAAAGATCCCGACCCCAAGGCCGCAGCAGCGGTGCAGGAGTTGATGGGCGGGCGTTTCGGCGAAATGTCGACGCTCATGAACTACATGTTCCAGAGCTACAATTTCCGCAATCGCGAGAAGCTGAGGCCCTATTACGCGCTGATCTCCAATATCGCGACCGAGGAGCTTGGCCATGTCGAACTGATCGCCGCCGCGATCAACGGCTGCCTGCACGGGCAGGAGCCGCAGGGCGACATGACCACGGGCGAGGCCAGCATGGCGAGCCTGCTCGACATGCCGCTGCTCAACCAGCACATCATGTTCGGCGGCGGCGCGATGCCGACCAATTCGAATGGCGAGGGCTGGCACGGCTCCTATGTGTTCAACTCCGGCAACCTGATCCTCGATCTCCTGCATAATTTCTTCCTGGAGAACGGGGCCCGGACCGCCAAGCTGCGCGTTTATCAGATGACCGACAATTCGGCGGCGCGGCAGATGCTGGGCTATCTTTTCACCCGCGGCGGGGTGCACGCCCGCGCCTATGCGCTGGCGCTTGAAAAGCTGACCGGGGTGAAGATGTCGCAGATGCTGCCGATCCCGAAGATCGAGGATATCTCGCTGCCCGAGTCCAAACCCTTCCACGATGATGGCTGGCACCGGAAGCTCTACCGCTTCAGCGCCAAGGACTACAAGGAGATCGCCGCGATCTGGAACGGCCCGCACCCGGACGGCTCGGGCGAGCTGGTGATCGTGGACGGCCCGCCCGAAGGCGGCGACATGAATGATTACGACGGCATCTCCGAGGCGTTCTCCCCCGAATACACCAAGGAGGAGATCTTCGAGATAGCCCAGAAACTCTATCAGAAAGCGACTGATTGAGGGATTGGTCGCGGGCGCTTCCGAAAGCGCCCGCGATCATCAGCCCGCAGCGGCCGCGCGCGCCTTCGCCACCGCCTGCCATGCCGGGCGGGCGCGGACCCGGGTCATGTAATCGGCGATCTCGCCCTCGGGCACCGGAAAGCGCGTCGCCTTGGCCCAGCCGCCGAGATGGCCGAGGATGATGTCGGCGATGGTGAATGTCTCCCCCATCACCCATGGCCCGTCGCCGAGATAGGCCGCGAAAGCCTCCATCGCCCGGGCGAATTCATGCTCGCAGGCGGGGCGTACGGCCTCCGGCGCGCGGATATCCTCGGGCAGGGTGAAACCGTGTTTGACCGCGGTCCAGAGCGGCTGTTCGATATCGTCCACCGCGAAGCTGATCAGGCTCAGCATCCGCGCCCGCCCCGGCGCGCCGGGCGGAATGGTCAGCGCGCCGTGCTTTTCGGCGAGATAGAGCAGGATCGCGGTCGAATCGAAGATCGCCTGATCGCCATCGACCAGAACCGGGATCTTGCCCGAGGGGTTGAGCGCCAGAACCTCGGCGCTGTGCGGTTTCGCCGGGATCACCTCATAGGGCGCGCCGATCTCCTCCAGCATCCACATGACGCGCGCGGCGCGGGAGGTGGGCGAGCCATAAAGCTTGTACATGAGCTAAGATCCTGTCTGGCGGGGCGCCTGCCGGCGCCGGTGGGCGGCGAGCCCGTCGCGACCGTCGGATCTGTGATCCTCGCGAACCTGGGTTACCAGGTGGGCGCCAGGTGCGTAAGACCAGGGTCGAACGCAGAGCCAGCTCCCGCGAGAAGATTTAAGGCCACCAGGATTCACGCTCCGGCACGGGAAGGACAGAACTCGCCTGCCCGAGAGATAATCGCGCGGGCGGGGAAAGGGAAGCGGGGGGCGAGATGGGGCGGTCTGAAATTCGAGGGCGGCGAGCCCGGGCGGGTTCGTCATCGCGCCATGTCCAACAGGTGGGACTGGTCCGAAGGGGATGTCGGGCAATACGTCCGACGCCGACTGGAAAACCCCGCCTTCACTCTGCTTCAAACGCCGCGAGCCAGGCCCTGAGACCGTCATCCAGCTCCGTGAACAGAGGGGAGGGCAGACGTTCTGTCAGGCGGTGTTGGTTGGCGACATGTTCTGTCACCACCTTGTCGATCAGCGCAAAACCCTTGCCCGTCAGCGCAACGACTGAACCGCGCCCGTCTTCGGGGTTGGGGCGACGTTCGATCAGGTTGTCGGCCTCCAGCCGGTCCAGCCGGTTGGTCATGGTTCCTGACGTGACCATCGTCCATGAGATCAGCGCCGAGGGCGTCAGCGCATAGGGAGGCCCCGCGCGACGCAGCGTCGCCAGCACGTCAAAGCTGGCCGCCGTCAGGCCATGTGCGCCGTAGACGCGGGCGAGTTCCTGCGAGATCTGATCGGCAAGCCGTTTCAGCCGGCCAATCACACTCATTGGTCCCACATCGAGGTCCGGGCGTTCCTGACGCCATTGGGCGAGAATGCGGTCAACCTGATCCATGGGCGATGGTGTAACCGGATATATCTTGACGTCAAGGCGGATTAAATATACCTTGATATCAAGATAAGCAAAGGCCGCCATGTCCCGCGCAACAGACGCCATCCTCGCCGCATCCGCCCCGGCGGTTTGGGGCGGCACCTATATCGTCACGACCCAGCTTCTGCCCGCCGACTATCCACTGACAGTCGCGGCGCTGCGCGCGTTGCCGGCCGGGTTGTTGCTGATGGTGGTGACGCGGCGATCGCCGCCGCGGGCTTGGCTGGGGCGGCTGGCCGTGCTCGGGGCGCTCAATTTCGCGATCTTCTGGGCGGCGCTGTTCGCAGCGGCCTATCGCCTGCCCGGCGGGGTCGCGGCGACGCTTGGGGCGGTGCAGCCGTTGATCGTGCTGGCGCTGGCGCGGGTCATGCTGGAGACGCCGCTGAGCGCGCGAGGGATAGGCGCGGCCATCGCGGGAATCGGCGGCGTCGCGCTGCTGGTGCTGGGGCCGGATGCGGCGCTGGACCCGGTCGGCGTTGGCGCGGCGCTGATCGGGGCGGTCTCGATGGGGTTCGGCACGGTGCTGACGCGCAAATGGCGGCCGGATGTTTCGGCGCTGAGCTTCACCGCGTGGCAATTGACGGCGGGCGGGCTGCTGCTGGCGCCCTTCGCCCTTGCGCTGGAGCCGCCTTTGCCAGCCACAAGCGCGGCTAATCTGGCTGGATTCCTGTGGCTGGGGCTGATCGGCGCGGCGCTCAGCTATGTCCTGTGGTTTCGCGGGATCGAGCGGCTGGGACCGGCGACGGTTACAGGATTCGGCTTTCTCAGCCCGCTGACGGCGGTGCTTTGGGCTGGGTCATTCTGGGCGAGGCCCTTGCGCCGCCGCAAATCATCGGCGCCGTGATCGTCCTCGCCTGCGTGTGGATCGGCGGCCGGACGTCGCGCAGACAATAATCTCAAGGAGCTGCATCATGAATATTCTGGTTCTGGGCGCCACCGGCGCCGTCGGTCAAGCCTGTGTCGCCGAGGCGCGGCGCCGTGGTCACAAGGTGACCGCCGCATCGCGAAGCGGCGGCCGGCGCCTCGATGTTCTGCGCGATACCGACCGGCTGGACGCATTGATCGCCGGGCATGATGTGACGCTTTCCGCCCTGCGGCCCGCCGAGGGTGACGAAGATGCGCTGGTCGCAATGACTGGGGCGGTTCTGACAGCCGCCCGCAGGGCCGCAAGGCGCGCCTATGTCACCGGAGGCGCCGGCCCGCTTTTCCTTGCGGATGAAAGCGGCCACACGGTTTTGACGGCGCCGGGTTTTCTGCCCGACAACGTGCGCCCCATAGCCGAGGCTTGTGGGCGGCAGGATGCGCTGTTGGACGAATTTGCAGATACCGACTGGATCTGCCTGCGCCCGGCCGCGCTCCTGATCAATGAAAAACGCACCGGTCGCTACGCCCTTGGACGAGATAGGCTTGTCACGCAAGCGGATGGAACATCACGCATCTCCCATGCAGATTTCGCCGTCGCCATGCTGGATCTGGTCGAACTCGCTCCTCGTCCCCGCCAGCGCCTGACAGTCGGGTGGTAAGGGGCGTGGGCCTGGGAATGCGCTCGCCCCTCCAGGACCGTAACGCTGAAATTCGCGCGGGGCGCCATGGGCGCGCCATCCCGCCCTTCCTAATCCAGGATCTCTCCCCGAACGGCGGCCCGGTATTCCGCCTCGCTCCGGCGCTCATGGCGTTCGACATGACCTTTCGCGTCACGCCCCCAGTCCGAGCGGTCGAAGGGCGATCCGGTCCAGACGCCGCCCGGGTCGGGCAGGACCTCGAAAGTCGAAGGATCGATATCGGGCAGCAGCCTGAGCCCATGCCAGATCCCGTTCCGGTCGCGGGCGAAACGGCCGCCCAGCAGCGTGAAGCCCGGCCCGTGGGCGCCGGGCAGGCGCCGGCCCTCGCGATAGACGTTGGTTTCGTCCCGCGCGTAGGAGAAGCCGAGCGGCTCCAGCGGCTCCGGCGACTTGCAGCCGCGCACCACATTGGCCTTTGTCGTGTCGGTGTCTTCGGAGAAGTAATAGGCTGCGGTCGCGTCGCGCCCATAGGAGCAGAGATAACCCCGCCTGCCGCTGCAATGGAGCGCCGGCAGGCCGGGGTCGAGCGCCTCGAATGTCGCCGGGTCGGCGACCTTTGCGTCGCCATAGCTGGTCCTGATCCGGTCGCCGGCGCGCCAGAACACGTCGCTCAGCCCCTGAATGTCGCCCGCGGGCGCGCGTCTGGGGCGATAGCCCGGCTCGAAGAGCCGTCCCCGGCTGAGGAGGAGGTCATGGATGACCGCGCGCGCATCCGCGGGATCGGCGCCCTCCAGCTGCTCCACCGCCCGGTCGCGCGTCTTGACGGTGTAGACGCCGGTCTCATGGCGGAAGAAGCAGGAGGCGCGGCCGTAATCGGTCATCAGCCATGTGAGGCCGCGCCGGTTCACCGGCAATTCGATCGGATGGGGGATATTCGGCTCCTCCACATAGCCGGGCTCCTCCGCCGGGCCGTCGCCGGGTCTGGAGAAGCGGCGGACATGGAAAGTCAGCGCCAGCATCGCCTCGTCGTCGATCTCCGGCCGATGATCGGGCGAGATCATCAGCCGCGCCCTGACTGCATGAGTCGCCCCAGGCGCGAGCGCGACCGGGCGCGGCTGTTTCTCGTCATCGGTCTCGAAGCCGAAATGGACCACCCGTCCGCGATCCCTGATGGCGTGAGGCGCGGTCGGGACGAGCGTCCGCACATGGTCGGCGAGATTGGTCCAGCGCCATTCGATCAGCGCCGGCTCCACCGCGCTCGCCGGCGCGGCGATCACTTTCATGCCGACGGCGACCGCGTCGCCGGGCGCTCTGGTCGTCACCGGGTTCAGCCGCTTCGCGATCCTGCGCTCAACGCCTCCAGCCGCGCGGCGGCGGCGTCGATGGCGGCGCGGGCCTCGGTCTCGCTCATATCGGCGAAGGAGGCTTCCGGCGGCGCCGCGCTCAGCGCCTGCTCGGCCTCGTCGAGCTTGTCGGCCAGCATCAGCGCCGACATCAGCAGCAGCCGCGCCTCGGTGACCTGCCCGCCGGCGGCGGCGAGCGCCTTCGCCTCCTCGTCGATCCGGCGGGCGAGCGCGGAGACGCGGGCCTCCTCGCCATCGTCGCAGAGGATCTGATAGGGCCGGCCGCTGATCCTGATCGTGACCTCAGCCATGGGCGCCGGCCCGGCTCAGGACGCGCAATTCGCCGATGGCGGCGTCAAGCGCCTGCGCCGCCTCCTCGCGAAGCTGCGCGTCATCGTCGCGGGCCTCCCTCAGCGTGGCGATCTCCTTCAGCGCCTTGTCGCGCTCTCCGGTCAACGCCTCGATCAGGGTTCGCGCCTCGTCTATGGCGCTCTCGGCCTCGGCGGCGCGGGCTTCCAGCCCGACCTGCGCTTCGCCGCCGCCGGCTTCGGCCGCCGCCAGCGCCGTCTCCAGCTCCGCGATCCGGGCGGAGGTCATCTCCGATCCGCTCAGCGCCTCGGCCTGCGCCCGCTCCAGCCGCCGCTCGGCCTCCTCCAGCGCCCGCCTTGTCGCGGCGGCCTCGCCGCGCTCGGCCTGCAACGCCCGCTCCATCTCCGTTACGGCGGCGGTCAAACGCCCGATCGCCGCTTTCAGTTCACTCATGCCTGTCCCTTTCTCGCGATCTGTCGACGGCTTGCCGAATCGACATGCGCGCCCCCGCCGCCCGTACACTATCGTCACCATGGGCGCTCGCCGCAATGCGGCTTGACCGCCGGCGATGGGTTCCGCGATATACGCTCTCCCGCCACCTGACCGAAAGCGCGTCCCTTGGATATCTCCGCTCTCCGCTCCGCCCATCCCGATCACTGGCGTCTGGCCGCCGCTTTGCGCGTTCTCGCGATGGACGCGGTGGAGGCCGCGAAGTCCGGCCATCCGGGCATGCCGATGGGCATGGCCGATGTCGCGACCGTGCTCTTTCGCGAGCATCTGAAATTCGACGCGGCCGCGCCCGACTGGCCGGATCGCGACCGTTTCGTGCTTTCCGCCGGCCATGGCTCGATGCTGCTCTACGGGTTGTTGCACCTGACCGGCTACAGGGATTTCCCGCTGAGCGAGATCCGCAATTTCCGCCAGCTTGGCGCGAAAACCGCCGGGCATCCGGAATATGGCCACGGCGCCGGGATCGAGACGACGACCGGCCCGCTGGGGCAGGGGATCGCCACGGCGGTCGGCATGGCGATGGCGGAACGCTCCATGGCGGCGCGGTTCGGCCGGCAGGTGGTGGACCATCACACCTATGTCATCGCCGGCGACGGCTGCCTGATGGAGGGCGTCAGCCAGGAGGCGATCGGCCTCGCCGGCCGGCAGGGGCTGAACAAGCTGATCGTGCTCTGGGACGATAACGGCATCTCCATCGACGGCGAGATCGCGCTTTCCGACATCACCGACCAGCCCGCGCGGTTCCGCGCCTCGGGCTGGGAGGTGATGGAGATCGACGGCCATGACCCGAAGGCGATCACGGCGGCGCTGGCGAAGGCGAAACAGGCCGGCGCCCCGGTGCTGATCGCCTGCAAGACCCATATCGGCTTCGGCGCCCCGACCAGGCAGGACAGCGCCAAGGCGCATGGCTCCCCGCTTGGCGCGGCCGAGATCGAGGGCGCGCGCAAGGCCTATGGCTGGAGCGAGGGGCCGTTCGAGATTCCGGCCGATATCGCGAAAAGCTGGGCCGCCATCGGCGGACGCGGCGCCGGCGCGCGGGGCGAATGGGCGGCGCGGCTCGCGGCGCTTTCCGAGCGCAAGCGCGAGGAATTCGCCCGCGTGATCGCCGGCGAGGCGCCGAAACGGCTCTCGGGCGCGATCCGCAAGCTGAAGAAGGAGATCTCCGAGGCGCGCCCCTCGGTCGCGACGCGCAAAGCCTCCGAGAATGCGCTCGCGGCGATCAATCCGGTCATGCCGGAGACGATTGGCGGCTCGGCCGATCTCACCGGCTCCAACAACACGCTGACCGAGGGGCTGGGCGTCTTCTCGGCGGAAAACCCGGCCGGGCGCTATGTCTATTACGGCATCCGCGAGCATGGCATGGCCGCGGCGATGAACGGCATGGCGCTGCATGGCGGCGTCCTGCCCTATGGCGGCACCTTCCTCTGCTTCACCGATTACGCCCGCGGCGCGATGCGGCTTTCGGCGCTGATGGGCGCGCGCGCGGTCTATGTCATGACCCATGACAGCATCGGCCTCGGTGAGGACGGCCCGACCCATCAGCCGATCGAGCATGTGGCGATGATGCGGGCGACGCCGGGCTATGTGGTCCTGCGCCCCGCCGATGCGGTGGAGACGGCGGAGGCCTGGGAGATCGCGCTGACCCGCAACGGCCCGACCGTGCTGGCGCTGACGCGGCAGAATCTGCCGACGGTGCGGGTGAAGCACCAGAACCGCAACCTTTCCGAACAGGGCGGCTATGTGCTGGCCGAGGCCGAGGGCAAGCGCCGGGCGATCCTGATCGCCACCGGCTCCGAAGTGGAGATCGCGCTGAAGGCGCGCGAATTGCTTCAGGCGGAGGGTATTGGGACGCGGGTCGTCTCCATGCCCTCATGGGAGCTTTTCGCCGCGCAGGACGAGGCTTACCGCAAGAAGGTGCTGCCGCGCGGCCCGGTCCGCGTCGGGATCGAGGCGCTTTCGGGCTTTGGCTGGGACCGCTGGCTTTCGGGCGAGCGGGGCGACAGCCGCAAGGCCGTCTTCATCGGCATGGAGGGTTTCGGCGCCTCCGCCCCGGCGCCGGCGCTCTACGAGCATTTCGGGATCACCGCGGAGAAGGTGGCGGCGGCGGCGAAGGCGCTGCTCTGAAATCGCGGGGCGGCGCGCTTGACCAGCCGCCCCCGAGGCGCCCTTCTTCGCCGATGAGGATCATCGAGACCGAAGCCGATCTGGCGGAGGGGGCGGCGCATCTGGCCGCCGCCTGTCCGCGCATGGCCCATGCGCTGTCGCTGACCGGCCCGCCGCCGCTTCGTCGTCGGGCGGAAGGGTTCGCCGCGCTCCTGCATTCCATCGTCTCGCAACAGGTCTCGACCGCCGCCGCGGCCGGCATCTGGGCGCGGATGGAGGCGGCGGGGCTGACCGGAGCCGCCGCCATCGCCGCGGCGGATGAGGACGCGCTCCGCGCCGCCGGGTTGTCGCGGGCGAAGGCCCGTTACGCGCAGGCGCTGGCCGCCGCGAGGCTGGATTATCCCGCGCTCGGCGCGATGGAGGAGGAAGAGGCGGTTGCGACCCTGACCGCGGTTCCGGGCGTCGGCCGCTGGACCGCCGAGATCTATCTGATGTTCGCGGTCGGACGCGCCGACATCTTCGCGCCCGGCGATCTGGCGCTGCGCGAGGCGGCGCGCGCGCTTTACGGGCTGGAGGAGCGCCCCTCCATCGCCGCGCTGGACGCGATGGCGGAGTCCTGGCGCCCCTGGCGGGCCGTTGCCGCGCGCATCCTCTTCGCCTATTACCGCGTGCTGAAGGGCAGGGAGGGCGTCGCATGAGCATTCTGAACGGGCCGCGCGCGGGCGCGAAATCGGGGAAGACGCGCTCTCTGGTGATCATGCTGCATGGCTATGGCGCGGATGGGAAAGATCTTTTCGGCCTGGCCGAGGCGCTGGCGCCGCATCTGCCGGATACGGCGTTCCGCTCGCCTGACGCGCCGGAGCCCTGCGCCGTCAACCCGATGGGCCGGCAATGGTTCCCGATCCCCTGGATCGACGGCTCGCCCGAAGCCGCGATGCGCGAGGGCGTGCGCCGGGCCGAGGCGGCGCTGCACGCCTATCTTGACGAGGCGATGGCCGAAGAGGGCGTTGACGCCGGCTCGACCGTGCTGGTCGGGTTTTCGCAGGGCACGATGATGAGCCTTCTGGTGGGGCTGCGCCGGGCTTCGGCCTTCGCCGGCGTCGTCGGCTTCTCCGGCCGGCTGGTCGAGGATGAGGAGATGGGGCCGATCACCGCGAAACCCCCGGTGCTGCTGATCCATGGCGATCAGGACGAGGTGATCCCGGTCGATGCGATCCATGAGGCCCGGGCCGGGCTGGCGGCGGCGGGGATCCCGGTCTCGTGGCATATCAGCCAGGGCGTCGGCCATGGTATCGCCCCGGACGGGCTGCGCCTCGCGCTGGATTTCATTCGCGAGCATGTGGGCGGCGCCTGAATCCTCTCCGTTTCCCGACCGAACGCCGATGTGGATAAGTCACAGTAGTTTCGCAATTCTGGCGCATCTTGTCGCTTGATCGGTCGCGGCGCCCATATATAGTCGCGTCATCGGTTGCGGAAGGAGCGGCGCGATGTGGGAGCGACACGCGATATGAACGGGGCGGGGGCGATGGGTTTCGTTCGCTCGCCGGGCCGGCTGCGCGATCATCCCGCGCTGGTCCTCAACGCCGATTATCGACCGCTCTCCTACTTCCCCTTGTCGCTATGGCCCTGGCAGGAGGCGATCAAGGCGTCCTTTCTCGACCGGGTGCAGATCGTCGCCGAATATGACGAGGTGGCGCGCAGCCCCTCGCTGGAGATCCGGCTGCCCTCCGTCGTGGTGCTGCGCGACTATG